>SKSM01000177.1 GCA_007122985.1 Nitriliruptoraceae bacterium | reverse complement strand
GACCTCGACACCTCGATCGACGCCGTCGCACTGCACCACTACCTCAGCTTCCACGCGGTGGTCCCCGCGCCGCACACCATCCTCAACGGGGTGCGCAAGCTGCCGCCGGCGACCATCCGCGTGATCGAGCCCGACGGGGCCACCACCGACACCGAGTACTGGCGACCGGACTTCACCCGCGACCCCGACAAGGCCGACTGGACCGAGCGGGACTGGGAGGAGGCGGTGCTCGACGCGATGCGGGCAGCGGTCGACTGGCGCACGGTCGCCGACGTGCCCGTCGGCGTGCTGTTGTCCGGTGGGCTCGACTCGTCGATGGTGGTCGGGCTGCTGGCCGAGGCCGGCCAGACCGGGGTCAACACCTTCTCGATCGGGTTCGAATCGGTCGGCGGCGAGGAGGGCGACGAGTTCAAGTACTCAGACGTCGTCGCCCGCGAGTTCGGTACCGAGCACCACAAGATCCGCATCGGGACCGAGCGGATGCTGCCGGCGCTGCACGATGCCGTGCACGCCATGAGCGAGCCGATGGTCAGCCACGACGCGGTCGCGTTCTACCTGCTCAGCCAGGAGGTCGCCCGGCACGTCAAGGTCGTGCAGTCCGGGCAGGGCGCCGACGAGGTCTTCGGCGGCTACCACTGGTACCCGCCGATGCAGGCGCTGTCCGACGAGCTCGGCCCCGACGTGCGACGCGAGGAGCTCGTACGGCAGGCCGTCGACCGCTATCAGGCTGCCTTCTTCGACCGGCCGCACGCGGAGATGGCCGAGGTCCTGCGGCCCGAGCACCGCCTCGAGGAGGACGTCTCCCGGTCCTTCGTCGAACGGCACTTCCTGCGCGACGGCGCGGAGACCGCGACCGACATGGCGCTGCGGCTCGACAGCCAGATCATGCTGGTCGACGATCCCGTCAAGCGCGTGGACAACATGACCATGGCCGCAGGGCTCGAGGCGCGGGTGCCGTTCCTCGACCACGAGGTCCTCGAGGTGGCGGCCAGGGTGCCGCCCGAGCTCAAGCTCGCCCAGGAGGGCAAGGGTGTCCTCAAGGAGGCGGCCCGGCGGGTGATCCCCGACGAGGTCATCGACCGGCCGAAGGGGTACTTCCCGGTGCCTGCCCTGAAGTACCTTGAGGGCCCGTACCTCGACCTGGTCCGCGACGCCCTGGGCGCTCCGGAGGCCCGCGAGCGCGCACTGTTCGAGCCGGCGTACGTCGATCGCCTGCTCGCGGCGCCGAACGAGGAGCTGACGGCCCTGCGAGGCAACAAGCTGTGGCAGCTGGGCCTGCTCGAGCTGTGGCTCCAGTCGCACCAGATCGCACCGTGACCGCGCCCCCCACTGCGCTCAGGAGCTGACGATGGCCCAGGGACGCAGCCCGGACAACGATCCGGAGCGTCTGGCCTCGCGTGCGGCTGCGAAGCCGGCGCTGGACGAGGGGCTGTCGACACGCTCCTGGGACGCACGCCCGTCCCACCTCGGCGACGAGGTGCATCCCAACGTGGCCCTCGAATGCGGCTGGGGACGCCTGATCTTCGGCCAGACCTTCGGAGATCATCAGGACCTGATCCGGGAGGTCAGCAGGGAGGAGCCGGGTCGGCGCGACGTGTGCCTGTACGTCCGCGAGCCCCACGTCCTGGTCAGCAAGGCGCCGCAGGAGCTGTTCATCGATCCGAGCCACACCTACCGGCTGTGGCTGCACCAGCACCGGCCCGGCACGCCGAACAAGGGGGTGATCGTCCGTGACCTGCGTGACCAGGCGGATGCCGACGCCATCAACCGCATCTACACCGCTTCGGGGATGGTGACGGCACCGAGCCAGACGATCTGGGCGAACCAGCGCACCACCACGTTCATCTATCTCGTCGCCGAGGACGTGGAGACCGGCGAGGTGGTGGGCACCGTGACCGGCGTCGACCACGAGCGCGCCTTCAACGACCCGGAGGGCGGCACCAGCCTGTGGTGCCTGGCGGTGGACCCGCAGACGCCGCGCCCTGGCGTCGGGCGGGCGCTCGTCCGCGCCCTTGCCGAGCGGTTCCAGGCGCGTGGCCGGGCCTACCTCGACCTGTCGGTGGTGCACGACAACGACCCCGCGATCGGGCTGTACGAGAACCTCGGCTTCGAGCGGGTGCCGGTCTACTGCGTCAAGCGCAAGAACCCGATCAACGAGCGGTACTTCGCAGCCGTCCCGGCAGAGGCCATCGACGATCTCAACCCCTACGCACGGCTGATCGCCGACGAGGCGCGTCGACGGGGCATCAGCATCCGCATCGTGGATGCCGAGTCCGGACTGCTCGAGCTCTCCCACGGGGGTCGGACGGTCCAGACCCGCGAGTCACTGAGCGAGCTGACCACCGCTGTGGCGATGACCAAGTGCGACGACAAGCGCCTGACGCGCCGGCTCCTGGCTGATGCCGGCCTGTCGGTTCCCGACGGGCGGGTCGCCAGCCATGACGACGCCGACCGTGAGTTCCTCGAGGCACACGGCGAGGTGGTGGTCAAGCCCGCCCGAGGTGAACAGGGCCAGGGTGTGACCGTCGGTGTCGCCACCCCGCAGGACCTGACCGACGCGGTCGCGCTGGCGGAGCGGTACTGCCCGGACGTGGTCATCGAGGAACAGGTCGCCGGTCGCGACCTGCGGGTGGTGGTCATCGACCACGAGGTCGTCGCCGCGGCCGTGCGGCTGCCTGCCATGGTGACCGGGACCGGCGAGCACACCATCCGCGAGCTGATCTCCTCGACCTCGCGCCGGCGCGCGGCCGCGACCGGGGGAGAGTCGCAGATCCCCCTCGACGGCAACACCACCCGGACGGTCATGGCCGCCGGCTGGGACCTCGACGACGTGCTCCCGGCGGGAGAGGACCTGGAGGTCCGGCGCACCGCCAACCTCCACACGGGGGGCACCATCCACGACGTCACCGAGCAGCTCCACCCCTCACTGGCCGAGGCGGCCGTCCACGCGAGCCGGGTGCTGGACATCCCGGTGGTCGGCCTCGATCTCCTGGTGCCGGACGTGACCGAACCGACGCACGTGCTGATCGAGGCGAACGAGCGGCCGGGACTGGCCAACCACGAACCCCAGCCGACCGCGGAGAGGTTCATCGACCTGCTGTTTCCGGCGACACGCGCGCTGCCACGCGGCTGGGAGCCGGGTGCCGTCGCGGCCGACCACCGACCCGATGGTGGCAAGACCCGGGAAACCCTGGACTGACCGACGGGCGCCGTCTCGACGGTGAACCGCTGGTCGTCGAACCGCCGGTCTGCGACGATTGGCGGCGCTTCGGGACCGCCAGCGCTTCTCCCGTCCCGGACGAGAACCTGCTCGCGGAAGGGGACGCCACGTGGCTGCAGGCGAGGGAGTCCGAGAACCGGGCCAGCGAGTCCGCGACGCACTCGAGCGGCTCGACGGTGACCGGGACCTGTGGATCGCCACGGCCGACGACGGACGTCCCTGGCTCGTGCCGCTCTCGTTCCACTGGACCGGGCAGGAGCTGCTGCTCGCGACGCCGCGACGCAGCCCGACGTACCGCAACCTCGCTGCCGGTGGCGAGGTCCGACTCGCGCTCGGCCACACCCGCGACGTGGTGGTCGTCGACGGCGAGGTCGATCTGCCCGAGCGGCTGCCCGACAGCCAGGCGGACGCAGTGGCGGCGGCAGCGGGCCACGATCCGCGCACGCAGCCTGAGGCAGGCTACGTCCGGGTGGTGCCCGGACGGGTCCAGGCGTGGCGGACCCCCGCCGAGATCGAGGGCCGCACGATCATGCGTGACGGTCGCTGGGTAGCCGAGCCGTCGGATGGTTGACGTCCACGCGCAGGTCGACGGGGACGGCGGCGGTGCACGCGTCGGCGGCCCCCGCCTGGCGTCACCGGTCCCCGCCGCGGTACCCGACACCTGCAGCCAGTGCGTACCGTGTCCGCGGGCCGTCGGTGGTGGCCAACGTCCGTAGCCGTCGTGAGGAGGCGCACATGCCAGAGGCACCCAGGCTGACCCGCAGCGAGACCGACCGGCTGGTCGCAGGCGTCTGTGGCGGTCTCGCAACGCACTTCGGCATCGACACGACGATCGTGCGGATCGTCTTCATCCTGCTCGCCGTCTTCGGCGGAAGTGGGGTGGTGCTCTACCTCGCCCTCTGGCTGATCGTCCCTCGGGAGACGAAGGTGGACGCGATGCCGCGGGACGTGGTCCGAGACGGCGTCGATGAGGGCCGCAGGCTCGCCAAGGAGGGAACGGACGCTGCGAAGCGGGGCTACCGGCGTCTGCGGCGTCGCTCCTAGTCGTCGCCTCGCAGCGCGTCGTGCAGCTGCTGGATGTGGCGTGGGCGGATGCCGCAGCAGCCGCCGAGCGCCGCGACTCCCCGATCGGTCCAGATCTGGGCCCGCCTGACCAGCTCCTGCGGAGCCAGGTCGTAGAACGTCCACGACGGTGGGTGGTACTCCCCGTGATGTGGATAGGCCGCGAGCGGGCCCGACCACCTGCGTTGCACCACGTCGAGTGCGCCATCGACGTCGTCGATGTCGGTGTGCATGACCGCGACGGCGCGCACCGGCAGCTCGACCAGGCTGGCGACCAGCTGGTCGAGTGACTCCTCGGCGAAGTTGAGCGGCGGCACGCTGCCGCCTTCGCTGATGGGGCCGGCCGACACCCCCAGCCAGACGGGCAGGTCGGTCTCCACGGCGGCCTCGACGGCCGGGCCGTGCCACTGCACCGACTGGATCATCTCGGTGACGATGAAGTCCGCGCCGGCGTCGGCGAGCACCGTCGCCTGCCGTCGGTAGGCGGCGAGCAGCTCCTGTCGCGACCGTTCGGCCACGTGGATGTCCGCGCCTGCCGACATCGGCGAGATCGAGCCGGCCACGGCGACGGGACGGTCGGGTGCCGCGCGCTCGCGCGCTCGCAGCGCGGCGTGCACGGCTCGACGGTTGACGTCCTCGAAGGACTCGCCCAGACCCGCGGCTTCGAGTGCGAACAGCCCGGCGGGGAAGGTGTTGGCGATCACCACGTCGGCACCGGCCGTCAGGAAGTCGACGTGCGCCTGCTCGACGGTGTCGGCGTGTTCGAGGTTGGCGACGGCGCTCCACGCATCGCGGTTCATCGGCACGCCACGGGCCTCGAGCTCGGTGCCCATGCCCCCGTCCAGGATGACCGGGTCACCCCGTCGCAGCCGCGCGTCGAGCTCGTCCACACCGGTGATCGCATCGTCTGACATGTGCACGACCCTAGCGATTCACGGCCGGCGAGCAACGCGGCGTGGTGGTGCGGAGATGGCTGCGCAGATGTCGTCGTCGCCGCAGTCGGCCGGGTCGAGGTCGGTGAGCCGGTCCCGTAACGCCAGCAGCTCGGTCCGCGTTCGTTCGAGCTGGGCGAGCCGCTCGCAGACCTCCTCGAGGCGCTGCTCGACCAGGTGCGAGACGTGGTCACAGGGTGGTCGTCCGTCGTCGCGGATGGCGAGGATCTGGCCGATCTGGGTCAGGGTCAGCCCCGCTGCCTGGGCCCGTCTGATGAACAGGACGCGGTCTGCGGCCTCCTCGGAGTAGTCCCGGTAGCCGGCGGGGCTGCGAGCCGGCTCGGGCAGGAGGCCTTCAGCCTCGTAGAACCGCAGTGTCTTGGTGCTCACGTCCGTGGCGTCGGCCAGCCGTCCGATGCGCATCGTGATCTCCCTCATCCGGCTCGAGCGTCTTGACCTTCCAGCGAGGTGGAAGCCGTACGGTCACGGTAGCCACCCTCGAGGAGACGTTCACATGACGCAGGTCACGCTGGTGTACTTCGACGGCTGCCCGAACTGGCAGGTCGCCGACGAACGTCTCGGAGTGCTTGCCCGCGAGTACGGCTTCACCGTCGAGTACCGCAAGGTCGAGACGCCGGAGGAGGCCGAGCGCACAGCGTTCGCAGGTTCACCGACCGTGCTGGTCGACGGCACCGATCCCTTCGCGAGCGGTGAAGAGCCCACGGGCCTGTCCTGCCGGGTCTACGACACCGACGACGGCCCGCAGGGAGCACCCACCCTCGATCAGCTGCGGTCGGCACTGAGCTGATGCACGGTCGTCAGGACGAAGGCGCCGGCGTCACTCGAGTCCAGCGAGGAAGTCTTGCGTTCGCTGCATGACCAGCTGGGCCGCATCGGGGTCGTAGTCGCTGAAGGAGCGATCGGTGAACAGGTGGGCGGCGCCCGGGTAGGTGTAGAGCTGCCCGCCGCGCACGGCCAGGTCCTCCATGACCTCGAGGTCGTCGAACGGATCATCGACCATGATGTGCATCTGCAGGGGGACGTCCTCGGGCCAGCTCTCACCGAACTGCTCGATGGGGACAGCAGCATGGTAGAGCAGTGCGCCACGAGCGCCGGGACGCCGTTGCGCCAACCACTGTGCCGGCATGACGCCCAGCGAGAACCCGGCGTAGACGAGGTCCTCTCGCAGGCCTTCGGCCACCGAGACACCGTCGGCGATGATCGCCTCGAAGCCGAGCTGCTCGGCGTGGGCGACGCCCGCTTCGATGCTCGCGAACGTCCGTCCGTCGTAGAGATCAGGAACAGTGACGTGGTGGCCCGCGGCCTGAATCTCGTCAGCGAAGGCCCGGACTCCGTCGGTGAGCCCCAGCGCATGATGGAACAGCAGGACGTCAGCCATGGCACCTGCCCCCGGGTCTCGATCCGCCGCAGGACCCCGCGGCGACCCTCCGACTATGACACAACCAGCGGACGAGATCATCCATCCGGATCACCTGCCCGCTTCGCTCGCCTGCGCGCCGCGCAGGCCTGCGAGGGCGGCGAGCCCCAGCTGGACAGCTGCCGCGAGGTCGTCGTCCCGTCCCGCCTCGAACAGTGCATCGGCCGCTTCGCCCAGGTGGAACCGGAGTGTGTCGTGCGCCTGCTCGAGCCGCCGTTGCTCAGGACCGAACGTCGGTCGGGCGGCCGTGCTGACCGCTCCGAGCAGCCGTGCCGCCGAGGTGTGGTCGCCGAGTCGGGTGAGCAGTTCGACGAGGTTGCGAAGGGTGGTCCACTGATGGGTCTCGTCACCGACGCGGTCCCAGTGGCGGATCAGTCGCTCGAAGCCCGGCACGGCGTCGGCCGGGTCCGCCGTGCGTGCTCGAAGCGAGCTGGCGGTCAGCCGCGCGACCCCCGCGCCCATTCGCCAGCCGGCCCGGTCGGCAGCCTCGACCGCTCGGTCCACCAGTTCGAGTGCCCGCTGGGGCTGTGAGCCCGCCAGCAGCTCGCCCTCCGCGAAGTCGCACCAGGCGACGACGGACGGAATCCGCGTGACGGACGCCTCGCGCCGCACGGCGTCGATGAGCTCAAGGCCCTCGTCGACGCGGCCGGTGTAGCCGGTGATCATGGCTTGGCTCATGCGGCTGTGCAGCATGGTGAAGGAATCGTCCACGCGGCGCGCCAGCCGTTCGGCGGTCTCGAAGCTCGCCAGTGCAGCGTCGAGTTCGCCGCGGTAGAGCTCCAGGTCGCCGAGCACCTCGTGTGCGTGCCGCGCGACCGGATCGTCGGGCAGGTCCACCAGCAGGGCCTCGACACCGTCGAGGTCGCCCCGGAGGAGACGATTGAGGGCGACCACGGCCATGACGGCCGGTGTCAGCGGGTGATCGACCTGCTGCGCTGTGGGCAGCGCCGTCTCCGCCCACGCGCCGACGTCGGCCCGCAACCGGTGGTAGACGAAGACGTATGGCGCGACAGCGAGGCGAACGAGCGCGTCGCTGTCGCCCAGATGCAGGGCATGGCCGTGTGCGGCCTCGAGGTTGGGCAGCTGCGCTTCGAGCAGCGCGGCCCAGTCGCCCTCGTCGGGTCCGCGTAGCCCTTCGTCGATGCGCTCTGCGAGCTGGACGTGGTAGCGCACGAACCGTTCGAGGGTCTGGTGGCGGGCATGGGAGGCGGCGAGTCGCTCGGCTGCGAACGTGCGCACGGTCTCGAGGAGGTGGAAGCGGGCGTGCCCGGCGTCGACGATGCGGTGTACGAGCGACCGGTCGACGAGATCGGCGATCCCACCCGGCACATCCGAAGCGTCGCACACCGCTTCGGCCGCGGCCAGGTCGAAGCTGCCGGCGAAGATCGACAGCTGGTCGAGCAGTGCCCTTCTGTCGACGTCGAGCAGGTCGTAGGACCAGGCGACGACGGTCGCCAGGGTCTCGTGCCGTCCTGTCTCCCCCGAGTGCAGCAGCTGTAGCCGCTCATCGAGCCGGACGGCGAGGTCGACGAGCCCCAGGCCCCGCAGCCGTGCCGCAGCCATCTCGATCGCCAGGGGCAGTCGGTCCAGTCGATCGCAGATTTCGGTCGCCAGGTCCACCTGACCGCTCGGGATCGGGGCACCGGCGTCGTGTGCGCGCTGTCGGAACAGCTCGGCTGCCGCGTCCAGGTCCAGCGGGTCGACGGGCACGACGAGCTCGCCGGAGACGTCCAGCGGCTGCCGACTGGTCACCAGAATTCGCAGTTCGTCCGCGATGGCGAGCAGTCGCGAGGTGACCGTCCGTATGGCCTCGCGGACGTGTTCGGCGTTGTCGACGACCAGCAGCGCCTGCTTCCCGGCGAGATACTGCTCGAGCGAGCGGTCCAGTGGCTCGGTCGCCGGGGCACCGACCGCCCGGCTCATCGCCGGCACGACCGAGGCCCCGTCAGCGATGTCGGCGAGCGTCACGATCCAGGCGCCGTCCTCGACGTCGGGCGCGACCTCCCGCGCGGCCTGCATCGCAAGCGTCGTCTTGCCGACGCCGCCGGGACCGGTCAGGGTGACGAGTCGGCGACTGCGCAGCAGTTCATGCAGCTGCGCGAGGTCGTGTCGTCGACCGACGATGCTGGACAGGCGGCCCGGTAGCGGTGGCCTCGCGGGCCCGGGCGTGACGGTCGGAGGCGCGGTCGTGAACACCTCGTGCTCAGCTTCGACGAACCGGGGTGACGGTTCGAGCCCGACGTCTGCCGTCAGCTCGCGGTACCTGCGCGCTTCGGCGACGGCCTCGGCTTGGCGGCCCGTCACATGCAGGGCCCTGAGCAGCCCGATCCACGCCGACTCTCGCAGGGCGTCCTCGACGGTGAGCTGCTTGTACGCAGCAGCGGCCTTCTCACCCTGCGCCGTGGCGAGCAGCAGCTCGGCCCGATGCAGCCGCGCCTGGGCATGGAGCTCGGCCAGCCTCGCCACCTCGCCGGCGAACGGCTCGCGGTCGGCGAACTCGCCGTAGGGGCGTCCACGCCACAGCGCGAGGACAGCCTCGATCTCTGCAACCGTTCCAGCCGTGTGCACTCCGTGTTCGAAGCGGTGCACGTCGAGCCGGTCGGGCGGCACGGTCAGTGCGTAGCCGGGCGGCTGTGCGACGACCACGTCGTCACGGAGCGCGCGACGCAGCCGTGAGACGTGGCTCTTCAGGGTCCTGTGCGCGCTGGGTGGTGGCTCGTCTGCCCACACCAGCCCGATCAGCTCCTCGCTGGCGACCGCCTGTCCCCGGGCACGGGCCAGAGCAGCCAGCAGCATCCGCTGCGCGTGACTGCCCAGGACGATGGAGCCGTCATCGTCCCGCGCACTGATCGGCCCCAGCACGAGCACTTCCACCATCCAGACAGGGTAGTGGCCGCAAGCAGGCCGGTCTCGGTGATCTCGAACATCACTGGACCCGATGACCCGGACCGACGCCGACCCACCGACGGGACGCGAACCCGACTGCAACCGATCCGGGACCCACCTGCAACCGCGCATGCCACCGTCGAGGCGGCCTGATCACGCGACCAGCGGAGCCTGCGATGCCCACCGAGACCGTGCCGGTCCTCGAGACGGGCTGGGAGCCGGACACCCCCGACGACGACACCGTCATGCGGCACGGCGTGCAGGCACTGTCCGCGACCTGGGAGGCGGCCGGGCGGGTCGGCGGGGGCCGCGTCCACCGCGATGACCGGTTCAGCGCCGTGGACTTCCGACGGCCGACAGGGCTGTTCAACAGCGCGACCATCCTGGGGCCGCACCGTGACGAGGCGTTCGTCTCGACCGTCGACCGGCTCGAGCAGTTCTACGACGGTGACGGCACCGGCGCCGCGCTGCTGTGGTCCCCGTGGCCGACCCCGGATCTCACCGGACGCGGCTGGGTGCTGCAAGGCCACCCGCCGCTGCTGTACCGCCCGCCCGGCGCGCCCGTCGTGCCACGACAGCCCGAGGACCTCACGGTCGAGCAGGTGACGACACAGCGTGAGCTGGCCGAGTGGTGCGCGGTCGCGGTGGACGCATTCCCCCTCACCGAGGTAGTCGTACCGAGCGCCCTGTTCGACCCGGCGGTCCTCGCGGATCAGCGCTTCCGCTTCGTCGCCGGACGTGTCGGTGGCCGGGTCGTGGCCGTCGGCTGCCAGGTCGTGGTCGGTGGCACGAACGTGCTGTTGCTGTCCACCGTCCGACCCGCGGCACGCGGACGTGGCTACTACGCGGCACTGGTCGCCGATCGGCTCGCCCGGGCGCCGGACCTGCCCAGCGTGACGATCGTGAGCGACGACAGCCGCTCCGTCCTGGTCGGTCGCTTCGGCTTCCTCGCTGTCTCCCGTTTCACCTTGTGGGAGCGAGCGCGGTCCTGACTCCGGTACCGGCCTCGTTCCCGACGTCCACACGGCCCCCAGACGTCTGACGCCGACCGCATTCAGCTCACGAGGAGCAGAACCATGACCGCCATGACCACCGTGAACGGCCAGTCAGTCCGTGTCGACGGCGCGCTGGACGCGCTCTCAGACGCCCTCACGGGATTTCTGATCCGCGAGGGCGATCGCGACTACGACCAGGCACGCGCCCTGTGGAACGCGATGACCCCGCGCAGCCCGGCGGCGATCGTTCGCTGCGCCAGCACCGACGACGTCCGCGCCGCCGTGCGGTTCGCCGTCGACCACGACCTGCTGCTGGCCGTCCGCGGCGGTGGACACAACGTCGCGGGCACGGCAGGGGTCGACGGCGGGCTCGTCATCGACCTGTCGGCCATGAACCACGTCGAGGTGGACCCCGGATCCCGACGGGCGCGTGCGGGGGGCGGCGCGACCTTCGCGGACCTCGACGCCGCCACGCAGGAGCACGGGCTTGCCACACCGGGTGGTGTCGTGTCGAAGACCGGGGTCGGCGGCTTGACGCTCAGCGGAGGGATCGGCTGGCTGCGCCGCAAGCACGGCTTGACCTGTGACAACCTGGTGGCCGCCACGCTGGTCGCCGCCGACGGCACGGTGCACCGGGTCGACGAGGAGCGCGATCCCGACCTGCTGTGGGGCCTGCGCGGCGGCGGCGGCAACTTCGGTGTCGTGACCGAGCTGACCTACCAGCTGCATCCAGTGGGTCCCGAGGTGTTCGCCGCCGTCGTCGTGTACCACGCCGACCGTGCCGAGCAGGTCCTGCGCGCCTACCGCGACTGGACCGCCGAGCTGCCCGACGAGGTGTCGTCGATCGTCGAGTGTGGCAGCGTCCCCGCCGAGGAGGATTTCCCCCGGGAGCACTGGGGCGAACCCTCCATCACGCTGGTGGCCTGTGCGGCCACCGACCTCGACCACGGCCAGGAGCTCGTCCAGCCGCTGCGTGACTTCGCTGACCCCATCGCCGACCTCAGTGGCCCGGTGCCGTTCGTCGAGCTCCAGCAGCTGTTCGACGCCGATTATCCGGACGGGATGCGCTACTACTGGCGTTCGCTCCACCTGCCCGGGTTGTCCGACGAGGTGATCGGGCGTGTCATCGAGTGGCAGCGCAACCGTCCATCGCAGTTGACCACCCTCGACCTGTGGCACCTCGGTGGTGCGGTGTCGCGCGTCGCCCCCGACGCGACCGCCTACGGCGACCGCAGCGCGCCCTTCCTGCTGGGCATCGAGGCCAACTGGACCGAGCCGGGCGACGACGATGCCAACCTGCGCTGGACACGGGACTGCATCGACGCCTTCGAGCCGCTGTCGACCGGCCGCGAGTACCTCAACTTCCCGGGCTTCCTCGAGGACGGGCAGCGGACACTGCGAGCCGCGCACGGGGAGGGGAACTACGCCCGGCTCCGCGAGCTCAAGCGACGGCTCGACCCGGACAACCTGTTCCGGCTCCACCAGAACATCGACCCAGACCACCCCTGACACGCTCCGTCGGGGCGACACGCTCCACGACGTGGCGGACGAGCAACACCGACCGGTTCCGGCCGCGGGGTGGAGCCCCACGTCCGACAGCCGTGCGCGCCGGACGAGGGGCTCGCACCTCACGGCCCGAGCTGGACCGGGAGCTCGGTGACACCGCGCATCAGCAGTCCGCCGAGTCAGCGCAGTTCGCCGCGATCGGTGGCCAGATGCATGCCGGGGAAGCGGCGGGCCAGCTGCTGGAAGGCGATTGCGCCCTCCAGCCGCGCCAGGGGCGCCCCGAGACAGAAGTGGATGCCGTGCCCGAACGCGAGGTGGGGGCCACCGCGGCGGATGTCGAACACGTCCGGGTCGTCGTAGCGGGCGGGGTCGCGGTTCGCGGAGAGCAGCGCCAGGCCGATCAGCGCGCCGCGGGGGATCGTTGTTCCCGCGACCTCGGGGTCCTCGTAGGCGAAGCGCACCGCATGTGGGCGCACAGTCAGAGGGGAGGGGCCCGTCGACCAGCCCAGCAGGCGACGCCCGGTACCGGCACCCGCGCGACACCGTCACGACGAGCGTCCAGGTGGGCGATCCGAGCCGCACGTCAGGTCGTTGCTGTCGACCTACGACGTAACAGTGACGGCCCCGTCGTCGCGTCGGCGTCCAGGGCTCCAGCCTGCCACACGTGGACCTGAATGGACCCGGCTACGACCTGATCTGGTAGCAAACGTCCTCACCACGCACGACCGCGTCGAGGGTGGCGAGGTAGCTCTGCCAGCCGAGGCGGTCCCCGTACGGCGTGTCGTAGGAGCTGTAGGGCGGGAGCAGCAGGACGCGGTCGTTGCCGTAGCGCCGCAACCTCTCGTCGTAGGGCGCGCGGTACCTCCCCTCGAGACCGAACCGCGCAACACGGTCGCTGTCGAGCGCTTCCAAGAGCGCCTCCGGCTCTACGAGGGTGGCGATCGAGCTGGTGTTGACCAGGGTCAGCTCGCTGGCGTGCGAGAGCACGTGTGCGTCGATCGCCCCCTCGGCCGATCCCATCGGGAGGTGCAGGCTGACGCTGTCGCAGGTCGCGACGAGCCCCGGCAGCTCGTGGAAGCTCGCACCGAACTCGCGCTCCACCTCAGGCTTGCGGGTCCGCGAGTAGTAGCGGACAGCCATCCCGCAGCCGACCGCGAGCTCCGCCACGCGCCATCCGATCCGTCCCATCCCGACGATGCCGAGCGTGCTCCCGACCAACCCACGGCGCCGCCGCGGCGGAAGGTCGATCGCGGCAGGGTCGGCCTTGCGTGCCGCGTTGCGTTGGACCAGATCGAGTTCAAAGGCGAGCAGGAACCCGAGCGCCGCTTCTGCGACGGCCAGGTGCGCACCTGGCATCGTGGTCAAGGGGATGCCTCGCTGCTGGAGAGCAGCGACATCGAGGTTGCTCGTGTAGAACGCAGATTCAGGGGACTGACCGGCGTAGGTCACAAGTCTGAGGTCACCGGCCGCGTCTGCGAACTCCTTGCCGACGAACGGCCCGAGATCCGGCCAGGTCAGCAGGTACGCGTTGGGGCGCAGGTCCTCGAGCTGGGCGTGCACCGCGTCAGCGTCGAGCGGCGACAGCACGACGAACCGCACGCCCAGGTCGCCAGCGGCCTCGATCACCCAGTCTGGCACCGGACTGGTGGCGGCGACGACGAACTCGGCCATGACGGCGACGCTAACAAGGCGGTCCACCACCACGGAGGGAACGTGCGCCTGTCAGACGGCCGCTCGACCATTTGCGCACGAACTATGGGACTTGCGGGCGGCTGAAGCACCGGTGACGAACGCCGCGACGTCCTCGGCAGGGTGTCGACCTCGTCAGCTTGGCCACTGTCCCCGGCGGGCCAGAGGCCGACGTGGATGCCGGAGCAGCGGTTGGTGATCACCGTCACGGGCGTCGCGCAGCTGCTTGCCGACGCTGGCGCCGCTCAGCGTCGAGTGGTGTGCTGACCGTGCGGTTGGTCCGACCTGCCCAGCAGCGCCGAGGCGGTCGCCGTCAGCAGCAGCCCGAGCCCCAGCCCGTAGAGGGTGTTGCGGGGCGGACCGCCGAGCTCACCGAGCGAGACCCAGACGACGGCGACGGCGACGACGAGGATGCCGGCGGCGACAGCCGGCCCGGGAGAGCCGGCGCGTGCGGACCCGGTGAGCCACCCCACGAGCCCGCCGGCGATCAGCAGCGCGACGAACAGCAGTGCCAGCCACTGGAATCGCCCCAGGCCCCAAGGGCCCTGGAAGGTCTCCTGGATCACCCCACGGCCCCACACGTCGCCTTCGACCACGACGATCAGCGCGCCTGCGACGAGAAGGCCGTGCACCACCGGCGTCGCAGCCGCCTGCCGGCGGCGGGCACCACCGCGCCCGGCGGCACGGCCGTCCCGCCGAGCCGTCCGCACGGCGGCGAGTCCACCGGCCGCCAGGAAGGCACCGGCGGTCAAGGTGAGCGTCGGCGCGACGTTCGGCAGCAGTGGTGGGGTGGGGACCCAGCCAGCAGACCACCACGTCCCCGACTGGTACCACAGTGCGATCAGGGTCAACAGCGCCGACACGGTGATCGCCAGGGGCAGGCGCGTGCTGGCCGATCGCAGGAGCAGTCCGATGAGTAGCCCGGCGAGCGTCAGCAACCCGATCGCGAGCGCGTCGGGCAGTCTGGTCGGCGTGCCACGTGGGGTCAGCAGGAGCATGGCCACCACTGGCACGACCAGCACAAGCAACGCGGCGGCGGCGCCGAGGACGCCGCCGCCGACCTGCAGCAGCGGTCGCCCACGGCGCGCCTGCCTCTGGCTGTCCGACGGTTGATCACGCACCAGCGGTCCTCCGTGACGGGGGCCGCACCGTCGCGCCCCGAGAGCCGAGAGCCTAGATGGTGCCGGCGGTCGTGCCCATGCAGACGTGGGCGAATGCGCGGGAAGTCGGTCGCCCGCCCGGGTGGCTGGTGGTGGCGGTGACCGGCGTGCTCGCGCCGTCCACGGGCGACCGGCCGTGTCGACCCTCAGCCCAGCCAGCCGCGTGCCAGGTCGGGCAGTGGCAGGGCCAGGGCGATCGTCACTGCCACCATCGCGATCACCACGACCCAGGTCAGACGCGTCGCGGCGGCGGCGCGCTGCCGTTCCACGAACAGCAGCCGGCCGGCGAGTGCTCCTGCCAGCAGGCCACCGAGGTGGCCGCCGACCGAGATGTTGGGGATGACGAAGGTCAGGACCAGGTTGAGGACGACCAGGCCGCCGATGGTGGTCTTCCACGGATCGATCCCGCGCCGGCGCATGCCGATCATGGCGGCACCCATCAGGCCGAACACCGCTCCGGAAGCGCCGATGGTGGGCTGCGCGGGGTTGCCGCCGAGCAGGTTGCCGATCCCGGTGCCCCCGAGGCCGGTGACGCTGGTCAGCCAGGACAGCAGCACCACCCCGAACGCCCCCCCGGCCAGCCCGGTGGCGTACAACGCGATGTAGCGGGACCGGCCGAGCGCAGGCTCGAGCATGTGACCCAGCTGCCACAGCAGGAGGCCGTTGAAGCCGACATGCATCAGGTTGGCGTGCAGGAAGGCGCTGGTGACGATGACCCAAGGCTCGCCGATCACGCCTGACACGGCGGTCGCCCATGGCGCGGTCGCGGCGACCTCCGGGCTGAGGATCAGTGGCCGCAGCCCGAACTGGTTGACCAGATCGACCGGCGAGACGAGCGTCACCACGAACAGCGCACCGATCACGTAGACCAACCCGCGCGTCACCGGCGCCTGTTGGACGATGTCGACCATCCGACGTACCGGCTGGCCGCCCTCGGCGCAGTTGGGGCACTGGTAGCCGACGGGCGCCTCGATTGCGTCGTCGGCGCAGATGGGGCGTTCGCACCGGGCGCAGCGCAGCAGTGCCTGCCGATCCGGATGGAGGTAGCAGGCAGGCGCCTCAGCGCTCGCGCGCGGGTCCGGCTCGTCCACGGCTCGCTTCCCGTCGTCCCGGCGACCGACCGCCGGTGGTAGCCCGCGACCGTACCCGTCAGGCCCTGTCCGACTCCACGGGCCGTGTCCGTGCCGCGCCCCGCTGTCACCGCCGACCCGACGCGGTCCCGGTCAGGCCGTCGGACCGGCGTTCGGGTCCGTACGCTCGGGCCGCGACGGTCAGTGAGGAGCCGGCATGGCTGCAGCATCGACACTGGCGCAGTTGCGCGCGGCCGGCTATCCCGACCGGACGGTCAAGGACGAGGTCCGGGCGAACCTCGTTCGGCGGCTGCGGCGCGGATCGCCGCTGACCACCGGGGTGATCGGCTTCGACGACACCGTGCTGCCACAGCTCGAACGGGCGCTGCTCGCAGGACAGGACCTGATCCTGCTCGGTGAACGTGGGCAGGCCAAGACCCGGCTGGTGCGCCGTCTGGTTGACCTGCTCGACGAGGCGGCACCGGTCGTCACCGGCTGTGAGATCAACTGCTCCCCGCTGCGTCCGACGTGTGTCGTCTGCCGCCGCCGGGCGGCTGAGCTCGGTGATCAGCTTCCGGTGACGTGGATCGGCCGGGAACGGCGGTTCGCGGAGAAGCTGGCCACACCGGACATCGCCGTCGCCGACCTGATCGGCGACGTCGACCCGATCAAGGTCGCCGAGGGCCGCACGCTGGGGGACGAGGAGACCATCCACTGGGGGCTGGTGCCCCGCCATCACCGCGGGATCGTCTCGATCAACGAGTTGCCGGACCTGCCGGAACGAATCCAGGTGGCACTGCTCAACGTGCTCGAGGAGCGCGACGTGCAGGTTCGCGGCTACTCGCTGCGCCTGCCGCTCGACCTGCTGCTGGTGGCCACCGCCAACCCGGACGACTACACCAACCGTGGCCGCATCATCTCCCCGCTGAAGGACCGCTTCGGTGCGCAGGTGCGCACCCACTACCCGCACACCGTCGACGACGAGGTGGCGATCGTCCATGCCGAGGCCGCGGCCCCACCGGCGGACGTGCCCGTCCACGTGCCGCGTTACCTCGACGAGGTGCTGGTCGAATGCGCGCGGCTGCTGCGCAGCTCCAGTGAGGTCAACCAGCGCTCGGGTGTCTCGGTGCGTTTCACGATCGGCGCGCACGAGACGCTGGTGGCATCGGCCGTGCGCCGCGCCGCCCGTACCGACGCGGCCCTCGCCGTGCCGCGGGTGGTCGACCTGCGGTCGATCCCGGCCGCGGCACTCGGACGGGTGGAGTTCGACCTGCTCGAGGAGGGCCGGGAGCTGGAGATCGTCGAGCAGGCACTGGGCCGCGCGGTGCTGATCGTGTGGCGTCGCCACCTCGGGGGGCAGGACCTCGACGACCTGCTGGCACGCTTCGACACCGGCGAGGTGACGGTGCTGACCGGCGACCTGGTACCCGGCGCTGACGTGCTGGCGGCGTTCGGTGGCAGGATCGATGGCCTGGCGAGCTGGCTGCGGCGGCTCGGCGAGGCGGACGGGACCGACGATCCCGAGCTCGCCGCCGCGGCCGTGGAGTTCGTGCTGGAGGGACTGCATCTGGGCCGACGGCTCAACCGGGACGCGGTCGACGGTGTCGGCGTGCGGTACGGAGGCTGAGATGCATTGGCGTTACAGCGCGTGGGATGGCCGTCAGGATCCGCTGGGGGAGCGTCCGGACGTCGGCGATCTGCTGGACCGGCTGGGCGATGACCTGCTGATGGGTGCCGGCGGCCGGGGTGCGCTGCACGAGCTGCGCAGACGCGGACTCCCGGGACAGCGCGGGCTCGAGCAGCTTCGTGAACAGGTCGCCCGGCAGCGGCGTGAGCTGGCGGATGAGGTGGCCGCCGACGGTCCGCTCGCGCAGCTCGCGGAGCAGCTCGACGACATCGTCGCGACCGAGCGTGCGGCACTCGCCCAGCGCGGCGACGACGACGCGCGGCTCGACGAGCTGACCCTGGACGCGTTGCCTTCCGATCCGGCGGGTCGCTACACGGCACTGTCGTCCTACGAGTTCAGCTCCCCCGACGCCGCTGAAGCGTTCGCTGCGTTGACCGACCACCTACGCAAGGATCTGCTGGACGCCCACCTGCAGGCGTTGACCGGGGCGCTCGAGGCCGTCACCGCGGAGGACGTCGCCCGGATCACGGCCATGCTGGCCGAACTCAACGAGCTGCTCGCGGCCCGCGCGGCCAACGGCGGCGATCCGCCGCCGGACGAGCCGGAGCGGTTCGCGGCGTTCAAACAGCGTCACGCCGACCTGCTGCCCGGCGATCCCGACGACCTCGACGAGCTGCTGGCCGAGCTGGCCCGGCGCGCCCTGGCCGCGCAGCAGTTGCTGCAGTCACTGGATTCCGAGCAGCGCGCCCAGCTGCAGGCGCTCGCGGATCAGGCGTTCGGCGACGTCGAGCTCTCCTTCCAGCTCGATCAGCTCGGGCGCAACGTGTCCGCGGCGTTCCCGCAGGGACTGCCGACACCGGACGCCGGGGACACCTCGGACGGCAACCAACGGCCCGGCGCCGGCGAGCCGCAGGTGCCGCAGCAGGCGGGGTTCGGGGGTCCGATCAGCCGCATCGTCGATGCCTATGAGCGCATGGCCGAGCTCGACGACCTCGAGCAGCAGCTGGGTGGCGACTACGCGGGCGCGACCCTCGACGACGTCGATGAGCAGGGGCTGCGTCGACATCTCGGCGACGATGCCGTGCGCGAGATCGCCGAGCTCAAGGCGGTCGAGCGCGAGCTCGAGCGCTCCGGCGCCATGCGGGTCCGTGACGGTGAACTGGAGCTGACCCCGCGGGGTGCCCGGCTGCTGGGGGAGCGGGCACTGGCCCGGCTGATGGCCCGGGTGCGGCGCGAGCCGGCGACCCGCCGGGTCGGCGCGGATCCGGAAGCGAGCGGACAGACCCGTGCGTGGGTCTTCGGTGACCGTGAACCGATCGCGACCGCTGCGACCGTGCGCAACGCCGTGATGCGGTCGGTGGGCGAGGGGCGTCGGCCCGCGCCGGGGGGTGTCGGGCTGCGTCCGGACGACCTCGAGGTCTCTGAGCAGGAAGTCAGGCCACGTACGGCGACGGCATTGTTGCTTGACCTGTCGTTCTCCATGCCGCTCCAGGGGCACTTCGTGCCCGCCAAGCGGATGGCGCTGGCGCTGCACGCGCTGATCGAGGGCCGCTACCGGCAGGATTCCCTGCACCTGATCGGCTTCAGCGACTACGCCCGGCGCATGCAGCCGGCCGACCTGGCCGCCGCAGGGTTCGAACGGGTCTACGGCACCAACATCCACCACGCACTGCTGCTCGCACGCCGCGTGCTCGCCGACGACCCGCGTCCGGTCAAGCGGGTGGTGATGGTGACCGACGGCGAGCCCACCGCCCACCTGGTGGATGGCCGCAGCGTCTTCAACTGGCCGCCGGTACCCGAGACCTTGGAGGCCACGCTGCGCGAAGGTATGCGGCTTGCGCGGACCGGCATCGAACTGGACGTGTTCCTCCTCGAGGACGCGCCCGGGCTGGTGGACTTCGCCGAGCGTCTCGTGCGTCTGACGGGCGGCGAGGTGACACGCATGACCGCCGAGCAGGTCGGCCGCACCGTCGTCGGGGGGTACGGCGTCCCCGGGGCAGTGCACGGCTGAGCCCCACACGACGGTCTGGCGGTGTCCGGCGGCGTGCGGCGAAGGTCCTCGATAGGCGCTCGTCGTCAGCACGACGCCGCCGAAGGTCACAACAACTTCGGGACCACAGACAGTGGAGAACGGGTCGTGTGGCTACTGTCGGGCCGACCCAGATGCCCGATGATCCCTCCAACGGCGCGGAGGTCGCGTCGCCACCCCGGCCACCTGCCGGCACCCTTAGGAGGGACGAGCACCATGTCGGTCACCGAACGCCCCGCTGCGACACCTCACACCGTCGACGTCCCAGAGGCCGAGCGTGTGGGTCGCTCCACACGGCTGCTCACGGTCGTCGCCCTGATCGCCATCATCGTCGGCGCGGGCTCGGTGCTCGGCGGTGTCGGCGGCGCCGTCTTCACCTACCAGCAGGCCGCGGTCGAGAACATCATCACCCCCGGTGACGCTGCGATCGCCGAGGCCCCCGTTCGCGGACCGTTCACGATGTGGGCGCAGTCCGACATCATCACCCAGCACCAGCTCGACCGCACCGACGGCCTGCGCTACGCCGAGATGGACCGCATGGTCCCACAGATCGACGAGGCGACCGGCGAGGTGGTGCTCGACGCCGACGGCGACCCGGTCATGGTCGAGAACATGACCCGTCTGAGCTGGATCGACGCGACCAGCCTGACCACGGTGCTCAACATGGGCATCATGGCCTACGCCCTCAGCGCCTTCGCGATGGCGGTCGGCGCCACGCTCCTGCTGCTCGGGGTCGTGGTCTGGCGCCTGCGCAGCGCCGTCCTGCTCTGAGCGACTCCCACACCTGACGACGGACTGGCGGCGGCCCGACGGGCCGCCGCCAGTCCGTCGTCGCCACGCCCGTGGACGGTTCGGTGGGACGCACGACCGGCCGTCGCGGTAGCGTCTGCGCGCATGAACTACCGACGCGACGTGACCGACGTCCCCATCGACACCGCCTGGATGCAGGACGTCCTGCTCGAGCTGCTGCGGATCCCGAGCCCCAGCGGCCGGACCGACGTGATCATGCAGCACGTCGGTGAACGGATCGAGGAGGTGGGGCTGAGCTTCGAGCTGACCCGCCGTGGTGCCATGACCGCCCGCTTCGGCGGCCAGGACGGCACGGACGGGGTCGACCGGGCGGTGGTGGTGCACACCGACACGATCGGGTGCATGGTCCGTGACCTCAAGGACAACGGGCGGCTCACGGTCGCGCCCGTGGGCACCCACAGCTCACGGTTCTCCGAAGGGACCCGGGTCAGCATCTTCACCGACGATCCCGAGCAGACCTACACCGGGACGATCCTGCCGACCAAGGCCTCCGGGCACGCGTTCGGTGACGCGGTCGACCACCATCCGGTCTCCTGGGACCATGTCGAGGTGCGGGTCGACGAGCGGGTCTCCTGCGCGCAGGACCTGCGCGACCTCGGCATCCGCGTCGGGGACTTCGTCGCCCAGATCGCCTTCCCGGTGATCACCCGCTCGGGGTTCGTGACCTCGCGCCACCTCGACGACAAGGCGGGGGTCGCGGCGGTGCTCGCGGCCTTCAAGGCGGTCAAGGAGGCCGGGATCACCCCCCAGGTCGGCACCGAGCTGCTGATCACCATCGCCGAGGAGGTCGGCCACGGGGCGGCGGGTCTCGGCCACGAGGTGGCCGAGATGCTCTCGGTCGACTCCGCGGTGGTCGCACCTGGTCAGCAGTCGACCGAGACCGGCGTCAGCATCGCGATGCAGGACCTGCACGGCCCGTTCGACTACCACCTGACCCGGGTGCTGTGCGATCTCGCCGAGGCCCACGAGATCGAGTCCACCCGCGACGTGTTCCGCTACTACCGCTCCGACGTCGCCTCGGCGCTCGAGGCCGGGGCGGAGACTCGGGCGGCGCTGGTCGGGTTCGGCGTCGATGCGACGCACGGTCACGAGCGCACCCACCTCGACGGGATCGTGGCCACCGCCCGGCTGGTCGCGCTGTACCTGCAGGCGCCGCTGACCTTCGCGTCGTGGGACGCGAGCCCGACCGGGTCGCTCGAGCACTTTCCCTCCACCGCCGTGCAGCCGGTTCGCCGCGAACCAGAATGGGACCCGGAGGACGAGGAGCTCTACGAGACCGATCCGTTCCCGGAGATCGAGGGCTCCTACGTGTCGCTGCGCGGCACCTCCAGACTCGTCGACGAGGAGGAGTGAGCCGGCGCGTCGGCGGGCCCGCACGGGGAGCACCTCCCGGACGGCGTCACACCCGCTGGTTACGGTGAGCCTGCTCGTACCTGTTCACCGGACGCCACGGACCGGAGGTCACACCGGTGTCGGAGGGGCTGCTGCCCGTCGTGCTCGTCGTGCTCGCCGCACTGGTCGTCGGTGGGCTGGTCGGGCGTCTGTTCGGTCGTCGAGGTGGTGGCAGCGGCGGTGCGGACGAGGCGGCACTGGCCGCGACCGTGCGCGAGGAGCTGGACGCCGCCCGGCGCCAGACCCGCGACGAGCTGGCAGCGGCCCACCGCCAGGACCTCGAGCACGCCCTGTCGACCCTGCAGCAGGTCGCCGGCGAGCAACTGGACGCGCGCGTGCGGGCCGGCGCCTCGGAGCTGGGCAGCCGCAAGGAGCTGATCGATGCCGAGCTCGGCCGGGTCTCGCGCACGCTTGCGCAGGTCACCGACCTCGTGCAGCGCCTGGACCGCGAACGCGCCTCGCAGCTCGGCCAGGTAACCGAGCAGCTGCAGGGCGTCGCCCGCAGTCACGGTGAGCTGGCCAGCACGACCGCGGCGCTGCGCGAGGCGTTGGCCTCGTCGCAGGCACGCGGCCAGTGGGGCGAGCGCATGGCCGAGGACGTGCTGCGCGCGGCCGGCTTCGTCGAAGGGGTCAACTACCGCACGCAGGCCTCGACCCCTGGCGGATCCCGCCCGGACGTGACCTTCCTGCTGCCGGGCGACCAGGTCCTGCACATGGACGTGAAGTTCCCGCTGGGCAACTACCTGGCGATGCTGGAGGCAGACGGGGACAGCGACCGGGACGACCGGCTGGCCGCCTTCCTGCGGGACGTGCGCGCGCGGGTCAAGGAGCTGGCCGAGCGTGACTACGTCGATCCGCAGCATGGCACCCTGGACTGCGTGCTGCTGTTCCTGCCCAACGAGCAGGTCTACGGCTTCGTGCACGAGCACGACCCGACGCTGCTTGACGACGCACTCGCACGCAAGGTCGTCCTGTGCTCACCGACCACGCTGTTCGCCGTCCTCGCCGTGATCCGCCAGGCGGTCGACCGTGTCGCACTGGAGCGGGTCAGCGACGAGATCCTCGAGCTCCTAGCCGGCTTCGCCGACCAGTGGCAGCGGTTCGTCGCGGCGATGGACAAGGTCGGACGCGGGCTGGAGACCACCACCCGTGCCTACGACGCGCTGGCGTCCACCCGACGCGGGCAGCTCGAGAAGCAGCTGCAGCGCATCGACGAGCTGCGGCGTGACCGCGGGGTGGAGGCGGTGCTCGCCGACGGGGCGGGGCCGCACCTGGTCGCCATCGACGAACCGACCGCGGGCGAGGGGGACCATCCGCGCGCGGCCGACGACGACGGTCGGTGACCCGGACGCTGCCATGGCCCGACCGGTGCGCGACCCGCGTCGGGTGTGCACCACCGGCATCGGTTCGCGGCCGCGCATCGGCCCGGGGGTACGTTTGCGCTTCCGCCGGGCCACGAGGAGGACGCACGTGACCGAGATCCCCGAAGCGCTGAGCTACGACGACGTCCTGCTCGTCCCCCAGGCCTCGGCGGTGCTGCCCCGCGACGTGGACGTCAGCACCCCGCTGCACGAGCGGATCCAGCTCAGCCTGCCGCTGCTGTCGGCCGCTATGGACAAGGTCACCGAGGCCGGCATGGCGGTCGCGCTGGCCCGTCAGGGCGGCCTCGGGGTGATCCACAAGAACGCGACGGTCGAGGACCAGGCGGCGATGGTCGAGGCGGTCAAGCGCTCGGAGTCGGGCTTCATCGTCGACCCCGTCACGCTGCGCCCTGACGAACCGGTCGAGCGCGCCTTCGAGCTGATGGCACGCTTCAAGGTGTCCGGCTTCCCGGTGGTCGACGGTGGGGGAGCGCTGGTCGGCATCATCACCAACCGTGACCTGCGCATCGACGTCGAACCAGGCGCACGGGTCGAGGAGCACATGACCGGCCAGGGGCTGGTCACCGCCGAGCCCGGCACCACCCTCGGGCAGGCGCGCGAGATCATGCAGGGCCGCCGGGTCGAGAAGCTGCCCATCGTCGATGCCGACGGGCTGCTGACCGGGATGTTCACGTTCAAGGACATCGAGAAGGTCCGCAAGTACCCCGGCGCCGCCAAGGACGCACGGGGACGACTGCTCTGCGCTGCCGCGGTCGGGGTCGGCGACGGCGCTGAGGAGCGGGCCACCGCCCTGGTCGACGCCGGCGTCGATCTGCTGGCCGTCGACTCCGCGCACGGCCACTCCGCCGGGATCCTGGAGTTCGCCGCGAAGCTCAAGGACCGTCATCCCGACGTCGTGCTGATGGTGGGCAACGTCGCGACCGGTGACGGCGTCCGGGCCTGTGCCGACCACGGCGCGGACGTGGTCAAGGTCGGCGTCGGCCCCGGCTCGATCTGCACCACCCGGGTGGTGACCGGCGTCGGGATGCCGCAGTTCACCGCGGTGCTGGAGGCCGCGCGCGCAGGCGCGGAGCTGGGCATCGCCACGGTCGCCGACGGCGGCGTGCGCTACTCCGGTGACATCGTCAAGGCACTGGCGGCCGGTGCGACCGCGGCCATGGTCGGCAACCTGCTGGCCGGGACCGACGAGTCACCGGGCGAGCTGGTCCTCGTCGGCGGTCGTCGCTACAAGGAGTACCGCGGGATGGGATCGGTCGATGCGATGCGGGCCGGCTCGGCCGATCGCTACTTCCAGGCCGAGAAGGCCGGGGGCAGCGCGGCGGAGGCACGTCAGCCCTCCAAGCTGGTCCCGGAGGGCGTGTCGGGCCTGCTGCCGTACCGCGGCGCGGTCGGCGAGGTCACCGCCCAGCTCGAGGGCGGGCTGCGCTCCGGGATGGGCTACCTCGGTGCCCCAGACCTGGCAGCGCTGGCAGAACACGCCCGCTTCGTGCGCCAGACCGCCGGTGGCATGCGTGAGTCCCACGTCCACGACGTGGACGTGGTCCACGAGGCGCCCAACTACCAGGTTCCCGGCTCTGGCTGAGCAGGAGGCGGCGAGCGTGAGTCACCGCGTCTGCCAGCCCGCGATCGCGTCGAGGGCGGCCACGACACCGTCGTCGTCGACCGGCGGTGCCACCAGGTGGGCGGCATCGCGCACGCGCACGTCGGCCTGCCCCATGGCGATGGCGGTGCCGGCGACGGCGAACATCGACAGGTCGTTGGCCGCGTCGCCGATCGCGACGACCTGCGACAACGGGACGTCGAGGTGGCCTGCCGCGTGCACGAGCGCACGGCCCTTGTCGGCATCGGGGTGGGTGACGTTGACGTAGGCGAGGTGCGGCGTGCGTGGCGAGCTGGCCGATCCGGCCGAGAGCCCGAGCGCTTCGCTGGCGTCGACCAGGTCGGCGACCGCAGCCGGGTCGAACGCCGTGAAGGTCGCCTTGAGCACGTCGGTGCCGTCGAGTTCGTCCGCGTGCGTGACCACGCCACGGGGCGGTGCGCCCACGAGCTCCCAGTGCGGCGCTGCACGTTCGTCGAGGCTCGAGGCGAGGTAGCCGGACTCGGTGTAGACCTCGAGGTAGGCGTCGTCGCGTCGCGCTACGAGCGCCAGCAGCTCGCGGACCGCACCGTCGGGAAGCGGCCATGCCGCGATGGTGTGTCCGGCGGCACGGACCTCGGCCCCGTTGTGCAGCAGATGGGGGCCCTGCGCGCCGAGCTGGTCGTGCAGGACGGCCATCGCGTCGCGCATCCGGCCGGTGGCGTAGCCGACCCGCACCCCGGCGTCCTGGGCCCGCGCGACGGCCTCGACGACCGCCGGCCGGGCCAGCACGTCCGACCCGACGAGGGTGCCGTCGACGTCGCAGACGACGTAGCGCACGCCCGCCGGCGGCAGCCAGTCGCGGTGGCGTCCGGGGGCGAGCGGGGTGGGAGAGGGGGTCACCCTAGCCGAGCGCCTTGACCTGGCCGAAGCGGTCCTCGTAGCCCGAGAGGTTGGAGTTCAGCGCGTTGAGCACGCGTCCGACCATCGTCGGGGCGATGCGCACGCGCGAGACCACCTCGGCGTTGACCTTGCCCTGCTCGCCCGAGGGAACCAGCTGGCAGAAGTCCAGGGTGAAGTCGTGGGGGCCGTGGGAGACCACCAGGAAGTTCGCATACTGGCCGTGCTTGACGTCGTCCGGCACGACCACCTGGACCTGCTTGTTGGACGGGTTCGGGTTCGGCTCTGGCTTGTCGCTCTGATCGTTCTCGTCGCTCACGTCGATCCTCGCGCGGTCGGTGGCAGGCGGATCCGGGTGGACGCCGCCTGTCGAGGCTACCGCCACGGGCCCTACGCTCGTGGGGGCGGGGACGGCGCGGCCGGCGTGTGCGTCCCGGATCGGCTGCCCGGAGGTTGCTGTGTTCTACGAGGCCACGCTCGGCCCGCTGCACGACGCCGCGGCGGCGGCGATCGACGAGGCGATGCTGCTGGTCCCGCGGGTGTGGGAGCGCGACCACACCGTGTGGGGCGACGACTCGACCGAGATCAGCGATCGGCTCGGGTGGCTGGACGCGCCCGAGCGGGCGGACGAGCTGCTGCCGTCGCTCGAGGCACTGGCCGCTGACGTGCGTGCCGACGGCATCACCGACGTGCTGCTCGTCGGCATGGGCGGGTCGTCGCTCTACCCGGAGGTCCTGGCACGGTGCCTGGGGCCGGCGCGAGACTCTCCGTGGCTGCGGGTGCTGGACTCGACCGACCCGGGGGCGGTGCTGGCCGCGGAGCGGGAGCTGCCGTGGGCGTCGACGCTGCTGGTTCCCGCATCCAAGTCCGGCACGACCGTCGAGATGACCTGCCATCTCGACCGGTTCTGGGAGCGGCTGACCGAAGCCAACGGGACGGCGGCCGGCCGTCACGTGCTGGCGATCACCGATCCGGGCTCGGCGTTGGACCGCCGCGCAACCGAGCAGGGTTTCCGCGGGGTGGTGCACGGCCAGCCGGACGTGGGCGGTCGGTTCTCGGCGCTGACACCCTTCGGGCTGGTCCCGGCCGCGCTGCTGGGCCTCGACCTTGCGGCCCACCTCGAGCCTGCACGCGAGATGCTGGCGGCGAGTCGCTGGACCCACCCGCGGGAGAACACACCGTTCTCGCTCGGCGCGATCCTGGCGGCGGCGACGCGGGCCGGACACGACAAGCTCACGCTGCTGCTGCCGCCGTCGATGTCGAGCTTCGGCCTGTGGATCGAGCAGTTGGTCGCCGAGTCGACCGGCAAGCACGGCACCGGCATCGTGCCCGTGCTCGACGAGTCACCGGACACCGCCCACTTCGGCCCCGACCGTCTGGTCGTCGCGTTCGGTGAGCACCCGGCACTGTCCGACATCCCGCCGGAGGTGCCGACGATTGCGCTGGACCCCAGCGGACCGAACCGACTGGCCGCCGAGGTGGTGCGCTTCGAGGTGGCCACCGCCGTCGCCGGTGCGCTGCTGCGCATCAACCCGTTCGATCAACCGGACGTGGCTGCCGCCAAGGACGCCACCGCACAGGTGCTGGACACCGGCGCGGATCTGCCCGACCCCGTGCCCGTGGCCGCGCTCACCGACACCGTCACCCAGGGTGACGTCGTGGCGCTGCTGGGCTTCGTCACGCCCGGCAGCCCCGACGAGCGACTGCTGCACGCGGTCGCCGCGCGTTGGCGGCGTGAGCTGGACGTCCCGGTGACGGTCGGGATCGGACCGCGCTACCTGCACTCGACCGGCCAGCTGCACAAGGGGGGATCGGACCGGCTGGTGGCGGTGGTGACGGTCGCCGACGACCCGGAGGATGCCGCCATCCCCGGTCGCGACTACGGGTTCTCCCGGCTCAAGCGCGCCCAGGCGGCCGGCGACCTGCGGGCGCTGGCTGGTGTGGGACGCCGGGCGGGACTGGTCGATCTCGCCGAGTTGCGGGCACTGGCGGGCTGAGGAGCAGCCGGAGCGTCCGGCGCCCGTGCGGTCACCGTCGAAGACGACGGACCGTGCCGGTCGGTCGCTCACCTGCCGGCGGGCTCCACCTCGGCGTCGTGGCAGACGCGCGACCACAGTGCGGCCGCCTCGTCCCGGCCGGATCGTGTCCAGGGCAGCTTGTGCAAGCTACGCACCTCCCGATCGTGCCAGAGCCGACCGGGACGCTGGTCGGGCCGGTCGCTGAGCGCGAGGTAGACGACCGTGTCGGCGCCCTGATCGGGGGTGCGCAGGAGCGGGCCGGTCACCCGGCGGAACCGCGGCAGCGACGCCTCGACCCCGGGGGTGAGCGCCCAACCCGGATGGGCGACATGGAAGTCGATGCCGGACCCGGCGAAGCGTTGCTGCCACCCGGCGGTGAGCACCACCTGGGCCCGTTTCGCGTGGGCGTAGGCCGTCGACGGTCGGTAGCCGGTCGGTGCGTCGATCCGCGCGGCGTCCAGTCGCTGGGCGTACATGCCGCCGGAGGTGACGGTGATCACCCGGGCGTGGCCAGCGGCGGTGAGGGTGGGCAGCAGCTCGGTGGTGAGCCGGAACGGGGCGACCACGTGGGTCTGATAGGTGTGCTCGAGCCCGTCGACCGTCTCTGAACGCGTGGCGAACATCGCCCCCGCGTTGTGGACGACGCCCGACAGGGGCAGTTCCTCCGCGCGACGGTTCGCTGCGAACCGGCTCACCGACGACAGGTCGGCCAGATCCAGCAGGTCGAAGCCGGCGCGGTCGGCGGCCTCGACGCCGAGGTCCGTGCGCAGACGGGCGAGGGTGGCCTCGCCCTTGTCGGTGTCCCTGACGGAGAACACCACCACGGCTCCAGCGCGCAGCAGTCCCGCGGTGGTCGCGTAGCCGAGCCCCGAGTTGCCGCCGGTCACCACGAAGCGTCGTCCGGCGCCGGTGAACCCGCCGTCCTGCGGCCAACCGGCCAGCCGGGAGCGCACCGCGTAGCCGACGCGGCTGAAGGACAGCACGACCGTGGCCTCGAGGGCCGCGTCGACCAGGCGGACCGCGCCAGCAGTGGGTGGCGTCACCGGCTCCTCCCGGGTGGGGACACTCACCCGTCGTTCGCGGCCGCGGCAGCGGTGGATGTCCCGGGTCGGACCGGCGCCTCGCATCCGGGGTCGCCCCGGGGGATGGCCGCCGAGGGGCGTGGTCGGTGGCTGGGGCGGGTTGTCCGGTTGATCCGGACAAGGTGTCCCACCGGCGGGGTGGGGGGTGCTGTGGCCCCGGTCGCCGACGTCGCTGGGGCGGGTTGTCCGGTTGATCCGGACAAGGTGTCCCACCGGCGGGGTGGGGGGTGCTGTGGCCCCGGTCGCCGATGTCGCTGGGGCGGGTCGTCCGGTTGATCCGGACAAGGTGTCCCACCGGCGCCGGGTGCTGCCGGTACGGCGGCGGCCGTGGGCGGGGAGGGGCTCGAACCCCCGGCCTCCGCGGTGTAAACGCGGCGCTCTCGCCAGCTGAGCTACCCGCCCGGGACGACGTACGGTAGCGACGCGGCCGTGGCCGGCCATCGTCTGCGCCCCTCGGGCGGGCACACGGATCGGCCTACGCTGCGAGCCGAGACCGGATGCGTTGCGACGTGAGGAGGTTGCCGGTGCAAGCAGAGATCGTTGCGGACTGGCTGCGGGTGCTCCACGGCCGCTATCCGCCGGCGCAGGCGGCGGACTGGGACAACGTCGGCCTTCAGGTCGGCGATCCGGCCTGGCCGGTCGAGCGGGTGCTGGTCACCCTGGACGTGACGAGTCAGGTGATCGCGGAAGCCGCCGACGGCCCGCCGACGCTGGTGGTGGCCCACCATCCGCTGCTGTTCCGCCCGTTGAAGAGCGTCACGCCCGCATCGGCCGCCGGGCGGGTGGCCCTGGCTGCTGCCCGGGCGGGCGTCGCGGTCACGGCCGCGCACACCAACCTCGACGTCGCTCAGGACGGGGCGGGGACGTCCACGCCGGTCGCCGACGCGCTTTCGCTGACCGACCGACGTCCACTGACGGCCGAGACGCGCGACGGCGAGCGGGTCAAGCTGGTCACCTTCGTGCCGCCCGAAGCGCTCACGACCGTCATCGACGGCGTCAGCGCTGCCGGGGCCGGGCGCATCGGCGACTACGAGCGCTGCACCTTCCGGGTGGCCGGCACGGGGACGTTCCGGCCGATGGAGGGCGCCGACCCCTACAGCGGGGAGGGCATCGGCCAGGACGCCGAGGAGGACGAGTACCGCCTGGAGGTCGAGCTGCCGACCGCTCGGATCGGGGCGGTGGTCCGGGGGCTGCAGCAGGCCCACCCCTACGACGAGGTGGCCTACGACCTGGTGCCCCTGCTCGACGGTGCGGAGGTCGGGTTCGGGGTCGTCGGATCGCTGCCGGAGGTGCAGCCGCTGTCGGCCGTTGCGACACGGATCCGCGAGGGTCTGCCGGCGCCGCACCTGCGCGTCGCCGGCGATCCCGACCGGCCCGTGCGCACCGTCGCGGCCGTCGGCGGAGCAGGCGACGGGTTGATCGGTGCGGCGATCGCCGCTGGTGTGGATGTGTATGTGACCGGCGACCTGCGCCACCACGTGACCCTCGACGCGCTCGAGCAGGGCCTGGCACTGATCGACGCCGGCCACCACGCGACCGAGGCCGCGGCGATGCCGGCCTTCGCCGAGCGACTCGAGCGCGATGCCCGCGGCCAGGGCCTGGCCGCCCCGGTGGTAGCGTCGGAGGTCGCGACCGTCCCCTGGAGGTGACGCGGGTGGCCGAGCCGACAGCCGAACAGCTCGACCTGTTGCTCGATCTTCAGGCCACCGACAGTCGTGTGCGCAAGCTCCGCCACCAGCTCGACGACCTGCCCGAGCAGCAGCAGCTCGACGAGGCCGCCGACCGGGCGAGCGAACTCGAACGCGAGCACGACACCGTCCGTGACGAGCTCGACCGCACCGGTGCACAGCAGCGCAAGCTCGAGCGGGAGATCGCGGTGCTCTCCGAGCGACGCGATGCGGAACGCTCCCGACTCTACGACGGCAGCGTCGGCAACGCCCGGCAGATGAAGGCGATCGAGGCGGAGGTCAACACGACCGAGCGCCGCATCGCCGAGCACGAGGACCAGCTGCTCGAGGTGATGGAGCAGGTCGAGCGCCTCGAGACCCGCTCGGCCGAGCTCGACGCGGAGACCGAGCACACCCGCCAGCGCATCGAAGAGCTGACGACCGCCCGCGACGACGCCGCGAAGGAGCTGCTGGCCGAGCTCGGAGAGCTCGAGGCCGCCCGGATCCGTCAGGCCAACGGGCTGCCCGACGGCCTGCGGGAGCGCTACGAGCAGGTGTCTGCCCGCACCGGTGGGGCGGGCGTCGGCAAGCTGGTCGACAACGCCTGCACGGCCTGCCGCATCCAGCTGTCGATGGCGGACGTGGGCGAGCTGCTGGCAGGGCCGCCCCTGACCACCTGCCCCCAGTGCCGCCGACTGCTGGTCGTACCGGCCTGAGCGTGCGGGTCCCTCGGCGCGGCCGGGTCAGCTGACCTGGCCGTCGGCCGTGCCGACCTTGTCCATCCCGGCGATCTTGGCCCGCTCCTTGGCGCGGTCGGCGACGCGCAGCACGGCGACCTCGTCGCTGCCGTCCTCGGGGTAGCGCGCAAGGCCGTAGGCGGCGTGCACCTCGAAGCGCTCCCCGTCGGGCAGACGCACCTGTTCGTCGTGGAGCCGGCCGATGATCCCCTCGACCATCGAGGAGGTGCGCTCGCGTTCGTCGCCGACCAGGGCGACGGCGACCTCGTCGCTGCCCAGGCGTGAGGCGAGCACGTCGGCCCCCGCTTCACGGCGCAGCACGTGCGCCAGCGCCCGCATCGCCTCGGTGCCGGTCGGGTGGCCGTAGCGGTCGTTCAGCGCCCGCATGCCGCGGATGTCGGCGAGCAGGATGGCGAACGGACGGCCCGCCTCCCGCAGGCGGGCGAGCTCGTCGTAGAACGCGCGGACATTGAGCAGGCCGGTCACCGGGTCTTCGGTGACCGAGCGGTGCATCGCCCGGCCGCGCTGCTCCTCGACCTGTCGGCCCGCCATGCCGACCAGGGCGATCGCCGGCAGCACCAGCGTGCGCAGGGCCAGGCCCAGCAGGTCGGTGCCGGCGACGCCGAGCACGAGATCGACGATCAGGTGCCCCGCCGCAGCGAGCAGACCGAAGGTCAGCGGTGATCGGTGACCGCCGGCCAGCCCGGCCACCAGCACCAGCGGCACGGCGCCCCAGGCGACCCGCGGGTCGCCGAGCGCGGCGTGCAGGCCGATCGTGGCCGCGAGCCCGATGCTCAGCGTGGTGATGCGCACGCCGCGCGGCTCGAGCGCACCGGAGGCCATCGCCAGCGCCGTCCGCGAGTGGGTGGTCAACGTGGGTCGGGTCACGTCCGGAAGCTTTCGCGCTCGAGCAGCGACTCGAGGAAGGTGGTCACGGCGGTCGGGTCCGACAGCCGGTAGCGGGCGTGGGTCGATCGGGGCGTCTCGGCTACGAGCACCGCGCTGCCTCCGCGGGCGGTCGCGACCCGGAACGCGTCCTCGTCCGTCACATCGTCACCGAGCGCCAGCGGCTCGAGTGCCGGTTGCAGATCAGCGAGTCGATCCACCGCACGACCCTTGTTCACACCCGTGGGACGCAACTCGACGACGGCCTTGCCGTCAAGCACCTCGAACCCCGGGGGCTCGGATGCGGCGTGGTCGAACAGCGCGCGGATGCGTGGCATCAGCGTATCGACCGTGGCGGGGTCGGCCAGCCGGTGGTGCACGGCCAGGGAGGTGTCCTTGCGCTCGACCAGCCACCCGCTGGTCTCGCCGACCAGTTCGCCCACCCGTGCCTGGGTGGCGTCCAGCGTCGCGGTCAACGTGGCCGGGTCGACGAGGTGGTCGGTCCGGCCGTCAGCCAGCGAGATCTGCGCTCCGTGACCGCCGACCAGGGTGATCGGGGGGCGGCCGAGCCGGCGCACGAGATCGTCGAGCGAGCGGCCGGAGACCACCGCCACCGCGGTCACGCGGGCAAGTGCGGTCAGTGCCTCGACGGCGCCGTCGGCCGGCACGGCACGGTCGTAGTGCTCGACGATCGGCGAGAGCACCCCGTCGAAGTCGAGGACGATCAGCCGCCGGTCGGCGGGCCCGAGCTCGGCTGCCAGCTCCGCCGGGTCCGCCAGCGGGGGGCCGGCCTCGGTCACAGCCCGGACCTGCCGCGTTCGATGCCGGCGAGCTCCTGGTCGACCCAGTTGTAGACGTCCCCTTCGCGCACGACCTCGGCCATGCGCGCGACGCGGGCCCGGCGGTCGTCCTCCTCGAGCTCGAGCGCCGACTCCATCAGGTAGCTCTGGCTCTCCACGTCGAACGGATTGGTGCGCACCGCGTCGTCGCCGAACTCGATCGAGGTGCCGCAGAACTCACTGAGCAGCAGGACACCGGCGCCGTCGCCCGCGGCCTGGACGGTGACGAACTCCTTGGCCACCAGGTTCATGCCGTCCTTCAACGGCGTGACACACATCACGTCGGCCAGTCGGTAGTAGGCCGCCAGGCTCTCGCGCGGCACGCCCCGGTAGAGGTAGTGGACGGGGACGTCGTGTCCCGGCTCGGTGAACCGGCCGTTGATCCGTCCCACCTCGGTCTCGACCTCGGTGCGCAGGTCGCGGTACTCCTGGACGTCGTCGCGCGAGGGCACGGCGATCTGCACGAAGGCGACCTCCCGGCGCAGCTTGGGGTTGCGCTCGAGGAGCAGCTCGATCGACTGCAGACGGTGGCGGATGCCCTTGGTGTAGTCGAGCCGGTCGACCCCCAGGAACACCTTGCGGTCCTTGAACTGGGCACGCAGTTCGGCGAGCTCCGATTCGGTGTCGTCGGAGGTGGCCAGCTGGGCGAACTCCGCCGCGTCGATGGAGATCGGATGGGCGACGGCGCGCATCTGCCGCCCGTCGGGCAGGTTGAGCTGGTCGCCGAGCACGGTCACGCCGTTGAACAGCCGCTGGACCGACCGGACGAAGTTGTCGCGGTACTGCGGGGTGTGGAAGCCGACCGAGTCGGCGGCCAGCATCCCCTGGAGCACCTGGTCGCGCCATGGCAGTCGTGCGAACAGCTCCGGGGGCGGGAACGGGATGTGCAGGAAGAACCCGATCGGCGCGTCGGGCACCAGGCCGCGGATCATCGCCGGCAGCAGCGTCAGGTGGTAGTCCTGGACCCACACCATCGGTGGGGTGTCGCTGTCCGCCGCCGCCTGGGCGACGCGATCGGCGAACCGGCGGTTGACCTCCTCGTAGGTGTGCCACCAGCGGCGCTCGATCACCGGCTGGGCGACCAGGTCGTGGAACAGCGGCCACAGCGTGCGGTTGGACAGGCCGTGGTAGTAGCCGCGCACCTGGGCCCGGCTGAGGTCGATCGGCAACAGGTCGCACGCGAGCCCGTCGACACGCTGGGGCACGCCGTCGGGGTCGTCGTCCCAGCCGATCCATGCACCACCGACCTGCTCGATCACCGGGCGCATCGCGGTCACCAGTCCGCCAGACGAGGGCGTCCAGCCGCTGGGCCCGCGTGACACCGGGAGTCGGTTGGCCACCACGACCAGCGGGCGAGTCAGCTCGCTCATGGGGCCTCCTCGGTTGGCCGACCAGGGTAGTGACCCGGTGCCGCGATGCTGGAGTCCGCACGGTCAGGGCCGTCCGTACGCATCGGGCCCGTTCGGCCGCTCGGCTGCCGCCCCGGCCGGCCAGCCCACTAGCGTGCGCGCCAGCGACCGGCCCCGGCGAGGGAGCAGAGGTGAGCGCGGGTGATGGCACGTCCAGCGATCAGGCCGACGCTGCGGGCATGACCGGCGACGAGCTGCTCGACAGCCTGGTGCGCTTGGGCGAAGGGCTGCCGTTCAACCGGCACATGGGCACCTCGGTCCGTGCCGTGGGCGACGGCGAGGCCACGACCGTGCTGGCCGCCAGCGATGCGCTCACCAACCACCTCGGAGGTGTGCATGCCATCGCCGAGCTGGCTCCCGTGGAGCTCGCGGGGGCGCTGGCCGCCTCCAGCCGGCTGCGCCCGCT
>SKSM01000155.1 GCA_007122985.1 Nitriliruptoraceae bacterium | reverse complement strand
CCCCACGCCCGATCCCGCCCACGCCCGATCCCGCACGTCGGAGGGCCGATGTCCGCAGAACCCGTCGCCGCTTCCGGCACCGACGTCGCTGCTGCGCCGTCGGAGGACGACGGACTGGTCGAACAGGTCCTGGCCGTGCCGACGCGCGCCGGGATCTACCGGCGGCTGCGAACCGAAGGGCAGCCGCTCTCCGCCCGGGACGTCGCGCAGATGTTCGGGCTGCACGCCAACGTGGCACGCAACCACCTCGACCAGCTCGCGGCGGCCGGCCTGGTGGTGACCGGCCGCCGCAAGCACGCCGGCGGCGGGCGGCCGGCCAGGGTCTACGTCGCGCGCGAACAGGCCGCGTCGCACCGGAGCGTCGCGGTCCCGTCGGGCAGCCAACTGGCCGTGCACACCGTCGTGCAGCTGATCGCGGGGCTGCCTGAGCACCGTGAGAAGCTGGCGCTGCTGGCCGAGGAGCAGGGCCGCAAGCTGGTCTCGGCAGCGGCGGGACGCGCCGACGCACGTGACTTCGAGGCTGCGGCCGTGGTCGCGGTCGAGGCGCTGCGCAGCGCCTTCCCGGAGGTCCGCCTGGCCGAGACCGGCGACGACACCGCCGTGGTCGAAGGGCTGGAGGTCGGCCTGCGGTTGGTCGGCGAGGTGGATGGTCAGGTCGGTGACGCGCTCGCGACCGGGTTCCTGCGTGGTGCGCTCACCGCCGCCGGCGCCCCGGCACGGGTCCGCGCCGACGGCGGGGTCGTCCACGCCCGGCTCGACGAGGCGGGACTGGGCGCCCAGCCGTCGCCGGTCGCCACCGTCGACGCCCGCACCGAGAGCTACCAGCGCGGGATCATCGCCGCCATGCGCGCGATCGTGCCGCTGCGGCCGGGCGAGCACCTCGAGGTGCTCACCGACGGCCAGGGCACACCTGCCGCCTACGCCCGGTGGGCGGACCGGGCCGGCCACCAGGTGGTGGACGTGGCGCGGGTGCGTGACGTCAAGGGACGCAGCGGCGTGCGGATCCTGATCCGCAAGGCGACCGGACGATGAGCCGTCCGCCCACCGTGACGAGGGGCGCGCGCAGCCACCCGTGCCGAGATCCGGAGGCAGTGTGAGCAGTCAGCGACTGGTGACCGACGACCGGGGACGTCTGGTCGTCGACGTCCGCGGCCCCCGGTTCGGGGCGACTCTGACCACGGTGGTGCTCGCCGCCGCCCTGGTCGTGCAGGGCCCGACCGGCATCGGGCTGGTCGTCTGGCAGTGGGTGGTGTTCGCGGTCAGTGCCGTGGCCGGCCTCGCCTGGTCGCCGTACGGCCGGGTGTTCCGGTGGGTCAAGCGCCGTGCGGGGCTCGGGCCGCCGCCGGCGACCGAGGCCGAGGGCCCGCCGCGGTTCGCGCAGGCGTGTGGGCTGGCGGTGCTGAGCGTCGGCCTGGTGCTGTTCGCCGCCGGCGCGACGGTCGCCGGCTGGATCGCGGTCGCGGTGGTGCTGGCGCTGTCGGCGCTGCTGGCGACCACGGGGCTGTGCATCGGCTGCGAGCTCTACCTGGTCGGTCAACGTCTGCGCGCCCGCACGGGAGGTGGCTGATGGACCCGGTCGTGCTGCGGGCGCTGGGGGTGCTGGCGCTCGTCCTGGTGGTCGCGCTCGTGGGCCGCTGGTGGCAGCGGCGCGACGGGCGGACGCGCAGCGACGCCGACGACCCGGGCCTCGAGGACCACGAGCTCGACGCGCTCGGCCTGGACCTCGACGGCGCCGACGCGGGCGCGGTGCTGCTCGGCTCACCGACCTGCGCGCCGTGCGTGCCGGTGCGGCGGGTGCTCGGCCAGCTCACCGCCGAGCGGGCGGGGTTTCGCTGGGTCGACGTGGACGCCTCCGACCACGTGGACCTCGCCGACCGGCATGCGGTGCGCCGGGTGCCGACCGTGCTGGTCGTGGCGCCCTCGGGCCGGCTGCTGGCCCGGGCCAGCGGCGTGCCGTCCGCCGACGACCTGCGTGGTGTCCTGGACGGCGACCGGCAGCCGACCAGCTGACGGCTCCCCTGGGCCGGTGGCCGGTGTGATCCCGGGCCGTGCAGGCCATGGCTGCCGCCCCGACGACCGGGCCACAGACGGCGTCCGGGGTGGTTCGTACCCTCGGGTCGGACCCCCACGACCAGGAGCGTCCGTGACCGCCGAGCCGACCCCCGTGACCACCGACCCGCGCGCGGCGCTGCCGAGCGCGTTCGTGGCGACCACCTCGACGCGGCGTGTCGACGTCACCGGAGCCGACCGCCTGCGCTACCTCGACGACGTGACCTCGCAGGCGTTGGGCGAGCTCGGGACCGGGAAGACCGCCGGCAGCCTCTTCCTCGACACCCACGGGGCCCCGCAGGCGATGTTCGACGTGGCCGCCCTCGCCGACCGGGTCGCCTTGCTGGCGCCGGACGAGGAGGTGGCGTCCACGCTGGTGGACGTGCTCGGGCAGCGCACCTTCCTGCTCGACGCCACGTTCACCGCGACCGACGACCGGGTGCTGGTGCTGCGTGGGGCCGGCGCGCAGGCGGTGGCCGAGGCGGCCAACCTGGCCACCCGGCCCGGCACGGTGCGCCCCGCCGGGACCGAGCTGGTGGTGCTCGGACGTGACGACGGCGAGCTCGACGTGGTCGGTCCCGCCGACGCGGTGGCTGCGATGCGCCAGACGCTGATCGAGGCCGGCGCGCGGGCGGGCGACGAGGCCGACCTCACCGCCTGGCGGGTCGCCGCGGGTGTGCCGGCCTGGGGCCGCGAGGTGGTGGCGCCCCACCTGCCCGAGGAGGCGGGGCTGCTGCCCACCCATGTCCACCTGTCGAAGGGCTGCTACCCCGGGCAGGAGGCGATCGCCCGGATGTGGATGCTCGGTCGTCCGCGGCGACGGCTGGCGATCGTCTGGGCGGTCGCGGGTCGGCTGCACGACGGCTGGGGCTCGGGGGACGGCCGCAAGGCGACCACCGTCACCACCGCCGCGCCGGACGGGCGTCTGGCGCTGGCCTACGTTCCGAGCGGCACGGCGCTCGGTGCGCGGGTCGAGGGCGAGGACGGCGTGGACGTCGAGGTGGTGGCGCTGGTCGGTGACGACCCGGCCCCGCCGGGACACGATCCGGCGACGACCCGGCGACGCGATCAGCGGCCCGCCTGACCGCGACGCGGGCAGCGTCCGGACGCGCCCACGTGCCGGTCCTCGCGCGGCCGCGTGACGCGGCTCACAGCTCGGCGATGGCCGCCAGCACCTGGTCGGCGTGGGTCGCTGGCTTGACCTTCGGCCACACCGCGGCGACGGTGCCGTCCGGGGCGACCAGCACCGTGGAGCGGATCACCCCCTCGAACTCGCGCCCGTACATGCTGCGCACACCCCAGGCGTCGTAGGCGCCGATGACCTGCCGCTCCGGGTCGGCGAGCAGCCGGTGCGGCAGGTCGTACTTGGCCGCGAACCGGGCGTGGTCGTCGCTGCCGTCCGGTGAGATCCCGAGCACGACCGCGCCGGCCGCCTGGAACTGCGACCACTGGTCGCGGATCGCGCAGGCCTGGGTCGTGCAGCCGGGGGTGTCGTCCTTGGGGTAGAAGTAGATGACGACCGGTCGGCCCTGCAGGTCCTCGAGCGAGACGGGCTGGCCGTCCTGGTCGGGCAGGGTGAACACGGGTG
>SKSM01000179.1 GCA_007122985.1 Nitriliruptoraceae bacterium | reverse complement strand
GCTGGTAGGGGCCCGCCGGCGGTGCGCGGCCGTCGTCGGCCGCCGGCACCGTCGGTTCACGGAACGGCAGGTTGAGATGCACCGGCCCCGGCGGGCCGTCGAGCCCACGGGCCGCGGCGAGCGCCCGCGCCGCGGTCGCGCGCCACAGGGCGTTGCTGTCCGGCCGGTCCTCCGGGACTCCGAGCACCACCTGCCACCTCGGTGCCCGACCGAAGATCCCCACCTGGTCGATCGCCTGGTTGGCACCGGTGTGCTGCAGCTCGGGCGGGCGGTCGGCGGTCAGCAGCAGCAGCGGCACACCGCCGGCGTCGGCCTCGACCACCGCCGGGTGGAGGTTGGCCACCGCGGTCCCGGAGGTGACCACGACCGGTACGGGTCGGCCGCTGGCGCGCGCCAGGCCGAGCGCGAGGAAGCCGGCCGAGCGCTCGTCGATCTCCACGTGCAGCCGCACCCGTGGATCGTCGTGCAGCGCCATGGCCAGCGCCGCCGACCGCGAGCCGGGAGCGAGCACCGCATCGGTGACCCCGCCCCGGGTCAGCTCGTCGACGAGCACGAGCGCACACGCGTGCGAGGGGTTGTGTGCCTGCACGTCAGCGGCCCTCCAGCTCGGCGGCGGCCAGCCCCATCCGGGTGAGCAACTCGTCGGCGGTGTCGGGATCCGGCGCCTGCTGGTCGAGCAGGGCCGCGTCCGGCTCGACCCGACGGACCTCCACCTGCCCGCCGACGGGGGTCAGCGGCGTCGGGGTGACGTCACCGACGAACATGGCGGCCGTGCCGAGCCCGCAGGCGTGGGGCAGGTGCTCGAGCGCCGCCGCGAGCGCCACGCCCGCCGCCAACCCCACCGAGCTCTCCAGCGCCGAGGACACCACGACCGGCAGCCCGGCGGCGTCGATCACCTCGAGCGCCCGGCGCACCCCGCCCAGCGGCTGGACCTTGACCACGACGACGTCCGCGGCGTCCAGCCCGGCGATCCGCAGCGGGTCGTCGGCCGTGCGCACCGATTCGTCGGCGGCGAGCGGCACCGTGACGCGGCGGCGCACCTCGCCGAGCTCCGCGAGGGTGCGGCAGGGCTGCTCGACGTACTCGAGCCCCTGCGCCGCCACGTCCAGCCGCGCGATCGCGAGGACGGCGGTCTCCACGTCCCACGCGGCGTTGGCATCGACGCGCACGGCGCCGTCCGGCCCCAGCGCATCGCGGACCGCCGCCACCCGTTCGACGTCGTCGGCCAGATCCTGGCCGGACTCGGCGACCTTCACCTTGGCGGTGGCACAGCCCGACTCGCGGACCAGGCGGTACGCGGTGGCGGCGTCGACGGCGGGGACGGTGACGTTGACGGGCACCCACGCGCGCCGTGGTGGCGGGAACGGCTCGCTGGCGGCCTCCTGCGCGGCCAGCAGCCACCGGGCGGCGTAGGCGGGCCCGTACTCCGGGAACGGCGAGAACTCGCCCCAGCCCGCCGGACCGCGCAGCAGCACCCCCTGCCGCTCGGTGGTCCCGCGGAACCGCCGGCGCATCGGCAGCCGGAACGGCCGCAGGTCGCAGATCGGGACCTGCACCTGCTCCTCCTCCTGGTCGTGGTGGGCTCCATGGTCCCACGTCGTCACGGCCGCGGCCTCACCCGGCCAGTGCGAGCCCGGCCGCGAGCCCGACACCGAGCAGCAGCAGCGACCGGCCGGTGCGCTCCAGCACCGGCACCAGCTCCCGGCCGAGCGGCGCGTCCGCCACCCGGCGCACGGCCGGGACCGCCGTCGGCAGGGCGATCAGACCCAGCAGGGGCCAGGGTGAGCGGGTGAGCCCCGCGATCGGTGCGAGCGCGAGCAGCGCGGCCACCAGCAGGCCCTGGAACAGCCGGCGGGTGCCCGCCGCACCGAGCCGCACCGCCAGGGTGTGCTTGCCGGCGGCGGCGTCGGTGGGGATGTCACGCAGGTTGTTGACCACCAGCAGGGCCACCGAGGTGGCACCGACGGGGATCGCGGCGACCACCGGCAGCAGGGTCAGGCGTTCGTCCTGGACGTAGGCGGACCCGGCGGTGGCGACCAGCCCGAAGAACACGAACACGCTCAGCTCACCGAGCCCGCGGCTGGCGTACGGCCGGTCGCCCCCCGAGTAGCCGAGCGCGGCGAGGATCGCCAGTGCCCCCACGACCAGCAGCTGCGGACCGACCAGCACGGCGAGCCCGAGTCCGGCGACGGCGGCGACGCCGATCGCCGCCCCGGTCGCGTTGCGCATCGCAGCCGGGCTGACGAGCCCACTGGCGACGGCTCGACGCGGCCCGGTGCGGGTGGTGGTGTCCACGCCCTTGACCCCGTCGAACCAGTCGTTGGCGTAGTTGACCGCGACCTGGAGCGCGAGCGCGACGACGAGCGCGAGGCCGAACCGGAAGACGTCGACCTCGGGCCAGGGACGTGCCGCGGCGGCGGTGCCGACCAGGACGGGGGCGACCGCCGCGGGCAGGGTGCGCGGCCGTGCCGCCTCGATGAACGGGTTCACGCGATCACGTTCAGTAGTGGTAGGGATGGGCCGACCAGTCCGGCCGGCGCTTCTCCAGGAAGCTGTCGCGGCCCTCCTGCGCCTCGTCGGTCATGTAGACCAGCCGCGTCGCCTCGCCGGCGAACACCTGCTGGCCCACGAGGCCGTCGTCACCGGCGTTCAGGGCGAACTTGAGCATCCGCAGGGCCGTCGGCGACTTGCCCACGATCCGCTCGGCCCACTCCAGGGCACGGATCTCGAGCTCGTCGTGGGCCACGACCGCGTTGACCATCCCCATCCGGTGGGCGTCCTCCGCGGAGTACTCGTCGCCGAGCATGAAGATCTCGCGCGCGAACTTCTGCCCGACCTGCTTGGCGAGATAGGCCGAGCCGAACCCGCCGTCGAACGAGGCGACGTCGAGGTCGGTCTGCTTGAACCGGGCGTGCTCGCGACTGGCGATGGTCAGGTCGCAGACCACGTGCAGCGAGTGGCCGCCCCCGGCGGCCCAGCCCGGCACCACGCACACCACCGCCTTCGGGCTCATGCGGATCAGCCGCTGGACCTCCAGGATGTGCAGGCGCCCGGAGCGTGCCGGGTCGATGTGGTCGGCGGTCTCGGCGCCGAGGTCGTCGGTGTAGCGGTAGCCGTCCCGGCCACGGATGCGCTGGTCGCCGCCGGAGCAGAACGCCCAGCCGCCGTCCCGGGTGGACGGGCCGTTGCCGGTCAGCAGCACGCAGCCGACGTCCGAGCTGACCCGGGCGTGCTCGAGCGCGCGGTAGAGCTCGTCGACGGTGTGGGGGCGAAAGGCGTTGCGCACGTCCGGTCGATCGAAGGCGACGCGCACGATCGGACGGTCCCCACCGTCGCCGGGGTCGACGGCACGGTGGTAGGTGACGTCGGTGAGATCGTCGAACCCGTCGACGGTCCGCCACCGGGTCGCGTCGAACAGTGCGGAGACCACGTCTCGTCCTCCTCGTGCTGGCCGTGCGCCCGCACGCAGGGACCCGCGCGGGGCGGGCGGTGTCCGGTCGGGCCGCCCGCGCGGCCGTACGCTAGCGGCGCCGTCGACCGATCCCTCGAGGCAGGTGGGCCACGATGACGAGCCTGCGCGCCGTGCACGGCCCCGCGACCGCGGTGGTGCCATGGCTCCGGGCGACGTGGGCGGCCGGC
>SKSM01000292.1 GCA_007122985.1 Nitriliruptoraceae bacterium | reverse complement strand
GCTGCCCGCAGACCACCCGCTGGTCCGGGTCGTGCGACGTCAGGCGGCAGCGGTGGCGACCCGTGACCCCGACGCCCTGGATGCGGTCGCCCGGGATCTCGCCGCCGGGGGCTATGCCCTTGCCGCGGCGGAAGCCGCGGCCCGAGCGTCGCGCTGGAGCGACGACCCGCGGTCGGCGGCGCTGGCCAGCGGGCTGCTGGTCCACTGTCCCGGCGCCGCGACACCGATCGTCGACGGACACCCGGTCGGTGAGCTGAGCACGCGCCGGCGCGAGGTGGCCGCCCTGGTCATCGCCGGGCTCGACGGCCGGTCGATTGCTGAGCGGCTGGGTGTCTCGGCGCGCACGGTGGAGAACCACCTCACCGCCGTCTACCGGCAGCTGGGGGTGCGCTCGCGTCGGGAGCTGGCCGACCTGCACGGGCCGGCCGTGCGGTGGCGTGCGGTCGACTGACCTGCGTGGGCGCTAGGTTCCCGGCCGGGTGGCGGCCCGGCCGGGAGGCAGCATGGGCGAGGGGTATCCGCACGAGCCGAGCAGGCGACAGCGACGTCGGACGATCCGGCGGCTGAGCATCACCCTTGCGGTGCTGGCGGGGCTGATCGCGGCGGCCTGGCTGCAGGTGGAGCCGAATCCACCGCTGGAGCACTTCGCAGACCGCGAGGTGTCGATCATCGCCCACGCCGGCGCGCAGGGGCACGCACCGCCCAACACCATGGAGGCGTTCGACGCTGCGGTCGAGCTCGGTGCCGACACGCTCGAGATGGATCTGCAGGTCACCGCCGATGACCGCATCGTCACGATCCACGACGGCACGGTCGACCGCACCACCGACGGTTCGGGCGCGGTCGCCGACCTCACCCTCGAGCAGGTGCAGGCGCTGGATGCGGGCCACGCCTGGGAGGACCCCGACGGCGACACGCCGTTTCGGGGGCAGGGTGTGCGGCACGCCGCACTGTCGGAGGTGTTCGAGGCCTTCCCGGACACGCCGCTGGTGATCGAGCTCAAGACCGACGGGGGCACCGACATCATCCAGCCGACGATCGACCTCATCGACGACTTCGGGCGCGACGACGGCTCGGTGGTCGTGGCCTCGTTCGATGAGAACTACCTGGTCCCCGTTCGCGAGCAGCTGCCGCGCGTGCCCACCAACATGCCGGAGTCCGAGACGCACGGGTTCTACGTGCGGCAGCTGGTCGGACTCCACCCGTGGTGGACACCGCCGGGCGAGGTGTTCCAGGTCCCCGAGGAGTTCGACGGCCGGCAGGTGGTCACGCCGCGGTTCACCCGCGCCGCCGAGCGGTTGGGTGTGGACGTCCAGGTCTGGACCGTCAACGATCCCGAACAGATGCACCGCATCCTGGATGCCGGCGCGCACGGCATCCTCACCGACTACCCCGACCGGGTCGTCGACGTCCTGGCCGAACGCGAGGCCGAGCGGGGCATGGTCCGCGGGCCCGACCCACGGCGCTACGACGGACAGCTCGACCGGGCAGAGCGGCTCCAGGACACCGCGCAGTGGCTCACCCCCGTGTGGGCGGTGGTCACCTTTCTCGGCGACGAGGAGTTCTACCTGCTGCTGCTGCCGCTGACCTACTGGGCGTTCAGCCGGCGCATCGGCCTGCGGCTGGGGGTGATGCTGTTGCTCAGCGCTAGCGTCAACGGGCTGCTCAAGCTCACCTTCACCACGCCACGTCCAAGCTTCCTGCGCCCGGAGCTGGCCGAGGTGACCGAGACCAGCTTCGGGCTGCCCTCGGGACATGCCCAGAACGCGACCGCGATCTGGGGGCTGCTCGTGGCCCTCCTGCGCCCCTGGCCCGTGCGGGTGGGACTGGTGGCGTTGATCGCGGCGATCGCCTGGTCGCGCATCCACCTCGGTGTCCACTTCCTCGAGGACATGGTCGTCGGCGTCGGCGCCGGCCTGGTGCTGCTTGCCGCGTTCCTGGCGCTTCAGGGCCGGTTCGCCCGGTGGTGGGCGCGCGTGACCACCGGCGCGCGGGTGCTGGCCTCTCTCGCCGCGTCGTTGGCGCTGATCGCCCCTGCGACGTTGCTCTCCGGCCGGTTGCAGAATGTCGGGTTCGACTGGACCGGCGTGACCGATGCGGCGGCGATGACCGGGGCGAGCGGGGTCGTGGGGCCGGCGGCGGCCCTGGCTGGGTTCGGCGCGGGGGTGGCGCTGTTGGATGTCGGCGGGGGCTTCGATCACCGCGGCCCGGTCTGGAAGCGGGCGGTGCGGGTGCTGCTCGGGCTGGTCGGCGTGGCGGTGATCTTCCTCGGACTCGGCGCGGTGTTCCCGAGCGGCGAGCAGCCGCTGGAACTCGTTCTGCGCTACGTGCGTTATGGCCTGGTGGGAGCGTGGGTCGGTGGACTCGCGCCCTGGTTGTTCGTCCGTCTCGGGCTCGCGGTTGCGGCACCCGAGCGGGCTGCAGCGGTCGACCCGTCGTTCGACCAGCCGACCACCCGTCCGACCGGAGGCTGAGCGTCCCGGTCGCACACCCTCGCACACCGCCGTGGAGTCAGATGTCCCCCGCTGCCCCCGAACGAGGCACGTCTGCCCGGCTCGTGATGCTCGTGAGCGTCGTGGCCATGCTGCTCGGCGGCGGTGCCGCCGCGCTCGCCGAACCCGACCGATCACGCACCGACGACGAGGCGCACGTCGAACTGCGCCTGGCGATCCTGCACGACCTGGCACGCACCGATCCGGGAGCGTTCGGACACCCGGACGCGTCGTCTGCGCCGAGGTTGGCCTGGGCCGAGGATCTCGCCCGTGTGGCTCGCGACTGGTCTGACGAGATGGCTGCGACCGGCGATTTCGGGCACAACCTGCAGTGGCTGGCCGGCCAGAGTCGTGTCGCAGAGAACGTGTTCTACCTTGGAGCACGCACCGACGTGGAGGGCTGGGCCGACGACGTGGCACGTCGTGTGATGCAGGGCTGGATGGACTCCGACGGCCACCGCAACAACCTTCTCAACGACGCCTACCGCGAGTTTGGTATCGGTGTCTCCGTCACGACGCCGAACGGCAGCGATGGCTCCTTGGCGGCTGTCCATGTCACCGCGGTGTTCCGGGATCCGGGAAGCGACGAGCTCGACGAGCGCCCTGGTGACCGTGTGCGTGGCATCGACGACGCCTGTCCGCAGCAGCAGGTGCCTGACAGCGGCCTCACGGACGTGGCGCTCGAAGCTCAGCGCCGTGCGGTCGACTGCCTGGTGTGGTGGGGGGTGGCCAGCGGCACCGCGTCGGACACCTTCGAGCCCGAGCAGGTCGTGACCCGCGGGCAGCTGGCCACGTTCGTGGCCGGTGTGATCCTGCGCGCCGGCGGCGACCTGCCGGCGGCCGAACCGGCGTTCTCCGACGTCGATGCCGGCAGCACCCACGCCGACGCGATCGGCGCGCTGGCCGCCGCCGGGCTGATCAGTGGTTACGACGACGGGAGGTTCGGCCCCGACGACCCGGTGCAGCGCGGCCAGCTGGCTCGCTTCCTGCTCGGTGGGTTCGAGCACGTCGGCGACGATGCGCTGCCCGATCCCAGCCGCGAGTGGTTCTCCGACTCCCCGGATTCGCTGCACGCCGACGACATCCACCGGGCCGTGGACGCCGGCTGGGTCGCGGGCTACCCCGACGGCCGGTACCGGCCGTCCGAAGCAGTTCGCCGCGGGCACCTGGCGGTGTTCCTCGCACGCTGGCTGGACCACGCGGTCGCCGACGGACTGGCCGAACCGCCCGCGGCCGGCTGACGCAGCCCGCCCACTCCCCGGCGGTCGGGCGTCGACGGTAGGGTCCTGGCGCGGTCGGACGGTCGGCCGTGACGAACGGAGTGCACGTGGTCCGGACACGGCTGAGTCAGCCCGACGCGGTGATCGTGGGCAGCGGCCCCAACGGCCTGGCCGCAGCCATCACCCTCGCGCGGGAGGGCTTCAAGGTCACCGTGCTCGAGGCCGCTGACGAACCGGGTGGCGGCACCCGCACCTTCGCTGACCCGGACGTCCCCGGGCTCCTGCACGACCACTGCTCCGCCGTGCACCCGCTGGGTGCCGGCTCACCGTTTCTGAGGACCCTGCCGCTGGCGGCGTACGGGCTGGAGTGGTGCCACGCGGAGGTCGCGGCGGCCCATCCGCTCGACGACGGCAGCGCCGCGGTGCTGCGTCGCGACCTCGCGGCGACGATCGAGGGGCTCGGCGCGGACGGTCCGACCTGGGACCGGCTGGTCGGCGCGGCCGCCCGGCGGTTCGACGCGCTCGGCGACGACCTGCTCGGCCCGATCGTGTCGGTCCCGCGTCATCCGCTGGCCACGGCGCGCGGTGGTGTGCCGGCAGCGCTGCCGGCGTCGGTGACCGTGCGCAGCTTCACCACCGAAGCGGCGTCCGGGCTCTTCGGTGGGTTGGCGGCGCACGCGGTGACGCGGCTCGACGCGCCGCTGTCCAGCGCCGTCGGACTGCTGCTCGCCGCGGCCGGTCACCTCTACGACTGGCCCGTCGCGAAGGGCGGATCGCAGGCGATCTGGAAGGCGATGGTCGCACTGCTCGAGGATCTCGGCGGCGAGGTCGTGACCGGTCACCGGGTGCGCTCCTTCGCCGACATCCCCCGCACGCGCGTCGCCCTGTTCGACACGACCCCGACCGGGCTGGCCTGGATCCTCGGCGACCACCTGCCCGAGCGCGAGCGCCGTCGGGCCGAACGCTGGCGGTACGGCCCCGCCGCCGCGAAGGTCGACTTCGCCGTCCGCGGCGAGGTCCCCTGGACCGCCCCGGAGGGACGGATCGCCGGGACCCTCCACCTCGGCGGCACCTTCGACGAGATCGCGGCGGCCGAGGCGTCCGCCGTCGGCGGGGTGCTGAGCGACCGACCGTTCACGCTGGTCGCCCAGCCGCACGTCGCCGACCCGAGCCGGGAGGTCGACGGCCACGTCCCGCTGTGGGCCTATGCCCACGTGCCCCACGGCTGCACGCAGGACGTGACGCCGCTGATCGAGGCGCAGATCGAGCGGTTCGCACCGGGGTTCGGCGACCGCGTCGTCGCCCGGCACGTCACCACCCCCGCTGACTTCGAGGCCGCCAACCCCAACCTCGTCGGCGGCGACATCACCGGTGGCGCCAGCCTGCCGACCCAGCTGCTCGCCCGGCCGCGACTCTCGCCCGACCCCTACCGCACCTCGGTGCCGGGGGTGTGGCTGTGCTCCTCGTCCACGCCGCCGGGCGGCGGCGTCCACGGCATGTGCGGCCATCACGCAGCCCGTTCGGCCCTCAAGGTCCTCACCGCGTGAACGCGGGCTAGCCGGACGGGTCGCCGTACTGCTTGCGGAAGTCCCACGTGGCGCAGGTCTGCAGCTCGAAGCGGATCCACTGGTGATGGTCGGCGGGCTCGATCGGGTGGTCGCTGTCGAAGTACTTGGCGGCGAAGCCGGCCCGGACCGCAAGCGGTACCTGATCGTCCGGCACGAAGGTGTAGGCCAGCCGCCCCGAGACACCGCGCAGCTCCACGTACTCCGAGCCGCCGTCAACCACGAAGGACGCCCGGGTGCCCTCACGCAGACGCTGTGTGCGCTTGGCCCGGGTGAGGTTCCAAACCCACAGGGCCCGGTCGTGCCAGATGAACCAGACGGGGATGACGGCGGGCCAGCCGTCGTCGTCGATGGTCGCGAGCCGCAGGAGCCGCTCCTCGGACAGGAACGCGTCCAGCTCGGCGTCGGTCATGCTGAGCCTGCCCATCTAGATCCTCGCCTCGATGAGGCCGGGACCGTAGCCGGGGGCGGCGGTAGCCTGACGCCGTGCCAGCCGGGGCCGTCCGCCGCTCCCGGCACCGAGGAGCCCGAGCCGTGCGCCGACCGTCGTCACCGCAGCCGGACGGCGGATCCGACGATCCGGATGCCCACCAGCCGCCGCCGGTACCCGACGACGGCGATCCGTTCGCGCCCGTGCGGGCCTCGCCGCGGTTCGCGACCCCGCTGGCGCTGCTGGCCGTGGTCCTCGGCGTGGTGGCCGCCCTCGGAGGCCTCAGCCCCGTCGCCGGGCCCGTCGGGATGGCGTCCGGCCTGATCGCCCACGTCAAGGGCAGCCGCCTGGGCATGCCCGCCACCGTGGTCGCGGCCGTGGGGATGATCATCGGCATGACCTTCGCGCTGTACCTGCGGTGAGCACACCGGGATCGGCGGGGCCGTTCGTCCGGGACCGGGAGGGGTGTGCGCGCTAGGCTCGGTGCTGGTGCTCGACGGAGGTCATGCTCGTGGTGGTGTCGTTGTGGCAGTGATCAAGACCATCGATCTGGTCGGGGTGTCAACGGAGTCGTGGCGCGACGCCGCTCGGCAGGCGCTCGACGAGGCGACCAAGACGCTGCGCGACGTCGAGGGCTTCACCGTGCTCGAGACCTCGGCGGTCGTGCGCGACGGTGACATCGCCGAGTACCACACCAACGTGCGCATCCGGTTCCGCATCACCCGCTGAACCGCCGCTCACCCCACGCGCCCCCTGCGGCTGGCCAGCGCACGCTCGATGGTGTCGGGGACGTCGGCGATCCCGCCGGCATGGACCACGCTGTCGCCGATCCGCCCGGCGTCGTCGGCGACGAAGCCGTCGCCACCGAGCACCACGACCGCGCCGTCGAGTCGCGGCCCGTCACCCAGGAACGCCCGGGCGTGGTGGCGGTGGATCGCCCCGACGAGCACCGCCTCCGGGTGCAGTTGTCCGACGCTGCGCTCCAGCGCGTGGGTGGGAGTACGGGCGCCGAGGTAGTGCACGCGCCACCCCGCGTGCGCGCAGACGGCCGCCGCCGCGAGCAGGCCGAGGTCGTGCTCCTCGCCCTCCGGCGCCGCGGCCACACAGGTCCGGCGTTCCTGGACGGTCGGGACGTTCAGCAGCCGCTGCAGGCGGGGGCGCAGGATGTTGCTGGTGAAGTGCTCCCGGGCGATGAAGCGCCCGTCGGTCTGCCAGTTCTCGCCGATCCGGCGCAGCAGCGGCAGCACGACCTCGTCGAGTGCGCGGGGCAGGTCCAGGCGGGCGAACGCGTCGTCGACGACGGCGTTGGCCGCGCGTGCGTCGAAGCCGTCGACAGCGGACTCGAGCCGAGAGATCAGGTCCTCCGCGGCGTCGCCGGTGTCCGCGACCGGTCGGAGCAGGGTGACCGGGGCGGGTTCCCGGGTCACCCGGTCGGCGGCGGCCGCTGCCGACCAGCCGTCGTCGAGCAGGCGCTGCATCGACCGGACCCGGTCGACGTCGAGCTCCCGGTAGAGCCGGTGGCCTCCGTCGGTGCGCTCGGGCTCGAGCAGTCCGTACCGGCGTTCCCACGCGCGCAGCGTCGGGATGGCCACGCCGGTCCGGCGCGACACCTCGCCGATGCGCAGTACCGCGCGGTCGCCAGTCATCTGCGGGGTTCCCATCTGTGTGCCGTAGCGTGGCCGCGGTCGCCTGCGCCGCGTCCACCGTGGCGGAGCGTAGGACAGCGACAGGCGGTTCCCGGGGACGGGCGGTTGCCGGGAAGTGCGCATGTCACCGGGCCTTCGGCACCGATGTCCGATCCGGACGGGCCAGCGACCGTTCGCGTCGTGTTGGCTGTCCAGCGGGGTCGGGCATAGCGTGACGGGCATGGAACTGCACCCGCTCACCGAGCTCGCTGCCGGTACCCGACTGGTCGTCGGCGGCGACCGGGTCGTCATCGTGGACGACGACCTCGCCGCGGCGTTCTCGCCGGGCGATGCGGTGCTGCCGCTGTCCGACGGAACCGTGCTCCACCTGCCCGCATCACAGCGGGAGGCGGCCCGGCAGGGCGTCGACGCCGCGACCCGGGCGTTCGACGCGATGGGGCGGGTCGACGACGCTCAGCTCGACCGGTTCTACACCGCGTTCGCCGACCGGCTCGAGGACGAGCGCAGCTTCGAGCCGATCGCGGTGGCCAACGCCACCGACGTCGGGGCCGCGCGCGCCGCGGGTCGCTCGACGACCCGGCTGGAGCTCGACGACACGATGCGTGCCGGCATGGTCGACGGCCTGCGGGGCTGGGTCGAGCGCCGCTCGCCCCGAGGTGAGATCCGTCGCAGCCTCGACCACGACGGCTGGCGGCTCGAAGAGGTCGTCGACCGGCTCGGTGTCGTCGCCTTCGTGTTCGAGGGTCGGCCCAACGTCTTCGCCGACGCGTGCGGGGTGCTGCGCGGCGGCAACACGGTGGTGTTTCGCATCGGCTCCGACGCGCTCGCCACCGCCCGCGCGATCGTCGAGCATGCCCTCGATCCGGCGTTGGCGGCCGCAGGCCTGCCCGCCGGCGCGGCCACGCTCGTCGACGCCCCGTCGCGCGCGGCCGGGTGGGCGCTGTTCAGCGACCCGCGGCTGGCGTTGGCCGTCGCGCGGGGATCCGGTGAGGCCGTCCGACAGCTCAGCGAGGTCGCCCAGCAGGCGGGCAACGACGTGTCGGCGCACGGCACCGGCGGTGCGTGGATGGTCGCGACCGCCCACGCCGATGCGCAGCGGTTCGCCGCGGTCGCCCACGCCTCGCTCGACCGCAAGGTCTGCAACACCCTCAACACCTGCGCGATCGCTCGGGACCGTGCGGACGAGCTGGTGCCGGTGTTCCTCGACGCCCTGGACCGCGCCGGCGCCGATCGCGGCACCGCGGCCAAGCTCCACGTGCTCGAACGCGACCGGGACGCCGTGCCCCGCGAGCGCTACACCACCTCGGCGACCATCGACCGGGCCGAGGGCGCCATCGAGGAGCCGCAGGCCGAGACGCTCACCGAAGCGCAGCTGGCCGTCGAATGGGAGTGGGAGGACTCACCCGAGGTCACCCTGCTGCTGGTCGACGGCCTCGACGAGGCGGTCGGGTTGTTCAACCGCTACTCGCCCCGGTTCGCATTGTCGGTCGTCTCCGAGGATCCCGACGAGCACGAGCGCGCGTTCGCCGACGCCGACGCGCCCTACGTCGGCGACGGCTTCACCCGCTGGGTCGACGGGCAGTACGCGCTCGGCACCCCGGAGCTGGGCCTGTCCAACTGGGAGCGCGGTCGGCTGTTCGGCCGCAGCGGCATCCTGTCCGGCGCCTCGATCCACACCCTGCGCCTGCGCGCGGCGCAGTCCGACCCGACGGTGCATCGCTGAGCGACCGGCCAGTCAGAGCAGGTCGCGGCCGGCGGCCCAGGCGGTCAGCTCGTGGCGGTTCGACAGCTGCAGCTTGCGCAGCACCGCCGACACGTGGGACTCGACCGTCTTGATCGAGATGTGGAGCCGTCCGGCGGTCTCGCGGTAGGTGAAGCCGCGCGCGATGTGGCGCAGCACCTCCTTCTCGCGGGTGGAGAGCTGGTCGAGCTGCGGGTCCGCGCTGCCGACCCCGGCGGGGACCTCGCCGGCGAACGCGTCCAGCACGAACCCCGCCAGCCGCGGGCTGAACACCGCATCTCCCTGGTGCACCCGCGCGATGGCGTCGACCAGCTCCTCCGGCGCGATGGTCTTGGTCACGTAGCCGCGGGCACCGGCACGGATGAGCTGGATGACGTCCTCGGCCGCGTCGGAGACCGACAGCGCGAGGAAGCGGATGTCGGGGTGGGACTCGTGCACGGCCTGGAGCACCGTGCGACCGCCCCCGCCGGGCATGTGCACGTCGAGTAGCACGACGTCGGGCTTGAGCGCGCGGACCTGCTGGATCGCGGTGTCGACGTCGCCGGCGTCACCGACGATCGTCACGTACTGCCCGAGCTCGGCACGGACCCCGGCCCGGAACAGGTGGTGGTCGTCGACCAGGAAGACCTTGATCGCACGGGTCACGATGCACGCTCCTCACGGCGGCGTGGCAGGCACAGCTCGACCTCGGTGCCGCTGTCGCGGGTCGAGTGGATGACGGCCGTGCCGCCGTGGCGCTCGAGTCGTTCGGTGATGGAGCGCGCGATGCCCTGCCGGTCGGTCGGGACGGCCTGGGGATCGAAGCCGATGCCCCGGTCGCGCACGAATGCCAGCACCTCGTCGCGGTCCACCTCGACGTAGGCGTCGATGGCGTCGACCTGCGCGTGCTTGGCCGCGTTCACGCACGCCTCGCGGACGGCGGCGACCAGCGCACGCAGGCGGTCGTCCAGTGGCAGGTCGCCGACGACCACCAGTTCGACCGTGAGCCCGTGCACCGCCTCGACCTCCTCGGTCACCTCCCGCAGCGCCTGCTCCAGGGTCGTGGCCGGTCCGGCGCTCGCACTCGACCCGTACAGCCAGCCGCGCAGCTCGCGCTCCTGGCGGCGGGCCAGCGCGACCATCCGCCGGGGCTGGTCGCTGGACCGCTGGATCAGGGCGAGGGTCTGCAGCACCGAGTCGTGGAGGTGAGCGGCGAGCTCGGCGCGCTCCTCCTGGCGGATGCGGGCACGGCGCTCGACCCCGAGCTGCTCGAGCACCCGCCACAGCCAGGGGCCGAACAGCAGCACGAGGCCGGCGAGCGCGGCGACCATCGCGACCAGCAGGTCCTGGGCGGCGGCGAGCGCCTCGTTGGCTGCGACGAAGCCCGCGATGGCGCCGGCGATCAGGACGGCGCCGACGAGGATGCGCAGTGGCGAGACCGGCGCCTCCGCAGCGGCGGCGAACGTGCCGCGACGCGGCGGCTGGGCCGCGCCCGGCTGCGGCGACGACGTCGTGGCATCGGCCGGATCGCCGCCGTGGTCGTCGCTGCGCCACCACAGGACCGCCGACCCGGCGGCGACCACGATCAGCGGGAACACCAGCGCATCGCCGAACCACAGCCCGAAGGCGCGCAGGACCAGCAGGATGCCGAGGGTGATCAGGCCGAGGGCGACACCCTGCTGGGTGGTGGCTGTCCGCCGGGGTCGCGGGGTGTCGCTCGCGGCGAGTGGAAGCAGTGCCCACGCCAGGGCGTAGAGCAGCACCCCGACGCCGCCGGCGAACGCGAGCACCGCGAAGCCGATGCGTACGAGCGCCGCATCGACACCGAGCCGCGGGCCGAGGCCTGCTGCGACACCGGCGACGACCCGACCCTCCTCGCGGCGCTCGAGCCGCCATCGCGACACCGTGGGCGGCGCCGACCGCGCGCGCGAAGCGGCACCTCCCGGTGGTGGGGGCGGCGGCACCTGCGACGCGGCGGTCGAGGTCGTCGGTGGTGGCTGCTGCATCGTCACGGTCCGATGGTGGCACAGGCGAGCGGCCGCGCGCATCAGGGGACCCCCTGACCGCCGCCCGGAGGTCGGGGTCGATTCAGGGTGGTGCCGGATGGGCGTCACGGCCGGGGTGAAGGACGATACGGACGTCCCTGGCGGAGGCGGCACTGCGCCTGCAGGCTGTGCAGGAATCCGCAGGAGGATCTGGACGAGACCCACCAGTGCCGCTGCGTCACCCCACGTCATCAGGCTGCAGGAGACATCGTGAGCGAGACCCCGACCTCCCCACCGACCCAGGCTCCGCCGCGGCCGCCGCTGCGTCGCCGCTCCCAGGACCGGGTCCTCGGCGGCGTGGCCGGTGGGCTGGCGGATCACCTGGGCATCGACGTCGCCCTGGTTCGCATCATCCTGGTCGTTCTGGCGTTGTTCAACGGGATCGGCATCCTGGCCTACATCATCGCCTGGATCGCGATCCCCGCCCGCCCGGCCGGGACGCCGGCCCCGGCTCCTGCCCGTGCCGCCGGTGTTGGTGGCAGACAGCCGCTGTTCTGGGTCGGGGTCGGCCTGCTGGTGCTCGGCGCGCTGGCGCTGGTCTCCGGACCGCTCGCCGGGCTCGGCGTCCTGCCCCCAGGCACCGCCCGTGAACTGGTGATCCCACTGGTGCTCATCGGGTTCGGGCTGGCGCTGTGGCGCGCCGGCGAGCCCGAGACCGCAGCCGGGCAGCCAGCGCCACCGCCCGCCACGACCTCCCCAGCCGCGACACCAACAGCCTCGTACGTCCCCGCGTACGGCCCGACCAACGACCCCTCGCACGACCCCTCGTACGACCCCACGGCACGAACGGAGACTCCCATGACCTCGTCCACCACGCCTCCACCGGCGCCCGGCCAGCCCGGCGAGACCCGACCCGGCGGCAGCGGTGGTCCTCCACCGGTGCAGCCCGGCGGCTCCGACGCAGGCGACTGGAGCCCACCACCGGCGCCGCAGCGTCCCCGCTCCTGGGTCACCCGGGCGACGCTCGGAGCGGCGTTCGTCGCCGTCGGACTGCTGTGGACGCTGCAGCTGGCCGGCCTCGTCGACCTCGGTGTCGGCACGATCCTGGCGGTCGCCCTGCTGATCGTCGGCATCGGGCTGCTCGTCGGCGCGGTCGTCGGACGGGCGCGCTGGCTGATCCTGGCCGGTGCCCTGCTGCTGCCGCCCGTGCTCGCCGCCCAGGTCGCGCCACCGGCGTTCGGCACCGTCGTGAACTGGACCACCGAGGGCCGCGGCGCGGGCGAGATGCGCGTGACGCCGTCCGACCTCGACGAGGTCCAGGAGAGCTACCAGCTCGGCATCGGCAGCGTCCGGCTCGACCTGTCGGGGCTCGCGCTCGAGGGTGAGACGGTCGCCATCGATGTCGAGCTCGGCGTCGGTGAGATCCGCATCACCGTGCCCGACGACGTCGAGGTGGCGGTCACCGGCAGCGCCGGCATCGGCGAGGTGCGGCTGCTCGACGAGCGGTCGGGCGGCATCGGCGCCAGCGAGGTCAGCGCGACCCAGGAGCCCGACGACCCCGAAGGGCGGATCGAGCTGGACCTTGCCACCGGCATCGGCGAGATCCGGGTGACCTCGGTCGCGGCCGATCGATGACCGTCGACCATCCAGCGACCACCACGCACAGGAGCGCCATCATGGAGCAGGCTTCCCACACCACCCACACCACCCACGCCGACCCCGACGACGCCGGCGGAGCCCCGCTCAGCCGGCGGTTGGATCCACTGGCGCTGTTCGCCGGCATCGTGTTCGTCGCCGTGGCCGTCGTGGGCCTGACCGACCGCATCGTCCTCTCCGTCGGCGACCTGCGCTGGATCGGCCCCATCCTGCTGGTCGCCTTCGGCATCGTGCTGGTGGCGACCGCTGCGGGAGGCCGCGACCGGGGGCAGCCGGCAGGCTCCGCGCCGGACACGGCGGCGGGGGCGGCCGGTCCGGTCGACGCCGCGGCGC
>SKSM01000243.1 GCA_007122985.1 Nitriliruptoraceae bacterium | reverse complement strand
CTTGATCGCGGCGAGCTCGGCTGCGTCGAAGTCGCGGTGATCCCGGGGTGCGCGCGGCGCGGCGGGTCGGCTCGGCTGGCTCACGGCTCGCTCCCGGTCGTTCGGGCCGGGCGGCAGCCCGATGAGCACCCACGGCGTGCACTGGACGCTGACGCTGGCGGCGTCGCCCGATCCGGATCGATTCGGTCACGTCGCGGTCGATGAGCGTAGGTGGTCGGCCACGCTGCAGCGTCCGGCTCGATGGACGGCCGGCCCCGCCCGTCACAGCACACCGGCACTGTCCGATCTCGACCGCGCCCTGGCAGGCTTGGGACGAGCTGCACCGCAGTCGCCTCGTCCCCGAGTGGAGTCACGCGTGCCCGACGTCCGCATCCCCACCCCCCTGCGCAGGCTCACCGACGGCCAGTCGGTCGTCACCGTCGCCGGCGGTGACCTGCGCACGGTGATCGCTGACCTCGACGCCGCCCATCCCGGTCTTGGCGAGCGCCTGCTCGACAGCGAGGGCCGGCTGCGCCGGTTCGTCAACGTCTTCGTGCGGGACGAAGACGTGCGGTTCCTGGACGGCCTGGACACGGTCGTCGGCCAGGACGACACGGTCTCGATCGTCCCGGCCGTCGCCGGCGGATCGTCGCCGAGGTGGCGCGGTCGGGGTCAGGCCAACAGCGGCACGATCACGACGTAGGCGATCAGCAGGCCGATGCCTTCGAGCCTGACCACCCGTCGACCGGTGACCATGAACAGCGTTGCCACCACCGACAGGGCGATCATCAGCAGCACGCCGATCCCTGCGATCGTCGGGTCCGTGGCCTGGCCGGCGCCGGCGAACGCCGCGGTGGCCCCGACCGCCCCGGCGTTGAACAGGTTGCTGCCGAGCAGGTTGCCGACGATCAGCCCGGTCTCGCTGCGCCGCGCCGCCTGCAGACAGGTCGCGAGCTCGGGGAGCGAGGTGCCGACCGCAACGACCGTCAGACCGATGAATCCCTCGGTGAGCCCGAACCGTTCGGCCACCGCTGTGGCCGAGACCACCAGCAGTTGCGCGCCCGCCAGCGTTCCCATGAGCCCCAGCCCCGTGCGCACGACCTCCCTGCGCAGCTCGGCGTGGCCCCCGGCGACATAGGCGTCCACCTCGGCGGAGATGGCTGGATCCCCCTGCCGGGCGCTGCGCACGATGATCGCCAGGCTCACCACCAGCAGCGTGGCCAGCAGGACCCCCTCTGGGACGCCGATGCTGCCCTGGACGGCCGCCCCGAAGGCGACCACGAGCAGCAGCGACAGCGGTGCCTCGCGTCGCAGGACCGGCGACTGGACGGCCACCGGGGTCACCAGCGCGGCCGCCCCGAGCACCAGGGACAGGTTGGCGATGTTGGAGCCGACCACGTTGCCGATGGCCAGGTCCAACGAGCCCTGTGCGCTGGCCAGACCGCTGACCACCAGCTCCGGCGCACTGGTGCCGAACCCGATCACCACCGCGCCGACCACCACCGTCGACACGCGCCAGTGGGCGGCCAGACGCGCCGCACCGATCACGAACGCGTCGGCCGCCACGGTCAGCAGCAGCAGACCGGCGAGGGTCCCGAGGACGGGCAGGAGCATGGCCCGGACGCTAACCGCTCCGAGCGGGGCAGCGTGGACCCAGGCCCGTCGACGGTAGGCTCGTGCACGGCCACGACCACGACGACGCCGGCCCGAGGAGCGATGCGCAGGCAGCCAGTGGGTCCGACGCTGCCGGTGGTGCTCGCGCTCGCGGCAGCGTTGGTCGCGTGCAGCGCGGACGCCGGGGACCCGGCAGACCTCGGCACCGACACCGCCGAGCCCGACGTCGATCAGCTGCTGCCGGACGATCGGGGGAGCCCTCCGGGTGAGCTGGTGGTCGAGGACCTCTCCGAGGGGGAGGGCGCTACGGTCACGGCCGGGGTGTTGATCGAGGCCCACGTCGGGGCGCTGCGGTGGTCAGACGCTGGCGAGGTGGCGTGGACCTGGAGCGCCGGACAGCCCTACCGCATCGAGGTTGGCGCGGGCCGGGTGGTCGAGGGCTTCGAGCGTGGTGTCGTCTCCATGCGCGAAGGCGGGCGGCGGATGCTGATCGTGCCGCCGGACCTCGCCTACGGTGAGGACGGGGCCGGGACCGAGGTCGGCCCCGACGAGACGCTGGTGTTCGTGGTCGACCTGCTGTCGGTCGATCCGGACCCGCCGGAGGAGGCGCCCGGTGACGACCTCGACCAGCTCGGCGACGGGTCGTGACGCCTGGCCGTGCACACCGAGCCACCCGCGGGAGGTCTGCTGTGACCACACCACCACTCCACCCCGCCCTGGAGCCGCTGGCCGACCTCGTGGGCAGCTTCGAGGGTGACGGGGTCGGCGACTACCCGACGATCGAGCGGTTCGACTACCGCGAACGCATCACCTTCGAGCACGTGGGCAAGCCCGTGCTCGCCTACGAGCAACGCACGTGGGACCCGGGTGCGGGCACCCCGATGCACGGTGAACGGGGCTATCTGCGGCCGGCCGGCGATGGTCACGTCGAGCTCACGGTCGCCCACGTGTTCGGCATCACCGAGCTCCAGGAGGGAACGCTCGAGACCGGCCAGGACGGGCGCTCGCTGCTGAGGCTCGGCAGTACGTGCCTGGGGGTGGCGACCACCGCGAAGGCGGTGGGCCGTGTCAGCCGCGTGCTGCGCTTCGACGCCGACCGGGTCGACTACGACCTGTGGATGGCCTACGCCGACGTGCCCGAGACCCACCACCTCGCCGCGACCCTGTGGCGCGTGTCGTGAGGCCCGCGTCCGACACGGGACGGAGCCCGCACTGACCGGCCTGGAGATCGCGATCGGCCTGCTGGTCGGCGTGCTCGTCGGTGTGCTGGTCGGCCTGCTCGGCGTCGGCGGCTCGATCGTGACCGTGCCTGCGCTGATGCTGCTGCTCGGACTGACGGCCACCCAGGCGACCGCCACCTCGCTGGTCGTGGTCGCGGTGGTCTCGGCAGCGAGCCTGGTGGCGCACGCCGTCGCCCGCCGCGTCGACTGGCGATCCGGGCTCGGTTTCGCCGCCATCGGGGTCCCCGCCGCGCTGGCCGGCGCGGTGCTGTCGGTGCTGCTCTCGGATCTCGTGCTGACCATCGCGCTCGTCCTGCTGCTGGCGAGCACCGGCGTGTGGATGTGGCAGCAGCGCTCGCCCGGGCAGGCGTCCGGTCGGGCCGGGTGGCCGCGGATCGTCGCGGCCGCGCTCGCGGTCGGTCTGCTGACCGGGACGCTCGGCGTCGGCGGCGGGTTCGTGATCGTGCCGGGGCTCGTCGCACTGGTCGGGCTGCCGCTGCCGCTGGCGGTCGGCACCACGCAACTGGTGCTGATCGTCAACGCCGTCGCCGGGCTGGTCGGCCGGGTCGGCACCGGAACGGTCGATCTGCTGGTGGGCCTGACCTTCGCGCTCGGCGGTGTGCTCGGCGCGCTGATCGCGAGTCGCGTCACGGGCCGACTGCCCGAGTGGCTGCTCGCCCGCTTGTTCAGTGCGCTCGTGGTCGCCGCAGCGCTCGCACTGGTCGTCGACGCCGTCCTCGCTGGATGAGCTCGCTGGTTAGGCTCGTCCGGTGCGACGTCCGGTTCGCGATGTCCACCACGACGACGATGACAAGGAGCAGCCCGTGACGACACGCCTGGTGGTGATCGGCGGTACCGCGGCCGGGATGAGTGCGGCTTCCCAGGCGCGGCGTCAGCGCGGACCGGACGACCTGGAGATCGTCGCGCTCGAGCGCGGGGCCGACACCTCGTATGCGGCGTGCGGCATTCCGTACTGGGTGGGAGGGGCCGTGGACGAGCGCGATCAGCTGGTCGCCCGCGCCCCGGAGGTCTTTCGCAGCAAGCAGTCGATCGACGTCCGGATCCGGACCGAGGCGACCAGCATCGACCTCGACGCCCGGACGGTCGTCGCCCGGGACCTCGCGTCCGGGACGGAGGAGCAGCTCGGCTTCGACCACCTGCTCGTCGCCACCGGGGCCAGCCCGGTCCGTCCACCGGTCCCCGGCATCGACGCCGACGGGGTCTTCGGGGTGCAGACCCTCGATGACGGCCAGGCGCTGCTCGACGCGCTCGAGCAGCGCCGACCGCAGCGCGCCACGGTGATCGGCGCCGGCTACATCGGCCTGGAGATGGCCGAGGCCATGATCCTGCGTGGGATCGAGGTCGACCTGGTTGAGCAGCTGCCCCGCCCCATGGCGACCATCGATGCGGACCTCGGTGACCGCATCGCCGAGGCCCTGCGTGAGATGGGCATCAAGCTCCATCTCGGCGTCGGCGCCGAGGCGATCGAGACCGGCGACGACGGCTGGGTGCGGTCGGTCGTGACCTCGGACGGCGAGCTCGCCGCCGACCTGGTGGTGCTCGGTACCGGCGCGAAGCCGGAGAGCCGGCTGGCCGCCGACGCCGGGCTGCCGACCGGTGCCCGCGGCGGGCTGGTCGTCGACCGTCGGCAGCGCACCCCCGTCGACGGGGTGTGGGCCGCCGGTGACTGCACGCAGGTGTTCCACCGGGTGACACAGGCACCCACCGCGATCGCGCTCGGGACGATCGCCAACAAGCAGGGGCGGATCGCGGGCATCAACCTCGGCGGCGGCTATGCCACCTTCCCCGGCGTGCTCGGGACGGCGGTGACCAAGGTGTGCGGGCTGGAGATCGCCCGGACCGGCCTCGGGGAGCAGGAGGCCCGGGACGCCGGCTTCGTGCCGGTGTGCTCGACCGTGCGCTCGAGCACCCGCGCGGCCTACTACCCCGGAGCCCGGTCGGTGACCATCAAGGTGATCGCCGAACGTCACACCGGCCGGCTGCTCGGCGCGCAGATCATCAGCGAGGAGGGCGGAGCCAAGCGCATCGACGTGTTTGCGATGGCGCTGTGGAACGGGATCGATGTGCAGGAGCTCGCCTACGTCGACCTGTCCTACGCGCCGCCGTTCTCTCCGGTCTGGGACCCGGTGCTGATCGCCGCCCGGAAGGCGGCCGACGCGGTCGCCGCCGACGAGGTGTGAGCCCACGGGCCCCGCGTCCCTGCCCGTTCCCGAAAACCCCCGAGGTCCGCCGTGCTGGTCCGAGTCGTGCCCCTCGTCATCATCGGTGTGCTGGTCATCCTGGTGATGCCGCTGTGGCCGTGGTCGCGCGGATGGGGCTGGATCCCGACCGGCATCCTGGGGATGGGGCTGGCGACCCTGCTGTTGTTCCAGTTCGTCGCGATCGAGCCGTTGTGAGGCAGCGGCGCTCGCGCCCGGCCGTCAGCCGGCGGACCGGGCGGCAGCCTTCTGGGCCTGCTTCCACTCGCGGACCTTGGCGAGTGACGCCTCGTCGGTGACGTCGGCGATCGAGCGGTAGCCGTCGTCGCCGTACGCCCCGGCGGCATCGCGCCACCCTTCCGGCGTGACCCCGCACTGCTTGCCGAGCAGGGCCACGAGGATGCGGGCCTTCTGGTCGCCGAAGCCCGGGAGGGCGACGAGCCGGCGTTTGAGCTGCGCGCCGGTCGGCGCGTCCCGCCACACCGCCGCTGCGTCACCGTCGTGGTGCTCGACCAGGTGCTCGGCCAGTGCGTGGACACGCTTGGCCATCGCGCCGGGATAGCGGTGCAACGCGGGCTTCTCTCGGAAGCGCGCCTCCAGGTCGTCGAGGTCGACAGCGGCCACCGTGGCCGGCTCGAGCGGTCCGTCGAGCCGCGCTGCCAGCCGCGCAGGGCCGACGAACGCCACCTCCATCGAGATCTGCTGATCGAGCAGCATGCCGACCAGCAGCGCGAAGGCGTTGTCGGACAGCAACTGATCGGCGTGGTCGTCGCCGGTCAACCTCAGTGTCGGCATCGCGGGCTCCTGCAGGTCGATCGTGGTCGCGACAGCCGGTCGGACCGGCGGCGTGCCGGGTGAGCTCGGCGACGGCTGCCGTCGAGTGCGTGCGGGCCGGCGCTACGGATCATCGCCGCCGGTCTCGGCCTCGTCCAGCCGGGCGGAGGGGTCCGTCCGTGCGGACGCGGGATCGGCCGGGTCCACCTCGCTGTCGCGCAGGCGGCGCAGGTGCTCGACGAACTCGGCCGCCAGCGGTGCTGCCACCTCGCCGCCCGAGCCGCCGCCCTCCACGAACACCGCGAACCCGAGCCCGTCGAAGGTGCCGGCGAACCAGGCGTGGCTCGCGCCGTCGGTCTCTGCGGTGCCGGTCTTGCCGGCGACCTCCGCCGCCTGGACCGCCGCAGCGTCACCGGTGCCGTCGGTGACGACGGCGGTGAGCAGCTCGCGCAGCCGGTCGGGGGTGCCCGTCGCCAGGTCCTGACGGGTGCCGGGGTCGTCGTCGGCCAGCAGGTACGGCGGATGCCAGGCGCCCTGCTCGACCGCCGCGGCCATGGTGGCCACGTGCAGCGGCGAGACCTGGACACGTGCCTGGCCGAACGCGGCGGCGGCCAGCTCCGCGGTGTCCGCAGGGTCGGGGAAGCTGCCACCGTTCGCCGTCAGCGGCAGGTCGGGGTCGGTCCCGAAGCCGAACCGGCGTGCTGCGTCGGCCAGCGCCGCGTCCCCGAGCTCCGCACCGAGCTGCGCGAAGGTGGTGTTGCACGACCTGGCGAACGCGTCCAGCAGGGTGGTGCTGCCGAGCGCCAGATCCTCGTAGTTGGACACCGCGAGACCGCCGACGATCGATTCCTGCGGGCAGTCGACCGTGTCATCGAGGTCAAGGCCGGCGGCCAGGGCGGCCTCGGCGGTGACGATCTTGAACGTGGAGCCCGGCGGGTAGAGCCCGCTGAACGCCCGGTTGAACCCGGTGAGCGGGCGGCTGGCGCTGCCGACGATCCGGCCGTCGTCGGCGCTCACGGCCACCAGCGCCGCCGGGGCGTCCACGTCGGCGAGCGTGAGCTCGATCGCCCGTTGCACGGCGACGTCCAAGGTGGTGCGGATCGGCTCCGAGGGGTCGCGCTGCCCCTCGCCGATGACATGGCGCAGCTCGCGGTCGTCGCCGAGCTCGCGCAGGCCGACCTCCGTGCGCTCGCTGCCGAGCAGCCGGTCCTCGAGCGCCGCTTCGAGTCCGAACTGCCCGATCTGGTCGCCGGCCTCGAGCTCCGGTCGCTCCTCGAGCTGCTCGGCGGTCGCCTCGCGGACCACGCCGACCACGTGCTGCGCGAAGCCGACGTCGAGCAGCACGCGGGCGTCGTCGGCGGAGCGCGGCGCGGTGATCCCCGCCGTGCCGCGCAGCTCCTGCCAGGCCAGCTCGGCGCGGGCGGCGCTGACCGTGGCCACCGGGTAGTACCAGTCGTCGACCAGCTCGTCCCGGCTGAACTCCCGCTCGGCGACGGCCTCCGAGCCCGGCAGCGCTTCCGCGAAGGCCTCGACCACGTCGTCCGGATCGTCGACCGACTGCGGCACGAACCCCAGGCTCGCGGCGTCGCCACCCGCCAGCGGCGTGCCGTCGGCCGCGAGCACCGGTTCGCGGTCGACCGGTGTCTGCGTCGTCGCGAAGCCCCACCCCGCTCGCAGCTCGGGGTGCAGGGTCGACGGCGACCAGCTCACCTCCCAGGTGCCGCGGGTGCGGACCAGCTCCAGTTCGGTCTCCCACGCCACGCGGCCGACGGGCTCGTCCAGGGTCAGCTCCACGGTCACCGGCGCGCGCGCTTCGCCGTCGACCGGCTGGTCGAGCTCACCGCGCTCGACGCGGACCTCCCGCGGGGCGAGCGCCTCCTCGAGCTGCCGGTGCGCCTGCTCGAAGCCCTCCGGCTCGACACGCAGGTACTGGCGCATCGCGGCCACATCGCCTGCCGCCCAGGCATCGAGGTAGGCGTCTGCGGTCGTGGCCGGATCCCGTTCGGGGTCCGGCTCCTCCTCGCCGGCGAGCTCCCCCTCCAGCGCCTGCCAGCCGAGGTACCCGACGCCACCGACCACGGCGAGCCCCGCGAGGATCGCCAGCAGGTCCCGTGCGCGCACCTGTCGCCCTTCCGTGAAGCCGTTCGTGACGCCATCACCGCGGGTACCGCCGCGGCGGGTCGCTGATGCCGGGTCGCGGGTGCCGGGTCGCGGGTGCCGGGTCGCGGATATCGGGTCGCGGATATCGGGTCGCGGATATCGGGTCGCGGGGAGCACCGCCGGCCCGTCGGTGGCAACCGGCCTCAGCTGTCCGTTGCGGTGTCGACGCTATCGGGCGAGGGTGACACCTCGGTGTCCCGTCGGCGACGTCGACCCGCAGCGCGAACGGCCAGGATGACCCCGGCGACCGGCACTGCGACGATGGCGGCGATCGGCAGCCAGGTCACGCCGACCCGGATCGCCACGTCGGCGACGGCGGTCAGCGCGCGGCTGAGGTCGCGGACCGCATCCCGCAGGGTGTCGGCCGGTGACCAGCCGGGATCGCCGACCGGTGCGGCCCGGGTGGTGGGGCGAAGCTCCACATCGATCCTCGAGTACTCGATCCGGTCCTCGAGCCCGGTCAGGCGGCCCTCGACGCGTTCGATGTCGCCGCGGACCTGGGTCAGGCGGTCGAAGACGGCCAGGAGCTCGTCGGCGTCGCCACCGTCGGCACGCACCTCGCTGAGCAGATCGGCCAGCTCGCGCTCGTAGGCGACGAGGTTGGCCCGGCGGGCCTCCAGGTCGGTGACCTCCGCGGTGACGTCCTGTTCGTCGATGCGCCGCACGGGGACGGCGTCCCCGAGCGCATCGAGCTCCTCGACGGTCTCGTCGAGCTGCTCGCTGGGGACCCGTAGGCTCATCCGTCCGGAGACCACCCCCTCGTCGTCGCGGCTGAGATCGGTCTCCGCCACGAATCCGCCGGCGTCAGCGGCGATGCGTGCGACCTCGTCGGCCGCGGCCGCAGAGTCGGTCACCTCGAGGACCAGCTCGGCGTTGCGGATCACGAGCCGGTCGTGCGGGTCGCCGATCGGTCCCCGGTCGTCGGGTGCGTCGGAGGGCATGGCGTCGGCCGCCTCCTGCGGCGCCTCCCCCGCGTCGTCGGCCACGTCGTGTTCCTCGAGCTCGGACCGGCGCTCCGCCTCCATCTCAGCCTGGCTGACCGCGTCGTCAGTGGCGGTGTCGGCGTCGTCCTGGGCGACCGAGCAGGCACCGAGCACCAGTGCGGTCACGGCCAGGGCGTGTACGGCGGTGCGATGGCTGCGGCGGGTGGTGGATGTCATCGTGGCGTCCTCCTCGTGTTCGGTCGGTCGGACGTCCACGCACAGCGGACGGTTCCATCCCGTGCCCGCCGTCCGCCTCCTACCCTCGTGCGGTGCCGTGCCGGCGTCCCGCCGTCGCAGGACGAGAGTTGCCAAGCCATGGCCCACCACCCGCAGTCCGCCTCCCAGTCGGAGCTCAACACCTGGCTGGTCGAGGAGATGTACGAGCAGTACCGCGAGGACCCGAGCTCGTTGTCCAAGGGCTGGCAGGACTTCTTCGCCGACTACCGCCCGGGTGACCGGTCGGGTGACGGCGCGACGGCGGCTGACGAACCTGCGGCCGGTCGTGCTGGCGAAGAACGGTCCGGCGACGGCCAGGCCGAGCGAGGTGGCGCTGCCGCCACCCGCCACCGGGCCGTCGCCGCGGTCGGAGACGACGAGCAGCCCGAACCCCTTCGCGGCGTCGGGGCCCGGGTCGTGGAGAACATGGAGACCTCGCTCGGGGTCCCCACCGCCACGTCCGTACGGGACGTGCCGGCCAAGCTGCTCGAGGTCAACCGCCAGATCATCAACAACTATCTGCGACGGACGCGTGGCGGCAAGGTGTCGTTCACCCACCTCATCGCCTACGCCATGGTGCGTGCGCTGGACGCCGTGCCCGCCATGCGCAACACCTTCACCGAGACCGACGAGGGCAAGCCCGCGGTGCTGCGGCGCGAGCAGGCAGGGTTGGGGCTGGCCGTCGACGTCGAGAACGACGACGGCTCACGCTCGCTGCTGGTCCCGGTGATCCAGGACGTGCTGTCACTCGACTTCGCGGCGTTCCTGCGGTCCTACGAGGAGATCATCCGCAAGGTCAACACCCGCAAGCTCGACCTTGCGATGTTCTCCGGGGCCGTGGTCACCATCACCAACCCGGGGATGATCGGCACGGTGCACTCGATCCCGCGCCTGATGGCCGGACAGGCCGCCATCCTGGGTGTCGGCACCATCGACTACCCGGCGCAGTACCAGGCCACCGACGCACGCACGCTGGCCAAGCTCGGGGTCGGCAAGGTCGTCACCCTGACCTCCACCTATGACCACCGTGTCATCCAGGGGGCGGAGTCCGGCCGGTACCTGCAGCGGGTCGACGAGCTGCTGCTCGGCGAGGACGGGTTCTACGACGAGGTGTTCGCCTCCCTGGAGCTGCCGTACGAGCCGGCCAGGTGGCGCACCGACAGCGCCGCGCTCGACGACGAGTCGGATCTGCTCGCCAAGCAGATGAAGGTCGATCAGCTGACCAACATGTACCGGGTGCGCGGCCACCTCATCGCGGACCTCGATCCACTGCGGCAGCTCGCCCCGTCGATGCACCCCGAGCTCGACCCGACCTACTACGGGCTATCGATCTGGGACAACGAGCGCACCTTCCTCACCGACATCGGGGGTCAGACCCAGCAGATGGCGCTCGGCGACATCCTCGGGGTGCTGCGTGACGCCTACTGCCGCACCATCGGGATCGAGTACGGCCACGTGCTCGACCCGGAGCAGAAGGCCTGGATCCGCGAGCAGGTCGAGGGCGTCAGCTGGGAGCTGTCCGCACAGGACCAGGCCTGGGTCCTCGAGCGGCTCAACGCCGCCGATGCGTTCGAGTCGTTCCTGCACACCAAGTACGTCGGGCAGAAGCGGTTCGGGATCGAAGGTGCGGAGACGCTCATCCCGCTGCTCGACACCGTGTGCGAGCACGCGGCCGACGGCGAGGTCGGCGACGTCGTCATGGGCATGGCGCACCGTGGCCGGCTCAACGTGCTCTCCAACATCGTCGGCAAGTCCCATCAGCAGATCTTCGGTGAGTTCGAGGGCCACATCGACCCGGACACCGTCCAGGGCTCGGGTGACGTCAAGTACCACGTCGGGACCTCGGGCAGCTACCGGGCACGTTCGGGCAACGAGGTGGACCTGCACCTGCCGCCCAATCCCTCGCACCTCGAGGCGGTCAACCCGGTGGTCGAGGGCCTCGCGCGCGCGATGCAGGACGCCCAGGGGCGGCACGACGAGGACGGTGCCGCACCGGTGCTGCCGGTGCTGATGCACGGCGACGCCGCCTTCGCCGGCCAGGGCGTGGTCGTGGAGACGCTCAACCTCTCCCAGCTGCCGGGCTACCGCACCGGTGGGACGATCCACGTGGTCATCAACAACCAGGTCGGCTTCACGACCGCGCCGGAGGCGTCGCGCTCCTCGTTCTACGCCACCGACGTCGCCAAGACCGTCCAGGCACCGATCCTGCACGTCAACGGTGACGACCCGGAGGCGGTCGTGCGCGTCGCGCGTCTGGCCTATGCCTACCGCGAGCGCTTCCACCGCGACATCGTGATCGACCTGGTCTGCTACCGGCGGCACGGCCACAACGAGGCCGACGACCCCTCGTTCACCCAGCCGCAGATGTACGAGACGATCGACGCGAGTCGGTCGGTGCGCAAGCTCTACACCGAGCGGCTGGTCCGCCGCGGCGACATCTCCATCGACCAGGCCGAGGGCTTCCTCGAGGACTTCGAGTCCCGCCTCCAGCAGGCGTTCGACGAGACCCGGCAGGCTGCGCCGCCGGAGCCGCCCCAGGCGCTGCGTCCCCAGGAACGTGGCGTGCTGCCGCCGGTGGAGACCGGTGTCCCGAAGGACCGCCTCGACCGTGTCGCCGCCGTCCAGTTCGAGGTGCCGGAGGACTTCGTGCGGCACCCGAAGCTCGACCGGATCTTCCGCAAGGCGCGGGAGCGCTATGACGGCGGACAGATCGACTGGGCGTTGGGTGAGACGCTCGCGTTCGGCTCGCTGCTGCTCGAGGGAACCGACGTGCGTGTGGCGGGTCAGGACTCGCGCCGTGGCACGTTCTCGCAGCGTCACGCGGTCCAGGTCGACTACCACACCGGCGAGGAGTACCTGCCGCTGTCCACCCTGGGGCCCGACCAGGGTCGCTGGTTCATCTACGACTCGCTGCTCAGCGAGTACGCGGCGCTCGGATTCGAGTACGGCTACTCGGTCCACGCCAAGGACGCGCTGGTGTGCTGGGAGGCGCAGTTCGGCGACTTCGTCAACGGCGCCCAGATCGTGATCGACCAGTTCGTCGTCGCCGCAGAGGACAAGTGGGACGAGACCTCCGGGCTGGTGCTGCTTCTGCCGCACGGCTACGAGGGGCAGGGCCCGGAGCACTCCTCGGCCCGGATCGAGCGCTTCCTCGTGCTCTGCGCCGAGGACAACATCCAGGTCGTCAACGCCACCACCGCGGCACAGTACTTCCACGTCCTGCGCCGACAGATCCACCGCGACGTACGCAAGCCGCTGGTGATCTTCACGCCGAAGTCGCTGCTGCGCTCCCCGAAGGCGTTCTCGGACGTCTCGGAGTTGACCGCCGGATCCTTCCGCGAGGTCCTCGACGATCCCGGGTACGTGTCCGGTGACGGCGACCGGGACACCGTGCGCACGGTGATACTCAGCTCCGGCAAGGTCGCCTACGACGTGATGGACGATCGCGACGAGCGGGGCGTGGCCGCCGCAGTGGTCCGTGTCGAGCAGCTCTATCCGTTCCCCGAGGAGCAGATCAGCGACGCGCTACGCGCCTACCCCAACGCGACCGACATCTGCTGGACGCAGGAGGAGCCGCAGAACATGGGGGCGTGGGGCTTCGTCGACGGGCGGCTGTGGAACCTGCTCGAGGCGCTCGGCGACGGACGCCGGCTGCGCCAGGCGTCGCGCGCGCCGTCGGCGTCGCCCGCGGCCGGGCAGCATGTCGTCCATGACCAGGAGCTCCAGCAGTTGATGGACGATGCGCTCGGGCCGGTCGGCGAGAGCTGAACGGCTCCGCCTTCGAGCTGCGGCGGGGTGCGGCGGCGGGGCGCTGCCGCCCGGGCGCGGCGGGGCGAGTAGCCGTCGGATGCGCGTGGTTCTCGCCGGCTGCCGCGGTGCGATGACGGG
>SKSM01000009.1 GCA_007122985.1 Nitriliruptoraceae bacterium | reverse complement strand
GGGGATCGACGGTGGGCCGGGCGGGGATCGAACCCGCGCCGCCTCGATTATGAGTCGAGTGCTCTGACCAGCTGAGCTACCGGCCCGCGGTGCCGGAGCCTACTCTGCCGCGGAACACCGACCCGGGACCGGGTCGTTGCCGGTCGGAGGTTGGTCGTGGCTGCCCTGTTGGCACTCATGGCCGCGGTCAGTTTCGGGGTCTCCGACGTCGCCGGCGCCGTGGCCTCCCGCCGCGCGTCAGCACTGGCCGTGACGTTCGGCCTACTGGTGACGGGCCTACCGGTGCTGGCGATCGGCCTGGTGCTGCCCGGTGAGGCCACGCTCAGGGCCTTCGGCCTCGGAGCCCTGGCGGGAACGATCGGGACGATCGGCCTGGTGCTGTACCTGCGCAGCATGGCGGTCGGGCCGGTCGGGGTCATCTCGCCGATCTCGGCCCTGCTCGGCGTGGCCGTCCCGGTCAGCTGGGGGGTCGTCGTCTCGGGCGAGGTCCTCTCGCCCCTGCAGGTTCTCGGCGTGTTGGGAGGCATCCTCGCGGTCGTGATGGTCGCCTGGTCTCCCGGCGCTTCCATCCGGGCGTACGGCTCGCGAGGCCCGGTGGTGGCCCTGCTCGCGGGGACGCTCTTCGGCCTGTACTTCGTGATCCTCGACGCGACACCAGGTGGATCGGGCATGTGGCCGCTGGTCGGGGCGCGTGTCTCGGGCACGCTGCTGGTCGCCGTCCTGCTGGCCACGGTCCGACGGCCGTTGCCGCCGGGGTCGCAGTGGCCGTTGATCGCGCTGTCCGGCGCCACCGATGTGACCGCGAGCATCCTGTTCCTGCTGGCGACACGGTCCGGACTGCTCAGCCTGGTGTCGTTGCTGGCGTCGCTCTACCCCGTCGTGGCGTTGCTGCTCGCCCGCTCGTTCCTGCGCGAGCGACTGACGCCGCTCCAGGGAGTCGGGGTCGTCCTCGCGCTCTGCGCGACAACGGCTCTGATCGTCTGACGCCCGGTACCGGCGGGTCAGGGCGGCAGGTCGAGACGTCCAGGGACCATGCGTCCGGACGGGGCGTCCGGGGAGGCCGATACCGGTGGTCCGCAGGGCTCGCTGCAGCATGGTGAAACCTCGCTGATCGTGTCTGATCGTGGACCGTCGCGACCCCGTGGACCTGACCCTCGACGGCGGTGGCCGAGCCTGCGCCCCGCGTTCCCGCGGAGCCACGGCCGGACGCGACAACAGGCTGGCGAGTAGCCTGTGACGGGTCGCAGAACCGCTGTCGCATGTTCGGGAGGTCCGGTGCAACCGAACCGTGCCGCCTACGTCGCGACAGCTCGCCTACTGCCACCGTCGCTGCCGGCACCCCACCTGCCACGGCCACGGTTGGATCGCCGGCTCGACGACGCGGCGCGGCGATCGTTGACCACGCTGATCGCGGGTGCCGGGTACGGAAAGTCGACGGCTGTTGCTGCCTGGGCCGCCGAACGGCGGTTGTGCTGGTACACCTGCAGCGAGGAGGACGATCACCTCCTCACACTGCTCCGCGGGCTGGCCGCAGCCCTGCGCACGCGGGTGGTGTCGCTGCCCCCCGAACTGGCGTCCGCGGTGCGGGGTGCCGCCGGTCCCGACACCGAGGACGCAGATCGGGCCGACGCGCTCGCTGCATTGCTCGCCGAGGCACTGGACGACGCCGGGACCGACGACCTCCACCTGGTGATCGACGACGTCGGTTCGATCGGCACCGAGAGCGGCGGTGCCCGATTGCTGAACGCGCTGGTCCGCCAGGCGCCGGCACGGCTCCGCCTGGTGCTGATCACGCGCGGCAGCCTGCCCGTCGAACTGCGTCACACGCGCGAACTGACCGAGATCGCTGGACCCGAACTGTCGTTCACGGCGGAGGAGACCCGCGCGGTCCTGCACCTCGCAGGCGTCGAGGACGCCGGTGTCGCCGCCGCTATCCACGCGGCGACCGCCGGGTGGCCGGCTGCCGTGCGGCTGGCCGCAGAGGCCTTACGGGGCCGCACTGGCCAGGATGTCGACGAGGTGCTGCGACGTCTCAACCGCCCCGGCGGCAGCCTGTACGCCCTGCTCGTCGAGGAGGTGCTCGACCGGGCCGCACCGGCCCACCGGGAGCTGATCTCCCAGTTGGCGGATCTGCCCCGGGTGACCCTGGACCTCTGCGGGGAGCTGGGCGTCCCCGACGCCGTCAGGGCGCTGCTCGATCTCGAGCGCCGCGGCCTGCTGCTTGACGTGGACGACGCGGACGGCTGGCGAACGCTGCCGCCGATGGTGCGTGACGCCGTGCGCGTCGCACTGCCCCTGGACGACGACGGCCGCCACGAGGTCGCGCACCGTGCCGCCCGCTGGTTCACGTCTGCCGGCCACCTCGAGGACGCCCTCCAGGTCCTGATGACGGCGGGGACCGACGCGGCCCTCGCGCAACTGCTGCGCGACCACGGGCAGCGCATGGTCGCGACCGGCGCCTGCGCGCAGGTCGTACGGGCCGTCGAGACGCTGCCGGACGAGTTGCGTTCCACCTCGCTGCAGCTGGTGGAAGGCCATGCCCGACAGGTGCTCGGCGACTGGGAAGGCGCGCTGCAGGTGTTCGAGGACGCCGGCGGGGTGCACCGACCGTTGCCGGCCGCGACGGCCTGGCGCATGGGACTGATCCACCACTTCCGCGGTGACCTCGACGTGGCCATCGCCACGTACGACCGTGGACTCGACGACCACGATGATCCCGTGGAACGGGCGCACCTGCTCGCCTGGTCGGGAACCGCGAGGTGGCTGCTCGGTGACGTCGAGGCCTGCCGCAGCTTCGCCACCCAGGCCTCGGAGCTCGCGAGCTCGACGGGCGATCCGGCAGCCCTGGCCATCAGCCACACGACCCGCGCCCTGGCGGCCGCGTCGGACGGAGATCGCCGGGCCAACGACACCCACTACCTGCGAGCACTGACCGCGGCGGAGGAAGCGGGTGACGTGCTGCAGCTGCTGCGGATCCGGTGCAACCGCGGATCACGGCACCTGGAGGAGGGTGCCTATCACGCGGCGATCGAGGAACTCGACCTGGCGCTCCGGCTCGGGGAGGCGTCCGGCTACGTCGCGCTGCACGGCCTGTCGTTGTGCAACCGGGCCGAGGCCAGACGTCGCCTCGGGCGCCTCGAGGAGGCCGTGGCCGACTACGAGTCGGCGCGGCAGATCTACCAGAGCATCGACTCACGCATGGTCGGCTACGCGATCTCCGGTCTCGGGGACGTGCACCGCATCCGCGGTGATCTGACGATGGCGCGGGCCGCCTACGAGGAGGCGGTCGAGGTCCTCGGCGCCGGCAACGATGCCCAAGGGCTCAGCCCCGCTCTTGCCGGTCTGGCGCGGGTCGTGGCCGCGACCGACCTGGCGGAGGCCGCGAGCATCGCGAACCGGGCGATCGACCGGTCCGGGGGACTCAGCCAGGTGGGTGCCCACCTGACTGCCGGCTTCGTCGCGCTCGCGCGTGGTGACCGCGACACCGCGGCCCGCTTCGCCGCCAGCGCCCAGGAGGCGGCCCGCAGCCGCCGGGACCGTGCCGGTCTCGCGGAGTCACTGGAACTGTCCGCCCTGACGCACGACGACCCCTACCAGGCCGTCGGCCTCCTCGGCGAGGCGATCACGATCTGGTCCGCGCTGCAGGAGCCGATCGGACGGGCGCGCGCCTCGCTCGCGGC
>SKSM01000190.1 GCA_007122985.1 Nitriliruptoraceae bacterium | reverse complement strand
CGCCCTTGCCACCGAGCAGGCCGCGTTGGCTGGCATCACCCGCGGCGAAGGGCAGCGTCCAGGCAGCGGCGTGGGCGGAGCTGGAGGCGGACAGCGACCAGGGCCACGGGCTGCGGGTGTTCCTTCGCCACTACTGCGTGCACCTTGGCGGCGACGATCCGGCCGATGAGCTGCCCGCCTACCCGGCGGACCGTCGGGCGGCCCGCGGGTTCAACGGAGACATCGCTCAGCATCTTCGGCGATGGGAACTCGAGGCGGACAACGATGCTGACGTCGGCCCTCTCGCAACGCGGATCGCACGCAAGACCCTGCTCGCCGTTGCCGGGCTCGTCTCCATGCGTGATGCCACGTGGTCAACAGCCAGGCGGACCGGTGCCAGGCGATGGCAGGAGCTTGAGCCGGGCGTGCCGGTAGAGGTGCTCGTCGAATGGCTCGATAGGCCGCTCAGCCACCAGGCAGCGATCCACGAGGTCCTTGAGGGACCTGTCGCCGAGGTCGTGCGTTCCTTCCGGTCGGAGATCGGCCTCTGGGAGCCTCGTACGTCCCACCCATCGGCCGAGCCGCCGGGCCCATCGGACCAGTAGCGCCGGGAAGGCGCCAGTCACGTCCATCACCGTGACGATGTGCTCCGGTCCGGGAAGCCACTGCTGCCCGAAGCGGCACGGTGGTTGGTTTCTGATCGAGCCCGACGGGGCGGTTTCCGCGACATCTGGTCCGGCGTCCGGGGGCCGGTCGTTGCCGGAAACCCGGTCAGAGTCTGGAACGGTCCCTTGGTTCAGGAGGGCGATAGCGGGACCGTCAGCGCGAGGTGTCGGGACTTGTGGCCTGTGCATCGTTGGCCGCTCGGTCGTGTCGGGCGCTGGGAGCCGTGCGGTTGCTGCGCGACGACAGACGGTCTGTCGGCGGCTGACCGATGCTGCGCCTGATGTTGACGGGGGTAGGCGATGGGTCGTTGGGGGGCGGCAGGGTGTGCCGTGCTCGTCGTTGCAGCGCTCGGCGCATGCAGCGATGCGCGGGAGGGCAGCGCCCTGACCCTCGACGCCGGCGCGGACGAGATCTGTGTGCCGGCCCCTGCTGACGCCGATGTCGGGACGATGTTCGGCGGGACCTGGCTCGCGCACCAAGGCGACGGTGACCTGACCTTCACCGCCATCGAACTGCTCGACCCCGACGGTCTCACCTTGACCGAGGCGCTGCTCGTGGCCGACCCCTGGCCCGACGGCGACCTGGTCGGCATGCGCCACACCTCGGATACGTCCCCCTTGCCTGCCGAGTGGGATGACCGGGTCGCGGCCACCGGCGCCCGGCTGCAGCCGGGCGAGACCCGCAACCTCGTCGTCATCGTCACGACGGACGGCGCCGACGTGGCCACCGCGGCCGGCGTCCGGCTCGGGTACGCGGATGCCCGAGGACGCCGCTACCACCAGGACCTGTCCGTCACCTTGATGGTCGCCACGATCTCCTGCTTCGACTGACGCCGACCAGGGGCAGCGTGGACGCCGGCCGACGATCCGCACAGGGCAGCGGAGACCGCACACCTGGCCCCGTCAGGAGCGCAACGGGAACCGACCGGCCTGGACCCCGGCTCACAGGCGAAGGTCCCCGTTGTCAACAGAGACGACTGGGCTGCGGATGACCGCTCCCGAACCGATGCTTCTATAGCCGTCAAGCGGCGGGTCGACCGGTCGACTCGCCCATGACGGATGTCGGCAGGAACTCATGTGGACTGCACATCGCCCGCTGATCGGCGAGCGAACCGTGGACTCAATCTCCGTGGGGGCCTGGTCGATACTCGACGTGACGGCTCGTCAGCGCTGATGGAGACGCCACCGTGCCAGCGGTTGGTCGTGGAGCGCAAGACGCGGAGGGCTGCGATGGATCCGATCGCCAGATCGGTCAGCGTGTGGGGGTTCTTCGCCCTGGGGACGGGCCTGCTGCTCATGGCGGTACCCAACCTGCTCTTCGCGATCCTGCTCGTCCCGGCCACCGACGAGCCCTGGGTCCGATTGGTCGGAGTGCTGGTGTTCGCCATCGGCATCTACTTCCTCGGAGGCGCCAGGAGCACCGAGGTAGTGCCTTTCGCCCGGGCGACCATCGCGGGACGCCTGGTCGTGACCGCGGGAATCGCGGTCGTTGCGGTCGTCTGGGGCTACTGGATGCTCTTGCTCATCGCTGCCGTCGAACTCGCAAGTGCGCTGTGGACGTACTCGCTCCTCCGGCGCACCCAAGCAACCACGGTGCCCCACGTCGCGGGCTGACGGCAACCACGACCTCCGACAGCGTCCGCCGGTGTGACCCGCAGTTCATACCCTCCGAGGCTGGCCACCCAGGGCGCTCTTCAACAGCGCTGTGGTCTGCTAGCCAACCCAACGAACCGTGTACCGGCACGGCCCGTACCAGACCCCCACATATCACGACTGCGTCGTCGCAGTCCTCGGCCGCTGACATCGGGTCAGGTGGGCTCGGGGGGCCGTGACACGCAGGAGCTTCTCCGGGCGGCGCTCGGGTGCGGTGACCCCGCACACAACAGAGGCGCCGCACGTTCTCCGTTCTCGCTGAGCATGCCTTCGGCGGCGTACACCTCTTGGTGTGCAACGGTGTTCGAGCTTGGAGGACGGCATGTCGCGGACGCGAACCAACATCGAACTCGACGACGATGTCGTCGAGACGGCGATGCGCCTGTACGGAACCCGGAGCAAGAAGGAGACCGTCGATCTCGCGTTGCGTCGGCTCGTCGGGGCACGGCTTGGCACCGAGGAGGCGCTCGCGCTCAAGGGTTCCGGGTGGGGGGGTGACCTCGACCGGATGCGTGATGACTCTCCTCCGGACTCCGCGTGACGGTGCTGGTCGATACCTCTGCCTGGATCGAGTACCTGCGCGGCACGGGCAGCCCGCACAACAGCTGGATCCGTGATGCCATCCGCGGGGAGACGCCGCTGGGGTGGACCGAGCCGATCCTCTACGAGCTCACCGCCGCTGCCGGCAGCCCACGACGGGTCGAGGAACTGCGTGCCCTGCTCCTGCGCGGGCCGATGGTCGCGGTGAACGGACTGCAGGACTGGGAAGCTGCCGCGCAGCTGTACCGGACTGCCCGCTCGAAGGGACTCACCGTTCGCTCCAGTATCGACTGCCTGATCGCCGCTGTGGCGCTTCGTACGGGCAGCCCGGTACTCGCCCTGGGTCGGGACTTCGAAGCCCTGGCCCAAGTATCCGACCTCGTTCTCGAGCACCCGCAGCCGTGATGATGTGTGTCGGCTCTGGGGCTGCTGGCACGCACAACGACGCGACTGCCAGACCTGCACCATTCGCTGCGAGCAGGGCTCCAAGGTGATCGGGCTGGTGCGGGGCTGACAGCTGGGCCTCGGCGGGTGTCCCCGGTTGCTGGTTGGAGCACGCGGTCCGTGTCGAGATCGAGGAGGGCGCTCTCGATTACGGTCTGGTGCGGACCGTCGAGGGTGATGATGCCGATCGTGATCGGGCGCTTGAGGGCGAGTTGTGCGGCCACATGGGACGGTTCATGACGTCGGTGCAGCCTGACGGGGTCGCCTTCCGGTTCCGGGAGCACCGCGACCCGGGCAGCCGCCCCTTGGAGGTGTCGCGTGCCGCCGCAGAGGTGGCCAGCCGCCAGACGGGTGCGACGAAGCCGCGACTGCGCGAGCTAGAACGATGAGCCTGCGCCTGTCG
>SKSM01000024.1 GCA_007122985.1 Nitriliruptoraceae bacterium | reverse complement strand
GCGCCGAACGCCCAGCCCTCGACGCTGCCGGGCTGCGGATCGCGCTCGCCGGCCCCACGGGAGGCGTAGGTCCAGCTGCCACCCGCCTCGGCGTGCCAGTAGGACCAGTAGGCGTCCGCCGGTGCCCCGTTGCACGGGTCGGGACGGGCGTCGATCGTGCACACCATCCCGGGGATCCGCGGCACGAAGCCGTAGTCGTGACCGGCGGCCGTGAGTGCCGCGAGCCCGGAGGCCGGGTCGCCCTCGGCGCACCGCACCGACTGCGGACCGCCGAGCTCGCTGGCGTCGACCACGACCCACACCCCGTCGCAGTCACCGGCGGCATCGGCAGGCGTCGGCCACGGGGTGGCGACCGTCGCACCGGCTGCCAGGGCCAGCACGACGGTGAGCCACCCTGCGGCCGCCCGGAGCATCGCCGGTGTCATCGGTCGGCCGGCTGCGACCCGGTGTCGGGGCTCGCGCCATCGGCGATGCGCAGCGCACGCAGGACCAGCGACGCGGTCTGGTCGCGGCGGATGGAGCGGTCGGGCAGGTAGTGGCCGTCCTCGGTTCCGCGTGCGACGCCGACCTCGGCGAGCGCGTTGATCTGCGCACGGTGGGTGTTGCCCGCGATGTCGTCGAACTGATCCTCCTCGACGGGTGCCAGCTCCAGCCACCGCCCGAGGATCGATGCGACCTGGTCGCGCCGGACCGGCAGATCGGGACCGAACGTGCCGTCGGGGAAGCCGGCGACGATGCTCTCGTCTGCCAACGCGTGGATCGCGCCCTCGTGGGTGTGGCCGTCGACGTCGGTGAACTGCTCGCCCTCGGCCGGCTCGATCCCCGCAGCACCGGCGACGATCGTGGCCAACTGACCACGGGTGAGGTCGGCGGCCGGTCCGAAGCTGCCGTCGGTCCGTCCGGCGATCACCTCCCGCCGCGCCAGTTCGCTGATGGCGCCGGCGTGCACGTTGGACTCGGCGACGTCGGGGAAGCCGGGGCAGTCGAACCGGGGCGCCTGGTCGGACGCGCCGGCCGCGCTGACCGTCGCCAGGTCGACGCCGGTGAGCCCCGGCAGTGCCTGCGCGGTCGCCCGGACCGGATCGCCGCCGTCGACGGCGTCATAGCGGATCGAGCCGGCACCCAGCTCACAGTCGCGGGTCTGCAGGTCCAGCAGGAACTGCTGTGCGTCCGCGGCAGCGGCGTCCGCTCCCGCCGCCGACAGGGCGGTCGCGGCCAGTCCGGTGGAGTTGGCGTTGGCGGTGTCCTCAGCGCCGGTGAAGCTGCCGTCGTCGGCCTGTTCGGCCACCAGCCAGGCTGCGGCGTCCTGCGCCACCTCGGTCTCACCGACGGCCACCAACGCCTGGACCGCGTAGGCGGTCGCATCGACCTGACCGGTGCACTGCTCGGCATCCAAAGCCTCGGGGAACCCACCGTCGTCGCAGGCCTGGCCGACGAGGTAGTCGATCGCCGTGGTGGAAGGGGCCGCGTCGGCGGCGCGCTCGAGAGCCAGCACCGCCAGCGACTGGGTGATGGCGTTGCTGAAGTCACCGGACTGCGAGTCGTCGGTGAACCGACCGGAGGCCTGCTCGCGGTCCTCGAGCAGCGCGACCAGGTCCAGCTCACCGATGGTCGTCGAGCGCTCGGTCGTCTCTGCCACCAGCAGCAGCTTCGCGACGCTGCCGGCGTAGACCTCGTCGGCGTCCGTGCCGGTGTAGACGCCGGCCTGCGCCTCGAGCCAGTCGGTGGTCGACTCGATCTGTCCGGCCGCGACGCCAGCGCCGGCCAGGGCGAGCACGACGTCAGCCGTCAGTCCCTGGTCCGGGAAGGTCTGGGGCCCGTCACCGAAGTCGAAGGTGACTTCGATGCGCTCGCCGTCGACGAGCTGGCCGGCCAGCCACCCCGCGGCCGCTTCAGTCGGGTCCTCGGTGGAGGCGGGTTCGGCGACTGCGGCGCTCGGGGCCAGCAGTGCCAGGAGGAGTGCTGCCACGAGCAGGCGGCTCGTGCGTGTTGCTATCCGGCGGACCAAGATCGCTTCCTCTCGTTCTTCGGTCCGCGGATCGATGACCGGGCGCGGATCTCCGAGAACGAGCGGCCTCCCGGGGCTGCGCGGCTGGCGCAGGGGGGACCTGGTCCGGATGTGGCGTCCGGGCTCCGACCCGCATTCCTCGACGGGTGTGTCAGTGGAGCCGCTCGCCACCCTCAGGTGTCCCGACTCGCCGCCTGGCACGGTGCTCGTCTCCGAGCGCCGTGGGCGACCTACGGTTGCGGGTCAGTGCCGGATTCCGACCGGCTTCCCCTGCAGATGGCGCGACGTGCTGTGTTGTCAACCGTACTGCGTGATTGCCGTCGCCAGCAGAGCACCGCCCCGGCGGTGTTGTCAAGGTGTCCCCACCGCGGGACGCGTCCACGGCGCGGCCGCCCGCCATCGCGGCCGCGCCACTGGGCGAGTGACCAACACCAACGGCTCGGGCGACCGTCGGCACGATGCACGACGATCTGGGGCGGACGGCCGTGCGGTCTGAGGCCTTTCGTCCCTCTCGCTGCGGGGGAGCGCTCAGGTCTGCTTCGAGCCGGGAGCACCCGAGCCGAAGGCGAATGGGATGAGACAGCCGCACGTGACCCCGCTCACCGCGTTCCTCCCGGTGATGGGTGAGCCCGGCGCACTCCACCGGGCCATGCGCCAGGACCCCGCGGCATGGCTGCCGGGCGGCCGAGCGGCCGGCCAGGACCAGTTGAGGATGCTCGTGCGCGGTGTCGGCATCAGCCGCACGGTCTGCGCCCACGTCGGCCGCCCCTGGCGGTCCGGGAGCACCCTGTGGCGTGCCCTGTCGTGGGAGCCGTTGGGCGATGACGAGGATCTGGCACATCGCCCGCGCCTGCTCCCCTCCCTGGACGGTGAGCTCGGTCTGCACGCCCCTCCTGGCGGTACCGCCTCGCTCGTCCTCGATGCCCGCTACCGGCCGCCGGGCGGCCAGTTCGGTGTGGCGCTCGACACGCTCGCGCTGTATCGAGTCGCGCAGAACACCATCGACCGGCTGCTCGCAGACATCGCGACCCGGCTGGCCGAGAGCGTGGCCGCCGACGTCACCACGGCTGAACCCGTCGGCGCCCCGTCGACCGGACGACCCTGAACGCCGTCCGACGGTCCCGGGCACGTCCGGGTCGTCGGACGAGGCCCACCGGGCGCAGGTTCCCGCACCGTGCCGGGCTGGTCAGGCCGCGCTGCGACGCAGCTCGATGGCCGGGCAGCGGTCCATCACGACGTCGAGCCCCGCCTCGCGGGCCCGCTGCGCGGCGGCATGGTCGATGACATCAAGCTGCATCCACACCGCAGCCGCTCCGATCGCGACGGCCTCGTCGACGTGCGCGCCTGCGTACCGCGAACGGCGGAAGATGTCGACGACGTCGACATCGACGTCCTGGGGGATGGACGCCAGGTCCGGGTAGCTGGGTAGGCCGAGGACCGACTCGGCCCGGGGGGTGACCGGGATCACCCGGTAGCCGTGCTCGAGCAGAACGCGCATGACGCCGTGGCTGGGCCGGTGCGGATCCGGGGAGGCACCGACGACGGCGAAGGTGCGGCTGCGTGCGAGCACACGTCGCGCCGTTTCAAGACCGGAATCCGAACCAGCGTCCGGTCGGCGACCGGAACCGCGGTCCCGCCCGAGGCCCGCGCCGTCACCATCGATTGCACGCATGCGATCCGCCCGTCGTCGGTAT
>SKSM01000270.1 GCA_007122985.1 Nitriliruptoraceae bacterium | reverse complement strand
CGTCGGGGCCCCGGACCGCTGCGCCGGCGGGTGCGCGAGGTGCTCCGTGCCCGCGTGGCCCGGGTGGTGCGCGGCGACCGGCCGATGATCGTGGCGCTGCTCGCCGTGCTCGTGCTCGGCGGCGTGGTGCTGTCCGGGCCCGTCCAGAGCTACCTCGACGCGCGTGACCGCGTGGCGGCGCTCGAGGCCAAGGCCGAGGCGCTGGACGAGGCCAACGCGCAGCTCGAGCAGCGCGTCGAGGACCTCAACGACCCCCTCAACATCGAGCTCCTCGCCCGCGAGCAGCAGGGTTTCGTCCGTCCGGGCGAGGTCGCCTACTCGCTGGCGCCACCGGAGGTCGACCGTCCCCGGATCACCGATCCGCGCGACGCGCCCCCGCCGCAGCCGGCCCCCTGGTACGCCCGGGTGTGGGAGGCCGTGCGCGGGGTCGTGGCCAGCTGACGAGCCGGTCAGGACGGCTCGTCGCCGGGGACCGGGCAGCGGGCCCGGTGGTGCCGGTGCAGGCCGGGGTGTTGCCGGGCCGCCGAGCGCTGTCGTACCTTGACGGGCAACGAGCGGGCCACCCGCTCGTGACCGCGCGCCCCGTCAGCACCCGGGTCGGGGAGTCAGGAGCATGCCGCCCGGACAGACGTCCGGTGTCGGCCGAGCGGGCTCAGGTGCACGCGCGGGCACCGGCGGCCACGTGAGGAGTGATTGCGCTGCAGGAGCTTCAGGGACAGATCATCAAGGGCAAGGTCGTTCGGCTCGAGGAGTACGGCGCGTTCGTCGAGGTCCCGTGGGACGAGACCACGGTGACCGGTCTGGTGCACGTCTCCGAGGTCGACGCCGACTTCGTCGAGAACATCTACGCCTACCTCGCCGAAGGCGACGAGGTGGATGTCAAGGTGCTCGACGTCAAGGACGACGGCAAGGTCGACCTGTCCATCAAGCGTGCCGACCCGGACTGGCAGGACGAGGAGATGCCCAACCTGCGGTCCAAGCTGGACAAGGACTTCAACAAGCGGCTGCGCCGCTTCATGCACAAGTCCCAGATGATCCAGGGTGAGGCGCGCCGTCAGCGCCGTGGCCGCGTCGAGTGACCCAGCACCGACACGGGCCGTCCGCGGACGCGGTGAGGCCCGATCCGGCGGCCTCCTACCGCCGGGCCGGGGCGGCCGCCGCGGCCGACCCCGACGAGCGGGCGATCATCTCCGCCCAGCTCGGCCGGCCGGCCCGGGGCTCACCCGCGGTCGTGCACCGGTGTGTCTTCGGGCTGCCCACCGTGGTTCGTGTCGCGCCGCGGCTCGAGGACGGCACGCCGTTTCCGACCACGTTCTGGTTGACCTGCCCGGTGCTGCGGTCTCGGGTCGGGACCCTCGAGGCGGACCAGGCGATGGTCGGGCTCAACCGGCGGCTGGCGGACGATCCGCAGTTCGCCGCCGACTACACGGCCAGCCACGAGGCCTACGTCGGGTTCCGCGACACGCTCGACGAGCCGCTGCCCGGAGCGCCGGGCGTCGGCGGGATGCCGGGACACATCAAGTGCCTGCACGTCCACGCCGCCCACCACCTGGCCACCGGCGACAACCCGGTCGGCGCGTGGACGATCGATCGCGCCACCCCGGCGCCGTGCTCGGGACCCTGCGTGGATCCGGACACGCAGGCGGACTGGCACGACCGGCTCGACGCCCATGTGGGCGGCGGGCGGTGAGCCTGCCGCGCGCCGCCGTCGACGTCGGCTCGAACTCCGTGCGGCTGCTGGTGGTCGACGCCGCCGGCCGGCGTTGCACGCGTGAGCTGGCCATCACGCGGCTGGGCCGCGGCATCGACGCCACGGGCCGCTTCGACGACGCCGCGCTCGAGCACACCGTCCAGACGATCCTGCGCTACCGCGCGATCTGGACCGCCCACGGCGTCGACCACGCGGTGCGGATCGCCGCGACCGCGGCCGTGCGCGACGCCGACGACGCGGACCGGTTCCTCGCGGCCGTGCAGACGGCGACCGGCCTGCGCCCGGAGATCCTCACCGGCGAGCAGGAGGCGGCCCTGGCGTTCGCAGGCGCCACCGGGGCCGTCGAGGTGGCGCGTCCGACCGCGGTGATCGACGTCGGCGGTGGCTCCACGGAGCTGATCGTCGGCGACGGGACGGGCGCGGTGGCGGCCAGCGTGTCGCTGCAGCTCGGCTGCGTGCGCGTGACCGAGCGCCATCTGGCCGACGATCCGCCGTCGCCGGCGCAGCTGGACGCCGCCCGGCGGATGGTCGACGAGCAGCTCGAGCTGGCCGACCGCGAGCTGGCCGCGCAGGACGTCGCGTTGGCAGACGTCGCGTCACTGGTGGGCGTCGCGGGGACGGCGACGACGCTGGCGGCGCTCCACCGTGGGCTGGAGACCTATGCGGAGTCCGCGATCCACGGCACGCGGATCCCGGCCGACTCCCTACGGTCGCTGACGGCCGAGCTCGCCTCGATGCCGGCGTCGGGCCGGGCAGCGCTCGGGCCGATGCAACCGGGCCGTGAGGACGTCATCCACGGCGGTGCGGTGGTGCTGGCGGCCGTGCTCGACCGCTACGGGCACGATCAGCTGGTGGTCAGCGAGGCCGACGGGCTCGACGGGCTGGTCGCCTCGATGGGTTGACCGGCGGCCGCCGGGCCGAGCAGTGCCGCGTCTCGGATCGGGCGGTGGAGCAGGAGGATCGCGGCGAGCTGCAGCACGACCACGCCGACGAACAGCGTGCGCAAGCTCGTGGCGCTGGCGATCACCCCGCCGAGCCCGGCTCCGACCGGCATGGCTCCCATCGCCAGGAGCCGGAAGGTGGCGTTGACCCGGCCCAGCAGCTGCGGCGGCACGACCCGCTGCCGGCTGGAGACCGACACGACGTTGACGGTGATCGAGCACAGCCCCAGTCCGACGGCGATCACCACGATGGGCACCAGTGCGGCGGTGACGACGGGGACCAGCATCAGCAGGCTGGCGGCCGCCGTGCCGCCGAGCAGGACCCGTCGTGGGCCGAAGCGGGCCTCGAACCGTCCGGCGACCAGCGAGCCGACGACGCTTCCGGCCGCCAGGGCGGCGGCAAGGCCGCCGTAGGCCGCCTCGGGCAGCCCCATCGGCGCGTCGTCGCCGACGACGAACAGCACGAACACGCCGAAGTAGGCCGCGTTGCCGAGGTTGAGCAGGCTCGCCAGGAGCCCGATCGACCGCAGGGCCGCGTCGTGGCGCAGCACGCCGAGGCCGACGGCGATCTCGGTGCGCAGGCGGGTGGCTGCCCGTGGGCCGGGGTCCGGGCGGCGTGGCAGCCGCAGCAGGAGCAGCGCCGCCAGCAGGTAGAGGGCCGCCGGAGCGAGCAGCACGCTGGCCGCCCCGAGCGCGACCAGCAGGCCTGCCAACGGCGCTCCGACGAAGTTGTTCATCACCGTCTGTGCGCCGATGATCCGGCCGTTGGCGGTGCCCAGCGCCTCCCGGTCGACGAGGTCGGGGACGATCGACTGGGTGGTGGTGTCGAACAGCACGGACCCCACCCCGAGGACCAACACCGCCAGGTAGAGCAACGGCAGGGGCAGCCAGCCGGTCAGCGCGGCCGCTCCGGCCAGTGCGAGGACCGCGGCGCGCAGCACCGCCGCGCCGAGCAGCAGCGACCGCCGGTCGTGGCGGTCGGCCAGCGCGCCGGCGTGCAGGGCGAACAGCAGCGCGGGCAGCGTGAAGGCGGCCTGGACCCCGGCGACCGCGGTGGGTTCGCGGGTCAGCTGGATCACCAGCAGCGGCGCGCCGACGAGCACCAGCCCGTCGGCGAGGTTCGACGTGGCGGTCGTGGCCAACAGGTGGTGGAACCGCGCTCCGAGCGGGGACACGACGCCTCCTGGTACGGTCGTTGCAGAGAAAGCTCTGCGAAGATACGTCTGCAAAGGAATCTCTGCAAAGTGTTCTTTGCAGATGTGCGCTGGCCGTGCCGCAGCCCGTCGCCGCGGGCGGGCAGTGCGCGTTGGACGGACCGAGGAGACGGCGATGAGCGACGACGCGGACACGCCCGAGCCGATGGTGGTCGACGCCTCGGCGCTCAAGGCGCTCGCCCACCCGCTGCGGGTGCGGATGTACGACCTGCTGGCCGACGGCGGACCGGCCACCGCCTCGCAGCTGGCCGAGCAGGTCGGCGAGAGCAGCGGCACGACCAGCTACCACCTGCGCTTCCTGGCCAGGCACGGGTTCATCGAGGAGGACCCCGGGCGCGGCGGGCGTCGGGAGCGGTGGTGGCGCACCCGGCCCGGTGGCTTCCGGTTGCAGGCGCAGGAGTTCCTCGACGACCCCGACGCCGCGGGTGACCTCGAGCTGGTCGGCCGGGAGCTGTGGCGCAGCTACGCGCGGCAGCTGGACCGGTGGTTTCGCAGCGCCACCTCCTGGGGCCCGCGCTGGATCTCGTCGTCGGTGAGCACGACGAGCCGGATGGTCGCCACACCCGACGAGCTGCGGGCGCTGCGCGAGGAGCTGATGGCGGTGCTCGAACGCCACCAGCAGCGGCTCCAGGACCGCACACCGCCGCCGGACGCCGCGCGGGTGATGAGCCAGATCCACCTGTTCCCGATCGAGCCGCTCGACGAGGCCGACCGCCCTGACCGCACCGACCGCACCGACGACGGGGGAGCGGACGTCTAGCCTGCCGGCCGGACCGGAGGCGAGGTGGTGGACGAACGGCTGGACGCGGCGGTGTTCTGGCCCCGGCTGCGCGCGGCGCTCGACCGGGTCCCCGAGGAGCAGCGCACCCCGCCGCCGAACGCCCGTGTCGGTGCGGTGCTGGTGCTGGTCGAGCCCACCGACGACGGCCCCTGCGTCGTGCTGACCCGTCGTCGTCGCGACCTGCGCTCGCACCCCGGTCAGCTGTCGTTCCCGGGTGGGCGGCTGGACCCGGGCGAGACGGCCGAGCAGGCGGCGCTGCGCGAGGCCGAGGAGGAGATCGGGCTGCGCCGCGACAGCGTCGAGGTGGTCGGGGCCGGCCAGACCTTCTACATCCCCCCGTCGCGGTTCTGGGTGGTGCCCGTGCTCGGACGCTGGATCGAGCCGCACGAGCTGACCGAGAACCCGTGGGAGGTCGACGAGGTCCTGCGCGTGCCACTGGCCCGCCTGCTCGACCGACGCCGGTGGCGCCACACGCCGCTGTCGGTGCGCGGGTCGACCTGGGCGTGGCAGCTGGAGGACGACCTGCTGTGGGGGGCGACCGCCGCCGTGCTCGGCCTGCTGCTGGACACCGCGGTCGCCGGCTGGAGCGACGGTCTGCGGCCACAGGACCTCGGCGAGGAGCTCGAGGTCCGCCCGTGGGAGTCGGCGCCCCTGCACGAACGCCGGCCGCGGCTCCGCGGCGACCTGCCGGCGCTCACGCAGGACGAGGTGGCGCACGTCACCAGCGCGCAGGTCCAGACGGCCCGACGGTGGCTGGACGACCGAGGCCTCGATGCGCTCGGGCGGGCCGAGCAGGCCGGACGCGCGCTGATCGACGTCGTGCGTCGCTTCTCCGGCGGCGAGCTCACGGGGCGCAGCGTGACGGTGCTGGCCGGCCCGTCGAGCAACGGCGCCGGGGGACTGGTCGGGGCACGACTGCTCGCGGCAGCCGGCGCGTCGGTGGACGTGCGCACGGTCGGGGCACCGCGCTATCCGCAGCAGACCCACGTGCTGCGCGACGCCGGGGTCTCGGTGGTCCCACTGCCGAGCGATCTGGAGGCCGCCGCCCCACCCGGGGAGATCGTGATCGACGCCGTGCTCGGCGTGGGCGCCCGTCCCCCCTTGCGCGAACTGCCCGAGGCCGCCGCCGTGTGGCTGCGGCGGCACGACGTTCCGGTCGTTGCGCTGGACCTGCCGAGCGGGATCTCGCCCGACGAGGGTCTGCACGGCGCGTCGGTCACCGCCGACGTCACGGTCGCGCTCGGGCTGCCGACGGTGGGGCTGCGCCCCCGGGTCGTCCACGCGTTCGTGGGCGACCTCTACCTCGCCGACCTCGGCGTGCCCCCGACCGCCTGGCGCGACGCGGGCATCGACCACGCCGGACCGTCGCCGTTCTCCGCCGGTCCGCTGCTGCGGCTGACGGTCGGTACCGGGGCGGGTGACGCCGGCACGCCGGACCAGACCGACGCCGCAGTGCGCTGATCGTGCCGAGGGTGGGAGTCGAACCCACACTGGAGCTGCTTTTAAGGCAGCCGCCTCTGCCCTTGGGCTACCTCGGCGCGGCGCTGCGGCAGGTCAGCCTACGCACTGCCCGCAGCCGCCGTGCGGCCCTACGCTGAAGGCTCCGTCGAGGAGGTCGCCGTGTCCCAGAGCCGCTGGTTTCCCGCCGGTGCGGTCGCCAGCCCGCACCACCTGGCCAGTGCGGCGGGGCAGGCGGTGCTGGCCGACGGCGGCAACGCGGTGGATGCCGCGGTGGCGGCCAACCTCGTCCTTGCGGTGGTCACCCCCTACCACTGCGGGGTCGGCGGGGATCTGCTGGCCATCGTGTGGGACGGGCAGGCCCAGGGTGTGCTCAGCGTCGGGCGCGCACCCATGGGGGCCACCCCGGAGGCGATCGGGCGGGCGATCGAAGCCGGTCACGGTGATCCGCAGGTGGCGTTCCCGGGGACGGCCGGGATGCCGATGTTCGGCGCGCTGCCGGTGACCGTGCCCGGCGCGACCGCCGGCTGGTTCCACCTGCTCGAGCGATGGGGCAGCCGCAGCTTCGGCGAGCTGTCGACCACCGCCCGGCGGCTGGCCGCCGACGGCTTCCCGGTGTCTGCACCGGCGGCCAGCTACCCGCAGCGCGTCCGCGACCGGCTCGGTGGTCAGCCCGGATGGGAGGAGACCTTCGGTCACATGCGCGTCGGCGAGCGCTTCGTGCAGCCGGAGCTCGCCGCCACCCTCACGACCATTGCCGAGGAGGGACCCGCCGGGGTCTACACCGGCCGCATCGCCGACGCGATCGTCAGCACCCTGCAGGCACACGGCTCGACGATGACCGCCGACGACCTGGCCGCCCACACGGTGGCCGAGGCGACGCCGCTGGCCGGCAGCTACCGCGGCGTGGACGTGCTCGAGCTACCGCCCCCGACCCAGGGGGTCACCTCGCTGACGGTGCTCGGGATCCTCGATGCGCTCGGACCGCTGCCCGAGGACCCGCGGCTGGCCACCCACCTCCAGCTCGAGGCGGTGCGCCTCGCCATGGCCGACCGGCAGGAGCACCTCGCCGACCCGGAGGTGATGCGGGTCGCGCCCGACCAGCTGCTCAGCTCCGACCGCCTGCGCCGGATGGCCGCCGACATCGATCCCGACCGCGTCGGCAGCTGGCCGCCGCCGCGTCCGGCGCCGGCCGGGACCGCCTACCTGTGCGCCGCAGACGCGGACGGGCTGCTGGTGAGCCTGATCCAGTCCAACTTCGTCGGCTTCGGCTCGGGCGTGGTGGTGCCCGGCACCGGCATCGGGCTGCAGGACCGCGGCGCCCACTTCAGCCGCGACGCGGACGACCCGGCCGCGATCGGGCCGGGCCGGCAGCCGGTGCACACCCTCATCCCCGGCCTGGCGCTGCGCGACGGTCGGCCGTGGCTGGTGTTCGGCACGATGGGTGGTGACGCGCAGCCCCAGATCCACCTGCAGCTGCTGTCCCGGCTGCTGGACCGCGGCGACGACGTCCAGGCGGCGATCGACGCCCCCCGGTTCGTCGTCGATGTCGCCGACGGGGCCGTGCGGCTCGAGTCCCGCGCTTCTGCGGCCCTGGTCGCCGGACTCACCGAGCGCGGTCACCAGGTCACCTCGATGGACGCCTACGACCGCCGGGCCGGCCATGCGTACGCGATCGAGGTGGCGCCCGGCGGCTACGTCGGCGGCAGCGACCCCCGCACCGAGGGAGCGGTCACCGGGTGCTGACCGTGCCGCCGTGCGTCGCTACCGTCCGACCCCCGACCCGGAGGCGCAGGTGAGCGGTGTGTCGACCGTGCTGCTCGGTCAGTTCACCGACGAGCACGCCGCCGAGCTCGTCGACCGGCTCGAGGCCGCGGGCATCGTCCATTGGGTCAAGCGCAGCGGCGCACTCGCCCGGGTGCTGTTCGCCGGCGACTGGGGGACGCGCGTGTTCGTCGAGGAGTCCCGTGCCGAGGACGCCGCCGTGCTCGCCCGCGAGGTGCTCGAGGGCGAGTCGTGAGCCGGTAGCGGGGCGACAAAGCCGCACCGCCGGTGCTCGGCCCGGGTCACTCGGTGACGGCCAGCGCCGCAAGGTCGGTGGCCAGGATCCGTGTCTCGGCCCGGTCGCGGCCGTTGGCCTTGGCCGCGTACAGCGCCTCGTCCGCTGCCAGGAACAGCTGGCTGTTCGGCCCGCGTGCGGTGGCCAGCCCGATCGACACGGTGACCCCGACGCCGTTGCCCGTCGGCCAACTGCGGTGGGCGCGGATCGCGGCCAGCAGTCGCTCGGCGAGCCGTACGGCTTCGTCGGGATCGCAGTCGGGTGCGATGAGCGCGAACTCGTCACCGCCGTAGCGACCGGCCAGGTCGTTGGTGCGCGTGGTCCGGCGCAGGATCGTCGCCAGCTCGCACAGAACGGCGTCGCCGACGGCGTGCCCCAGCGCGTCATTGATGGGCTTGAAGTGGTCGATGTCGAGGTAGACCACCGTGGTCCAGGTGCGGTCGTCGACGTCGAGCAACGCCGTGCGCTCGCGGTCGAGCCGGCGGCGGTTGGCCACCCCGGTCAGCGGGTCCTCGAGTGATGCCCGTTCCACGCGCTCGTGCTCGCGGCGCATGCGCCCGGTCCGCAGCCGCTCCTTGGCCGCCTCACGGCGGCGCTCCCGCAGCTGCCACACCTGTCGGGCGGCGAGCTCGGCGTAGTCGCCGACGTCGCGCAGCCCGGCGTGGTCGGGCTCGGCGAGCAGGGCGATGCGTGCCCGCAGCCAGCGCAGCATCGAGTGGACCGGGTCACCGTCGATCGGGTGGACGGTCGCCAGCGAGCTGGTGGCCTGCTCACGGGCCACGTCCAGTTGGCCGTTGATCATCAGCCGGTATGCGAACCCGAAGCGCGCGAAGCCGATGGCCTCGCCCTTTGCATGGGCGAGTAGCGCCGTGAACCGTCGACGGGCCTCGTCCAGCGCGACCCCGTCGGTCATCAGGTCGGTGAACAGCAGCAGCGCGTCGATGTCGCTCTGTGCCGGGCTGTCGCCGACGTCGGCATCCTCACGTGCCTGGCGGGCCGCGGTCGTCAGCCGCTCGGTGGCGGCCCGGTCCTCGCCGATGCGCAGCAGTGCCAGCGCCCACGACGCACGGTTCAGCAGGCGGTTGTGGACCAGCGCCACGCGGGACCAGTGGTCTCCGACGGCGTGTGCCACCTCGTGCAGCCGTGCATAGGTCCGTTCGCTTTCCTCGTACAGCTCGAGGCGGGAGTAGGCGACCGCGATGCCGTTGAGCGCGACCGCGAGCCCGGGGCTGTCGGCGACCTCGTCGACGAGCAGCTCGGCCGCGATCACCTCACGGAAGGCGAGGTTCTCCTGCTGGGCGGCCAGCCGGAGTCGGGCCAGGTACTGGCGTCCGACGGCCTCCCACACCGGGGACCGACCGTGGGTCGCGCGTTGGACGATCGTGCCGGCGATCGCTTCGACCCGGTCGGTCTGCTCGGCGAACGAGGCGGCGGCGAGCGCCGAGTACAGCGCCGCGCACTCGCCGGCGACGTCCGATGCCGCCCGTGCGTCCTCAGCCAGGACGTCCGCATCCGTGGTGATCTCCTCGCCGGCATACAGCCGCGGGAGCAGCGCCCGGGCGGCGCCGACCCGGTCGCCTGCGTGCAGCTGCGCCGCCGGCCCGCCCGACCCTGGGGCGCGGCGGTGCTGCGTCCGGGCGTCGTGTGTGGCCATGCCTGTCCATCGACGCATCGTGGATCGGCCTTGAGCGCGCCGGATGACGCGGGGCCGGTGCGCTCAGCCGGGCTCGCTGCCCGGTGACCACTTGATCGAGCAGCCGATCGCCGGGTGCTGGTCGGTGGAGGGGGCGTCACCCGCCAGCAGCGCATCCAGGGCCGCGCGCAGGTCCTCCCCGGTCGGCGTGCCCTGGCCGGGGCGCGTCTCGTCCATCCGCCCCCGGTAGGCGAGTCGCCGCTGTCCGTCGAACACGAACAGGTCGGGTGTGCAGGCGGCGCCGTAGTCGCGCGCGACGGACTGGTCGGCGTCGAACAGGTAGGGGAAGGTGAAGCCGACCTCGGCCTTCTGCTCGGCCAGCGACGGCGGCGCGTCGTCGGGGACGATCGTCGGGTCGTTGGAGCTGATGGCGACCACGCCGACCCCGTGTGCGGCGTACTCCGCGGCGATGGCCGCGAACGTGGCCTGCACGTGCTGGACGTAGGGGCAGTGGCGGCACAGGAAGGCGACGACCGTCGCGGCGGTCCCTACGACGTCGTCGAGGCTGACCGTGGTGCCGTCGCCGACGTCCGGGAGCGAGAAGTCGGGTGCGGGCGTGCCGAGCTCCAGCATGGTCGAGGTGGCGGCCACCGGGGCCTCCTTCGCGGTTCGCGGTCGGCGGGAGCGTGCAGGTGTGCGGGGTGTCGCGGTGTGCGGCTCGGGCTCAGGCCCGACCGTAGCCACCGCCGCCGGGCGTTTCGACGACCAGCCGGTCACCCCGGGCCAGCTGCACGGTGACCTTGCCGTCCAGTGGCTGCTCGTGGTCGTCGCCGGCACGCCGGACGGCGTTTCGGCCCGGTGCGGCGTCGCCGCCGCCGTTCGCCCCCGCGGGCGCCCGACGTCGGCGTTCGGTCAGCAGTGACGCCGTGGCCGCCGCTGCGACCACCTCGACGACCCGGCGCAGGCCCTCGCCACCGCGGTGGCGGCCAGCACCGCCGCTGCCGTCGCGCAGCTGGTACTCGACCACGCGCAGCGGATAGGCGAGCTCGAACGCCTCGATCGGGGTGTTCTTGGTGTTGGTCATGTGCGAGTGGGTGCCGTCCGCACCCGGACCCCACGGTCCCGCGCCGGCGCCGCCCCCGAGGGTCTCGTAGTAGGTGAACGGGGTCGAGCCCCCGTCGCGGTCGTCGATCCCCCCGAACAGCGTGTTGTTCATGGTGCCCTGGCTGTCGGCCCCGACGCGGTCGGGGGCGGCCCGGGCCAGGGCCCTGAGCAGCACGTCGACGATGCGTTGGGAGGTCTCGACGTTCCCGGCCGCGACGGCCGCCGGTGGCAGGGCGTCGACCACGCTGCCGGGGGTCGTGCGCAGCTCCAGGCTGCGGATGACGCCGTCGTTCGCCGGCAGGTCCGGGGCCGCCACCGCCCGCAGGGCGTAGACGGCGGCCGACAGCGTCACCGCCCGGGGCGCGTTGACGCTGCCCGGCACCTGGCCGGCGCAGCCGGTCAGGTCGACCACGACGCGCTCGCCGCGGATCGTCACCGCCGCCGTGATCGGGATGGGACCGACGCCGGTGCCGTCGTCGTCGAGCTCGTCATCGGCGTGGTAGGTCCCGTCCGGCAGCTCGCTGATCGCCGCCGCAACGGCGCGCTCGGCGTGGTCGAGCGTGGCTGACATCGCCGCCGCGAGCCCGTCGGCGCCGAGCTCCGCAGCCAGCGCACGCAGCCGCACGGCGGTGAGATGGTTGGCGCCACGCTGGGCACGCAGATCGCCGAGCCGCTCGCGCGGGGTGCGGGTGTTGGCCATCAGCAGCGCGACGATGTCGGCCTGCTCCTCACCGGCGACCGCGAGCCGCACCGGCGGGATGCGCAGACCCTCGGCGAAGATCTCGGTGGCGCCCGCCGGCATCGAGCCGGGGGCAGCGCCGCCGACGTCGGAGTGGTGGGCGCGGTTGGCCGCGTAGCCGAGCAGCCGGTCGGCGTCGTCGTGCACGGGTGCCACGAGCGTCCAGTCCGGCAGGTGGGTGCCGCCGGCGAAGGGGTCGGAGACCAGCACCTGGTCGCCCGGACCGAGCTGTGGGAACGTCTCGCGCGCCGCGGCCACCGACAGCGGCATCGAGCCGAGGTGGACGGGGATGTGCTCCGCCTGGGCGACCATGCGTCCCTGTGCGTCGAACACCGCCGTCGAGCAGTCGACCCGCTCCTTGATGTTGGGGGAGTAGGCGGTGCGGCGCAGGGCCGCGCCCGCCTCCTCGGCGGCCCCGATCAGGGCGTTGCGCACGACCTCGAGGGTGATCGGGTCGACCTCGGCTCGAGCGGCCGTGCCGCTGCCATCGGGCGTGTCGGCGGTCATCGCGCCTCCTCCAGCACCAGCAGGCCGTGGTCGTCGACCGCGCCGGTCTGCCACGGCGCGACCCAGACGGTCGCGTCGAGCCCGACCACGACCGCGGGACCCCGCAGCTGCGCTCCCGCCCCGAGCCGGGAGCGATCGACCACCACGGCGCGGACCGGGTCGCCGTCGGCGACCACGTCACGCGTGGCGAGCGTCGCCGCGTCCACGTCGCCGCCTCCGCTCAGCCGCGGCAGCGGCAGCGTCGGTGCCGGGCCCTCGACCCGCACGCGCAGCGTCACCAGCTCCACGTCCTCGCCGCGCTGGTCGTAGCCGTAGCGCTCGAGGTGGGCAGCGTGGAACATCTCGATCAGGTCCGCTGGATCCACCGGCCCCGGCTGCACGGTCGCCGGGTCGGTTCCGGCGTCCGAGCCGGCCCCCTCCGCAACCGCCACCTCCAGCTCGAAGGCCTGGCCGCGGTAGCGCAGGTCAGCCGTGCGCCGGAGGCTGGCGACCTCCACGCGCTGCTCCTCGAGCACGGCGCAGGCATCGGTGGCCAGCGCCCCGAACTGCTCGGCGAGCCACCGCGGCTCCACGGCGTCGGCCGGGGTGACCCGGCTGCGGGCACGGTCGACCGTCACCGGCGCGGCCAGCAGCCCCTGTGCGGAGAGCACCCCGGGATTCGGCGGCACCAGCACGCGTGCGCAGCCGAGCTCCGCGGCGAGGGCCGCCTGGTGCAGCGGTCCGGCACCCCCGAAGGGCACCAGCGCGAACCGGCGCGGATCGCGGCCACGCTCGACCGACACCACCCGCAGCGCCTTGCTCATCTGCGCGTCGGTGACCCGCACGATGCCCTCCGCGCAGCGGACCGGATCGAGCCCGAGCTCGTCCGCCAGCCGGCCGACCGCCGCCTCGGCCAGCTCCGGACGCATCCGCATCGCCCCGCCGAGCCGCACGTCCGGGTCCAGCCGCCCGAGGACGAGGTTCGCGTCGGTCACCGTCGGCTCGTACCCGCCGCGGTCGTAGCAGGCGGGCCCGGGGACCGCGCCGGCCGAGCGCGGTCCGACCCGCAGCG
>SKSM01000073.1 GCA_007122985.1 Nitriliruptoraceae bacterium | reverse complement strand
GCCGAGGCCGCAGCCGACCACGACCGCCCGGTCGCCCGGCGGCGTCGCCACCGGGGACTCCAGCCAGTCGACGACGAACGGATGCGGGCCGTCACCCGCCCACGGCACCGCCTCGCGCTGCCCGAACGCGGCCGCGTACACCGGCTCGAACCAGCCGGTCGGCCGCCCCGCAGCGAGGTGCTCGGCGACGAGCCCGTCGACGTCGACCTCGCGTCGACGTCGCAGCACTCAGGCGATCTCGTACGGTGCGACCTTGGGGTGGTCGACCCGGGTCTGGCCGACCTCGCCGGCACCTCCCGGCGAGCCCAGTCCGGTCACCTCCGGCTCGAAGAACGCCGCGTTGATCGCGGTGAACTCGCTCCACTCCGCCGGGACGTCGTCGGCGTAGAAGATCGCCTCGACGGGGCAGGCAGGCTCACACGCGGCACAGTCGATGCACTCCGTCGGGTGGATGTAGAGCATCCGGTCGCCCTCGTAGATGCAGTCGACCGGGCACTCCTCGACGCAGGCCTTGTCCTTGACGTCGATGCACGGTTCGGCGATCACGTAGGCCACAGGTCACCTCGTCCGACGGGAGCGGGCGACGGGCAGTCTACCCACGCGCCATGTCCGGCACGGATGCCGGTCAGGCGTCCCAGGAGGCCACCGTCGGGTGGTCCTGGTCGACCGCACCGACCGCGGCAGCGCCACCCGGCGAGCCGAGCCCCGTGACCGAGTCCTCGAAGAACTCCGCGTTGATGGGGGTGAACTGCTGCCACTCGTCGGGCACATCGTCCTCGTAGAAGATGGCCTCGACCGGGCAGACCGGCTCGCAGGCGCCACAGTCGATGCACTCCTCCGGGTGGATGTAGAGCATCCGACCACCCTCGTAGATGCAGTCGACCGGGCACTCCTCGACGCAGGCCCTGTCCTTCACGTCGATGCACGGCTCAGCGATCGTGTACGTCAACGGCGACTCCTCCGGTGCTCGATCCGGGCCGTCCGGCCGGGCGATCTGACGGCGACGGCGCAACTGTAGAGCACACACCCGCGTGACGCCCACCCGACCCGTGCACCCTGCGGTCCGCCGGCGACCGGCGCGCTCCGCGGCGGACGGCACCACGGGGTCCTACGCTCATGGGCCATCGTGACGGGAGGGGCCGAGCTGACGACGACCGGCCGATGAGCGACATCGATCGCGGACGCCCCTGGTCGCGGCTGTGGTGGCGCCGTGCCACGCGTCCGTCCGACGACGGCCGCACGACGGACCACCGGCGGACGGCCGACCCCGCCGAGGGCCCCTCGCAGCACACGTCCGCCAGCACCCACGTGGTCCTCGACGGGGTGCTGGTCCCGGGTACGCCGCCGCAGCGGATCCCCCATCCTCGCCCACGAACGCACGAGATCCTCGGCGACCACCCGGCCCCGCCCGACGAGGTGCGCTACTTCAATCGGGAGCTGTCCTGGATCCAGTTCAACGAGCGGGTCCTCGCCCTGGCCGAGGACCCGGAGCTCGAGCTGCTCGAACGGGCGAAGTTCCTGGCCATCTTCCAGTCGAACCTGGACGAGTTCTACCAGGTCCGTGTCTCCGGGCTGATGGAGCAGCTGGCCGCGGACGTCTCCGGGGGCAACCCCGACGGGATGACCCCGGCGCAGCAGCTGGCTGCGATCGACACCCACGTCGGCGAGTTGTCCCGACGCCACGCGCACGTCTTCCGCGACCAGCTGGTCCCCGCACTGGCCAAGGAGGAGATCGACTTCTGCGACTGGAGCGAGCTGGACGCCGACGACCGTGAGCACCTCGTCGGCATCTTCGAGGAACGCATCTTCCCGGTGTTGACGCCGCTGGCGGTCGATCCGGCCCACCCCTTCCCCTACATCTCTGACCTGTCGATGAACCTGGCCGTGCTGGTCAGGGACCCGGCGGCGCCGCGTGTGCGCTTCGCCCGTGTGAAGGTCCCACCGGTCCTCCCGCGGTTCCTGGTGATGCCCGATGCCCGCCGGTTCGTCCCGCTCGAGCAGGTCATCGCCGCGCACCTCGACCGGCTGTTCCCGGGCCTCGAGGTGCTCGAGCACCATGTGTTCCGGGTCACGCGCAACGCCGACTTCGAGGTCGAGGAGGAGGAGGCCGACGACCTGCTGCTCGCCATCGAGACCGAGCTGACCCGCCGCCGGTTCGGACGGGTGGTCCGGCTCGAGGTCGAACCCTCGATGAGCGACGAGGTGCGCGAGCTGCTGATCCGAGAGCTCGAGATCACCAGCGACGAGGTGATCGAGCTGCCGTCACCGCTCGACCAGTCCGGGCTGTGGGCGCTCTACGACCTCGACCGCCCCGATCTCAAGCACGAGCCGTTCCGCGGCACGACCACGCCACGCCTCGACCACGACGACCAAGACGACATCGATGTCTTCGAGGTGCTGCGCGACGGCGACGTCCTGGTCCAGCACCCCTACGACGCGTTCTCCACCTCGGTCCTGCGCTTCGTCGAGGAGGCCGCCCACGACCCGAGCGTGCTGGCGATCAAGCTCACGCTCTACCGCACCTCAGGCCCGGACAGCCCCGTGATCCGCGCCCTTCTCGACGCCGCGGAGGCGGGCAAGCAGGTGGTCGCGCTGGTCGAGCTCAAAGCCCGCTTCGACGAGGAGGCGAACATCGGCTGGGCACGCGCGCTGGAGGAGGCCGGCGTGCACGTGGCCTACGGGGTGGTCGGGCTCAAGACCCATACCAAGGTCGCGTTGGTCGTGCGTGGCGAATCCGGCCGCGTGCGTCGCTACGCCCACATCGGAACCGGCAACTACAACGACCGGACGGCACGGATCTACGAGGACCTGGGCCTGCTGACCGCCGACCCCGACCTCGGCGCCGACCTGTCCGATCTGTTCAACGTGCTGACCGGGTACTCGCAGCAGTCGGAGTACCGCAAGCTGTTGGTGGCCCCGACCACGTTCCGGCAGAACATGCTCGATCTGATCGACCGCGAGGCCGCGGCCGACGACGGCCACATCGTCGCCAAGATGAACAGCCTGGTCGACGCCCAGATCATCGACGCGCTCTACGCCGCCTCGACGGCCGGCACCCGCATCGACCTGCTCGTACGCGGCATCTGCTGCCTGCGTCCCGGCGTGCCCGGCCGTTCGGAGAACATCACGGTTCGTTCGATCGTCGGGCGCTACCTCGAGCACTCGCGGCTGTTCCGATTCGGCAGCGCCTCACGGGGGTACGACTACGTGATCGGCTCGGGCGATCTGATGCCGCGCAACCTCGACCGCCGCGTCGAGGCGTTGACCTTCGTCGAGGATCCCGCCAGCCAGGCCCGGCTCGAGGAGATCCTGCAGGTCAACCTCGCCGACGACCTGCTGGCCTGGGAGCTCGCCTACGACGGCCGCTGGTACCGGGTGGAGACCCACACCGGCGTCGACTCCCACCTCACCCTGCAGGAACGTGCCCGCCGACGGACGCGCACGTGAGCGCCGACGCGGTGACCCTCGCGGCCGGGGGCGTTGTCCTGCGGCAGGGATCGGACGGTGTGGAGGTACTCGTCGTCCACCGGGTGCGCCACGCCGACTGGTCACTGCCGAAGGGCAAGCTCGACCCGGGCGAGACCGCCGCGGCGGCGGCCGTGCGGGAGGTCGCCGAGGAGACCGGCGTCCACGCGGCCGTGGAGGAGGAGCTGCCCTCGGTGAGCTACCCGATCCCGACCGGGACCAAGCACGTTCGGTGGTGGCGCATGCGCGTGGTCGCCGGCGACCCCGCGCAGCGCGTCCCCGACGGCGAGGTCGACGACGCCCGCTTCGTCCCGGTCGACGAGGCCCGCGAGCTGCTGACCTATCCTCGCGACCTCGAGCTGCTCGAGCACGTGCTCGGTCAATCGACGGCAGGAGGCCGCGGGTGACGCTGCTGCTGGTCCGCCACGCCGACGCCGGCGACCGCGCGGCGTGGACCGGCGACGACACCGAACGGCCCCTGTCAGCGACCGGGCGCGACCAGGCCGAGGCGCTCGCCCGGCTGCACCGCGACATCGACCTCGAGCGCCTGATCTCGAGCCCGGCCCGGCGCTGCGTGGACACCCTCGAGCCACTCGCAGCGGTCCATGGGCTGACCGTGGAGACCGACGACGCCCTGGCCGAGGGCACCGCGCCGGACGTGGTCGACCGGCTGCTGCGACGACTCAGCGCACAGGACGTGCTGCTGTGCAGCCACGGCGACGTGATCAGCGCGACGATCAAGGAGCTGCGGCGTCGCGGCGACCTCGGCGTCCGTCCCGAGTGGCCGAAGGGGTCCACCTGGGTGTTCGACGACTGGCCGGCCCCCACCCGGATCGACTACCTGCCGCCGCCGGAAGCCGGCTGAGCGATGCGCCACGCCGTCCTGGATCTGGGCTCGAACTCCTTCCACGTGCTCGTCGCCGACGTCGACGGTCCGAGCATCACACCGGTCCTGCGCGAACGCGAGATGCTCCACCTCGGCCGGGAGGTCGCCTCGACCGGGTCGGTCCCGCCCGCGGCGGAGCGCTCGGCGGTCGCCACCGTCACCCACCTCGCGGAGCTCGGCCGGCGCTCCGGTGCCCGGAGCGTCACCGCCGTGGCAACGGCCGCGCTGCGCGACGCGGTCAACGGTCCGGCGGTCCTCCAACGGCTCGAGGAGGCCGCCGACACCCCCGTTCAGGTGCTCGACGGCCTCGAGGAGGCGCGACTCGCCTACCTGGGCGTCCGGGCGTCGGTGGCCGTGCACGACGAACCGGTCCTGGTCTTCGACCTCGGCGGCGGCTCGCTGGAGCTGGCCATCGGCGTCGGCGGGCAGGTCGTCTGGGCCACCTCGACGCCGCTGGGTGCCAGCCGGCTCTCCGCCGGGGTCAGCAGCGACCCACTGGCCACAGCCGACCGTGACTGGCTGCGGGGCGCCGTCGACACGGCTGTCGACCCGCTGCGCGAACTGGTCGCGGCGCACGAGCCCGCGACCTGCGTCGCGGTCGGCGGGACGGTCCGCGCGCTCGGTCGGCTCTCGGCCGCCGCACACGCCCAGTGGCTGCCGGCGAGCGTCAACCAGCTGTCGCTGGACACCACGGACCTGGCCGCGCTGCGCGACCGGCTCGTCGGCGTCGACCTGGCGCGACGTCGCAGACTGCCCGGGATGAAGTCACGGCGCGCCGACCACGTCCACGTCGCCGCGGTCGTCCTCGCCCGCGCACTCGAGCGACTCGGCGTACGCACCGTGACCATCAGCGACTGGGGGCTGCGTGAGGGACTGCTGCTGGACGGAGGCGCCGGCCCGGTGCATCCGGACGCGGTGACGTTGCGCGACGGTGAGGTGACACGCCTGCGCCGGGCGTTCGGCTCCTACGACCCCCACCCGGACCACGTCGCCACGCTGGCGGGCGAGCTGTTCGATGCGACGACGACGTTGCACCGGCTGGACGAGCACGATCGCGAGCTGCTGGTCCTCGCCGCCCGGCTGCACGCGCTCGGCGAGACCCTGGCGCTGCGGCGTCAGCACGTCCACGGCGCCTACCTGGTCGAGAACGCCGAGCTGCGCGGGTTCACGCCGACGGAGACCGCCATGCTGACCACCCTGGTGCGCTTCCACCCCTCGCGGGGCATCGGCTCCGGCTTCGCGCCGTTCGAGGCGCTCACCAACGCCGACCGCGACCGGGTCCGCCGGCTACTACCGCTGCTGCAGATCGCCGACGGGCTGGACCGCGCCCACGACCAGGCCGTGCGCGGCGTCGGGATCCGGCGGGTCGCCGACCGGATCGAGCTGCACCTCGACGGCGGCGACCCGCAGGTGGCCGACAGCGAGCTCGCCCGGCGCTCACGGCTGTTCGAGGAGGTCTACCAGGTCAGCCTCCACGTCGATCATCGGTCGGTGGCGTGACCGTCGGCGACCGCGACACCGGTGACGGCGGGCCGGGCACGCCGCAGGTCGGGGGCTTGCGTCCCACCTACCGGCGACGGGTCACCGCCGACGACGTCGGTGAGCGGGTGTCGGTCCGTCACCTCGTCGACGATCCCGACCGTGGCCCGGTCCCCTCCGACGTCGTCGGTCGTCTCGCGGCGGCCGACGACGAGGTCCTGCTGATCGTCGACCGGCACGGCCAGCTCCACTCGGTCGAGTCCGCCCGGGTGCTCGCCTCGAAGGTCGTCCCGCCGCATCCGCGCCGGGAGCCCGAGCCGACCGGCGGAACCCCGGAGCAGCCGCTCGAACGGGAGGCCGCCCGGGTGCTGCTGCTCGACCCCGACGACCGCACGCTGCTGATCGCCTTCGAGCCCGAACCCGGCCGCCGGGTGTGGACCACGCCCGGGGGCGGGCTGGCACCCGGTGAGACGCACGAGGACGCGGCCCGCCGGGAGCTGGCCGAGGAGCTCGGCGTGACGCTCGAGCTCGGACCATGGGTGTGGTGGCGCCGGGCGCGCTTCACCTTCCGGGGCCTGACCCTGGAGCAGACCGAGCGGTGGTTCCTCGCCCGCATCGCCGCCCTCGATCCACCGGACACACCGTCCGGCGACGCCGGCACGCGGGGCATGCGGTGGTGGACGCTGAGCGAGCTCGCCGCGACGTCCGAGCAGCTCGCCCCCGCCCGGTTCGCAGACGAACTGGCGCGGCTCCTGCGGGACGGCCCACCGGCCGAACCCGTGGACGTCGGGTACTGACCGACCTGATCGGGCGTCCCGTCAGGTGGGGATCTCGCCGAGCCGGTGGACCATCACCCGGTTGGTGCCGCCGTGCCCACCGGGGATGCCGGAGACGATCACGACCGTGTCGCCGAGCTCGCCGTAGCCGTGCTCGAGGCAGATCTCGTCGGCGGCGACGATCAGCGCGTTGGACTGGTCCTTCTCGCCGACCTTGGCCCCCGCCGTGCCCCACATCAGCGGCAGCCGGGTCAGGGTCTCGTCCTCGCTGGTGAAGCCGATGATCGGCTGTGACGGCCGGAACTTCGACACCAGCTGGATCGAGGCGCCGGAGAAGGAGAACACCAAGATGGCCTTGGCGCCGACGTCGTCAGCGATCTGCACCGCGGCCTTGGCCACGACCGTGCCGGTGACGTTGCCGTACTCGGTGCTCGGCGCGATCGGACGGACCCGTTCGGCGGCTCCTTCCGCCACCTCGACGATGCGGGCCATCGTCCGCACGGCCTCGACCGGGTAACGCCCGGCCGCGGTCTCGCCGGAGAGCATCACCGCGTCGGTCCCGTCGAAGATCGCGTTGGCGACGTCGGACGCTTCGGCGCGGGTGGGTCGGGGGCTGCGGATCATGGAATCGAGCATCTCGGTGGCGGTGATCACCGGCCGTGAGTAGCGGTTGGCGAGGTCGATCATCTCCTTCTGGATCGCGGGAACCCGCTCCGGGCCGATCTCGACCCCCAGGTCCCCCCGCGCGACCATGACCGCGTCGGTCACCCGCACGATGTCCTCGAGGTTGTCGACGGCCTCAGGGCGCTCGAGCTTCGCCACGACCGGCTGCCTGCCCCCGTGGGCGCGGATCAGCTCCTTGAGCTCGGTCACGTCCTCCGGCCGCCGTACGAACGACAGGGCGATCCAGTCGACGCCGAACTCGACCATCGTGGCGACGTCCTCCCGGTCCTTGTCCGTGAGGCTCTTGGCCGAGACCGCAACACCCGGCAGGTTCACACCCTTGCGTGACGTGGCCACGCCGCCGACCACGACGCGCGCATGGACCCGGTCCCCGTCGATCGACGAGACCACCAGACGCAGCAGCCCGTCGTCGATCAGGATCAGCGAGCCCGGCTCGACGTCGTCGGCCAGCTGCTGGTAGACGACCGGGATCATCGGGGTGCCGGCGTCGGTGTGGTGCAGCTCCAACGCCTCGACGCCGGGAACGAGGGTGACCTGTCCGCCGTCGGGGATCTCGATGCCGCCCTCCGGCAGGTCGCCGAGCCGGATCTTGGGGCCCTGCAAGTCACCAAGTACACCGACCATGCGGCCGACCTCGCCTGCGGTGGCCCGGACCTGCTCGAGACGGGCCCGGTGCTCCTGCTTGGTGCCGTGGGAGAAGTTGAGCCGGGCGACGTCGATGCCTGCCTCAAGCGCGGCCCGCAATCGGTCGGGGTCGTCGAGGGCAGGTCCGAGGGTCGCCACGATCTTGGCTCGACGCACAGCAGGTCCTCGCGGGTGACGGGTGGCCGACGCGCGCGGGCACGCGCACGGACCAGCCGGGCCGTCGCAACGACGACCGCGGTCCACGACGCATCCTACGCAGCGCCCCCGTCGTCGTCTGTGACGTCGGCGTCAATCGTCGTCCGCGTCGGCGTCAATCGTCGTCCGCGTCGGCGTCGTCGTCCTCGTCCGGGTCCTGCTCGGGGTCATCGTCGGGCTCCACATGCATGATCGGCGGCAGGCTCGCCGCCGGCGGTGGCGCCAGCACATCCCGTGTGCCGGCGGCGATCTCCCGGACGGCGTCGGCGACCGCAGCGCCGATCGCCGCCGACGAGGCCGGCCCCGCACGCCAGCTGAAGACCTCGTCCTCGAAGCCGAACGAGCGTTGTCCGGAGTCCTCGTCGACCAGCGCGGCGAACGTCGGTCCGAGCACGTCGGCCCAGCGCACCTCCCAGGACAGGACCACGTCGTCGACGACCCCGTGGGCGTCGAGCAGTGACGTCGGGCCGAGCAGCGTGACCGAACCGGCGAGCACCTCGAGCGCCGCACCCGCCCCGGGGCCGCCGTCGACGACCAACACCTCGACGTCCTCCTCGAGCAGGGCCGTGGCGCGGGCAGCGCCGAGCGCGTCGACGTCCAGGTCCTCGTCGGCGATGTCGGGCGCGACCACCTCGACGCCGTCCAGGCTCGCCTCGAGGCCGGCGGTGAACCGCGCAGCACCGATCCCGTCATCGACCAGCAGCCCGACCGGCCCGTCCGCCGCCTGACGACGGGCGGCGACGCCGACGGCGTGGCCGAGCTCCTCGGTGCGGACCTCGATCCGCGACACCTCACCGATGCCCTCGTCCTCCAGGGTCACCTCGCCCACCGGCGGGTCGTCACGGTCGACCGGCGCCGCGCAGTAGCGCGTGGCGCGGTGGAGCTTGGAGGCCTCCTGGGTCGCCGGCAACGCATCGGATCCGAGGGCGCAGACCAGGTCGATGCCGCGCTCACCGAAGGTCCGGGCCAGATCACGGGCGAACGTCGTCGAATCCGGGGTGTGCAGTCGCAGCTCGCTGACCCCGTCAGGCGGTTGGCTGCTCAGCGACTCGAGCGACGCGGCCAGCTGCTCTGCCGCCACGGGGTCGAGCGAGCCCTCCGACGGCAGCAGGATCGCGACCTCCGCCCCGATCGGGCCGCTGCTCTCGTCCGACACGGCCACCGGCGGCTCGGGCGGGCGGGAGGCCTCCTGGTCGGAGGTGCACCCGGCCAGCACCAGACCGACGAGCGCGCTCACGGCGACCGTCAGCGCGTGCCGCGTACACATCGGCTCACCCACTGGTCGGCCGCGCTTCACGGGCGGGAATGCGGTTGCAGACAACTAGGCTACCGAGCGCTCGAGTCCGGGCGACGGCGTCGCCGGCGCGTCGCTCGTCCCCTCCGCTCACTCTCCCCGTCGCAGGAGCCACCGTGGCCGACACCCCTCCCGACGTCACCGTGCTCGACGACGACCCCGTCGCCGGCATCCAGCTCAAGTCGCTGCGTGACGCAGCCACCTCCCCCGAGCACTTCCGCCATCATGCACGCCGTCTGGGGTCGATGCTGGCGCTGCGTGCCGCCGCCGATCTGCCCGGGGCGACGTCCACGGTCGACTCGCCCCTCGGGCCGGCCCCGGCCTACGGCCCGGGCCGCGAGATCGTGGCGGTGCCCGTGCTGCGCGCCGGCCTCGGCCTGCTCAGCGGCGTCCACGACGTGCTGCCGACGGCGCTGGTGGGGATGATCGGCCTCGAGCGCGACGAGGTGACCCTCAAGGCCCGTCGCTACTACTTCAAGGTGCCGCCGCTCGACGGCGCCTTCGTGCTGGTGCTCGAGCCGATGCTGGCCACCGGCGGCTCCGCCTCCGACGCCGTCGCGGCGCTCGACGCCGGGGGTGCGGAGCAGGTCAGCGTCCTGTCGGTCGTCGCCACCCAGACGGGCATCGACCGCATCCAGCGCGAGAACCCCGGCACGCGGATCGTGACCGCGGCGCTCGACCCGGAGCTCGACGACAACGGCTACATCGTCCCGGGGCTCGGCGACTTCGGCGACCGGCTCTTCGGCACGCCCCACTGACCTCCACGGGTGCAGATCGTCGCAGTGGGTGCAATTTGACTCAGCGGGTGCAGATCGTCGCAGATATGCACCACAACGCACTCACTGACATAAAACGCACCCACTGAGACAAAGCGCACCCGGTCGGGGGGCGGCGGGCGGCGCGGGCGGGGGTCGGCCACGTCGGCGGCTAGCTACGGCTAGCCCGCCAGGAAGCGCAGCTCGACGGTCCGGCGGGGGTTGTCGAGGTTCGCGTCGACCACGACCACCGACTGCCAGGTGCCCAGTGCCAGCCGACCACCGTCGACGGGCAGGGTCAGGCTCGGGCTGACCAGCGCCGGCAGGACGTGGTCGGCGCCGTGCCCGGGGCTGCCGTGCCGGTGACGCCAACGGTCGTCGCGCGGCAGCAGGGTGTCGAGGTGGTCGGCCAGGTCGTCGTCGGAGCCCGCACCGGTCTCCAGCAGGGCCAGGCCCGCGGTGGCGTGCGGCAGGAAGACGTGCAACAGCCCGTCGCCGCCGACGTCGGCCGCGAAGCGCGCCACCTCGGCCGTGACGTCGGTGACCCGGCGTGCGCCGGTGTGCAGCTCGAACCCACCGCGTTCCACGCTTGCGACCTCCTGCTCGTGCGAGACGAACCGTGCCGGGCCCGGCATCCGGGCCCGGCGTCCGCGGTCACGTGTCGTCGGCGTCGGGGGCCGGCAGGAACCCGCCGTAGCGGCCGCGGTGGTAGGCCAACGGCTCGGCGTCGGTCGCCTGCGCGGCCACCACCTCGCCGACCACGATGACGTGATCGCCGCCGTCGACCAGCTCGCGCACCCGGCAGTCGACGTACGCGGCAGCGCCGTCGAGCACCGGGGCGCCGGTGACCACCGGCTCCCACGCGACCCCGTTGAACTCCTCGTGGCCGAACTCCCGGCCGGACTCGGCGAACCGGTCCGACAGCCTGCGCTGGTCCCGCGCCAGGATGCTCAGCGCGAACACGCCGCCGAGCTTGACCCGCGACGCCATCTCCGCGGTGCGCGCGACGCTGACCAGCACCAGCGGTGGCTCCAGCGACAGCGACGCGACGGCGTTGGCGGTCATGCCGTGCGGCGCGTCGTCGGCGAAGGTGGTCATCACCGTCACCCCGGTCACGAAGCTGCCGAGCGCCGCCTTGAACGAGGCGGCATCCACCGGTGGCGCCGAGGACCCCGCGCCGAACCCCCCGGAGGACACACCCGCTGCGGTCGGCAGTCCCGCGAACAGATCGGGCTCGCGACCACTGGCATCGACCGGGCCGGGCTGCCCCGACAGCAGCACGAACTGCTCGGTCCCGAACAACGCGTCGTCGAGCTCCGGCGGGGTGTTGAGGAAGAACGAGTCCTCGCTGATCTGGCTGCGGTGGGCGGCCATGGCCGCGCGCTTGCGCTCGAGCCACGGCCGGACGTCGACCTCGGTGGTGACCAGCTCGTCCGGTGAGCCGAAGGGCAGGTCGGCCGCATCGTCGATGTCGTCCTCCCCGAACGGCGAGGGCAGCCCCGCCGCCCGCAGCCGCTGGTGGACCGCAAGGATCCGGCCCGTGGCCAGCGTGTGGGCATAGTGCTTGGCGACCTGCCAGGGCTCGCCCGCCAGCGCCGCCGTCGGGTCAGCGGCAAGCTGCACCGCCCGGACCGTGACGTGGTGGCTCTTGATGTGGTCGGGGTGACCGTAGGTCCCGTCCGCATCGTCGCTGACCACCACATCCGGGCGCTCCGTGCGCAGGATCGTGGCGAGCTCAGTGGCCGCCACCTCGACGTCCACACCGTGGAAGCTGTCGGGGTGGTCGTTGCCGGGGTCGCCGACCATCCCGCTGTCGCGGTAGCCGAGCAGGTAGCGGCCGGCGACGTTCAGCACCGTCAGGGCCTCGGCGAGCTCGCGCCGGCGGTGGGCGACCAGGTCCTCGTCGCCGAGGTCGATGCCGGCGAGGTTCTCGCCCGCCTCGCCGCCGGTGCAGGTCACCACGACCGTGCGCAGTCCCTGGTCGGCGGCCTTGGCGAGCACCCCACCGCAGGCGATCGACTCGTCGTCGGGGTGGGGGTGGACGCACAGCAGCGTCGGATCGGGCGGGATCACGGTGCACGTGCTCCTTGACGGTGGGTGCGGATGCCGGGTGGGCACGGGCGGCGGGGCGGCGGGACCGGGATGACACCGGCCGCCGCCAACCGCAGCGCGGTCGGGGCTAGCCTCGCCGTCGGCCGAGGGGGAGCCTATGAGCGAGTCACCCGACACCGTAGAGGTGACGCTGGCGGACACCGACACCACCGTCCCGGTCGCGCTCGCGACGGTCGACGCCGAGGTGGTTGGTGTTGACGTCGAACGCGCGGACGCCGACCGGTACTTCCGCACCGCGGCGCTGGTGCAGATCGGCGTGGACGGCCGCTGTGCGCTGCTCGACGGCACCACCATGGACACGCTCACCGAGCTCGACCGGTTCCTCGGACCCCAACGGCTGGCCGTGCTGCACGCCATGGAGAACGACCTCGCTCCCCTGGCCGCCAAGGCCGTCACACCGACACGGCTGGCTGACACGGCCGTGGCCGCGGCCATCCTGGGCCTGCCGACCGGGCTGGCGTCACTGCTGCGCGACGTGCTCGGCGTCGAGCTCGACGGGGACAAGGACTCCTACCAGCGTGCCGACTGGGCGGCCCGACCCCTCTCGGACGGCATGGCCGCCTACGCGGCCGGCGACGTGGTGCACCTGCCGGCGCTGTGGGCGGAGCTGTGCGACCGGCTCGAGCGCACCGGCCGCCGAGGGTGGTACGACGAGGAGATGGCCGTGACGCAGGCGACGGCCGTCGACGACCAGCGCGACTGGACCCGGGTCAAGGGCGCGGGCACGCTCACCCCCGAGCAGCGGGCCGTGCTCCGCGCCGTGTGGGAGGCACGTGAACGGATCGCCCGCGAGCACGACATCGCGCCCAACTGGCTGATCCACGACGACGTGCTGCGCGATGTGGCCACCGACCCGCCGCGCACGGCCGCGCAGCTCGTGCGCCGCAGCCACCGGCGGCGGTCGCTGCTGCGTCGGCACGCCGACGACCTGCTGGCGGCCGT
>SKSM01000311.1 GCA_007122985.1 Nitriliruptoraceae bacterium | reverse complement strand
TGACCACGCAACACCTCCAGGTGCCGCAGCCGGGTCCCACCATCGGCGAGCATCACCGCCAGATCATGCAACACCCCGGCCGGAGTATGTCGGGCCGCCGGGCGCACCCCTGTGGTCGAAGCCGCCAGCGCCTGCTCGAGCCGCACCTGACGCGACGCGGCAACCACCAGCCCGGTGCCCGCCCGCGACACCAACCCCCGACCATCTCCGGTTACCGACAGCCGTGCCTGACGACGGATAGCCTTCACCCGCAAGGTGAGCCCTTCTGTGAGCGGATCGTGGTCCTGAACACCCACATCCTGCACCAACAGAAGGGCTCATCTACGTAACCGGCACATCAAGGACCCCAGCCCCACGAAACATCGGGGCTAGGCCGTGGAGGCCGCGACAAGGTGCGTCGCGTCCACGCCGAGGGCGTGGTCAGACGCGGCTGGGAGCGCGCCGCTCACCGGGTGGGATCGATGCGAGCGACTCGCCCCGGTCGAAGCGGACCACACGGCGGTCGGTGACCACGGCGGTGATCAGCTCTGGGGCGGTGAGGTCGAAAGCGGGGTTGATGGCCTCGGTGTCGGGCGGGGCGATCGCCACCCCCTGGACATGCACGACCTCGGTCGGTCCCCGGTCCTCGATCTCGATCTCGTCCCCCGAGCCGGTCGCCGGGTCCACGGTGGACTCCGGGGCGACGACCACGAAGGGCACTCCGGCATGCCTGGCTGCGAGCGCGAGGGAGAACGTGCCGATCTTGTTGGCGGTGGTGCCGTCGCGTGCGATCCGGTCGGCACCGACCAGCACCACGTCGGCCCGGCCCAGGGACAACAAGAAGGGTGCGGCGCTGTCGACCACAAGGCGGTGCGGCGCGCCCATCCTTGCTAGCTCCCAGGTCGACAGGCGCCCGCCCTGGAGCAGTGGCCGGGTCTCGAGGGGGAGCGCTTCGGTGAGGTCGCCACGTTCGTGCAGCTCCTGGATCACCCCCAGTGCGGTGCCCCGCTCAACGGCGGCCAGCCCGCCGGTGTTGCAGATTGTCATTGCGCGCACCGGGCGTCCGGCCAGCTCGGTCACCAGATCCGCGCCGTAGGCGCTCATGGACCAGGAGGCGGTGATCTCGTCGTCGCGCAGCTCGAGCGCCGCCGCGAGCACCGCCTCGACACCGTCGTCGACACGGGCGAGTGCGAGGTCAACGCCGCGGGCCAGGTTGACGGCCGTCGGTCGCGCGCCGCGCACGCTCGCGACGGCGGCGTCGAAGTCAGCGCGTGCGGAGACCGGGTCGTGGTTCTGGGCCGCCAGCACGACGCCGAAGGCCCCGGCCACCCCGAGGGCAGGGGCGCCGCGCACCGCCAGGCGGCTGATGGCATCGACGAGGGGTGGGACCTCCTCGATCCGGAGCACGACCTCGTGGTGAGGCAGCTGGGTCTGGTCGATGAGCTCGACCGCGCCGTCGGTCCAGTCGATCGTGCGCGTCACGTGCAGGCCCCCTCGGCGGTCCCGGCGGCGGCTGCGTGCCGCAGGAAAGTTGTCAGACAACTCAACAGTAGCCCGACCACGCAGGCACGGTCAACGGGTCGTGTCCGGCCGCGGCCTCAGCGCGTGCGTACCAGCGAGAACTGGAAGCGCCCTTCGAGGAAGTAGGTCTGGGACCACGCAACCGGCCGGTCCTCGATCGCGCGGTGGAGCTGGTCGAGCATGACGTAGACGGCGTCGCTCGGTCGGGGCCCCCAGCCGATGTCGTCACCCGTGGCGGCGTGCACCTCGGCGACCGCCCAGGCGACGTCCACGCCGCTGTGTTCCAGCAGGGCGTAGAGCGAGCCCTCGACCGTTTCCGGTTCGAGCTCGTCGGAGAGGATCTCGCGGGGGATCGCGTCATAGGAGAACGCCACCGGCTGGCCGTCGGCGGTGAGCTTGCGCTCGGTCAGCAGCACCGGATCGCCGGTCGCAAGCTCGAGGCGTTCTGCCTGGACGGCGGTCGCCGGCCGGACCTCGCGTCGGCGGTAGGACATCCCGGGTTCGGCCCCGACCCGGCGGATGGTCGCCGTCATCGAGTCGAGATTGCGCAGGTCGGCGTGGATCCCGGCGGTCGCGGCGGTGGCATAGGTGCCCGAGCCGTGGCGGGTGGTGGTCAGACCCTGGCTTGCCAGCGTTCGCAGCGCGGTACGGACCGTCGCCCGTGACACCGCGTAGGCTTCGGCGAGCTGGAGCTCTCCCGGCAGCCGGCTGCCCGCCGGCCACTCCCCGTCCCGCAGTCGCTGCCGCAGGTCGTCGGCGACCCACGCCGACAGGTCGCGGTCGTTTCGTCGGGCGGCAGTGGAGGTGTCAGCTGCGACCTCGGTCATCGACCACCGCTCCGCGTTGACACCTCGTCCACCGCCATCCTACTGTCCTTCACGGGTTGTCAGACAAGTCCACGACGGAGGTGCGGTGAGCGTAGCGCCGAGCGGATCCGGATGAACACGGCCTTAGCGGACCTGATCGATCGTCCCGGACTGGCCGTGGTCTGGCGCAACGACGTCGAGCGGTGGCTGCGTGACGCGCTGAGGAGGGCAACCCCGTGAAGGACCGCTGGGACGAGGCCGAGGCGGCGAGCTGGACCGGGCCGGTCGCCGAGTGCGCCTACGGCTCGCGGCTGATCGGCCGTGAGCCGTCGTTGGTGCTTCATGGCGGCGGCAACACCTCGGTCAAGGCGCCGTGGCAGGACGTCACCGGCGAGCGGATCCCGGCGCTGTACGTCAAGGGCAGCGGCTGGGACCTGGCGACCATCGAGGTGGCGGGCTTCGCGCCGCTGCCACTCGAGCGGATGCGGGCGCTCGCGTCGCTGGAGGCGCTGGGCGACCGCGAGATGATGGCCGAGCTCTCCGCCGCGCGTCTCGACCCTGCCGCTCCCCAGCCGTCGGTCGAGACGTTGCTGCACGCCACGCTGCCGCACGAGGCGGTCCAGCACAGCCACGCGGACGCCATCCTCACCCTGACCAACCTGGACGACGGCGAGGACCGCGTCCGGGCGCTGTACGGCGACCGGGTCGTGGTGGTGCCCTACGTGATGCCCGGCTTCGACCTTGCCCGGATGGTGGCCGAGCTGTGGCAGGCGCACGGCACCACCGACACGCACGGCATGGTGCTGCTCAACCACGGGCTGTTCAGCTTCGGTGCCACGACCCGTGAGGCCTACGCCCGCCACGTCGAGCTGATCACCCTGGTCGAGGACGAGCTCGACCGCGTCGCGCCGGTCACCGTGCCGGCGACGAAGCCGCTGCCGCCGGCGGATCCGGTCGAGCTCGCCGAGCTGCGCCGGGAGGTCTCGCGGGTCGCCGGCCGGCCGATGGTGCTCACCCGCCACGCCGGCCCCACGGTCCGCTCGCTGCTGGAGTACGGCGAGCTCGAGCGCCTGACCCAGCAAGGGCCCCTGACCCCGGACCACGTGATCCGCACCAAGCGCGTGCCGCTGCTCGGCCGTGACGTCGATGCCTTCGCCGCCGCCTACCGCGAGGAGTTCGCCCGGTTCGAGCACCGCGGCCGGACCGAGCTGACGATGCTCGACCCGGCCCCGCGGGTCGTGCTCGACCCGGAGCTCGGCATGGTCACCGCCGGGTCCACCGCAAAGGCCGCGGGCGTGGCCGCCGACATCTACCACCACACCATCGAGGTGCTGCTGCGGGCCGAGCAGCTCGGCGGCTACCGGGCGTTGCCGCCCGAGCACTACTTCGACCTCGAGTACTGGGAGCTCGAGCAGGCCAAGCTGGCGGCGGC
>SKSM01000044.1 GCA_007122985.1 Nitriliruptoraceae bacterium | reverse complement strand
GGGGATGGGGCATGGAGCCGCAGTGCGGTGCGGGCATCGGCCGGGGCGCGGCTACTCGTAGGCGAACAGCAGGACCGTCTCGCCGGGCAGCAGCCGGGCGCCCGGCGCCGGGTCCTGGTCGAAGACCTGGCCGGGGTTGAACAGCGCCCCGAAGCCGCCGCTGCGCTCCACCTCGACGTCCAGCCCGAGCGCCTCGATCTCCGCGACGGCGTCCTCGGCCTGCTCGCCGCGCACCGCCGGCACGACGATCGGCTCCGGACCGTCGCTGAGCACGACCTCGACCACGTCGCCGCGGGTCAGGGTCTGTCCGGCGCCGGGCGCCTGCGAGAGCACCGACTCGGCGGGCATGTCCGGATCGTGCTGGCGGCCGACCACCTCCAGGTCGAGCTCGCGGTCTGCGAGCTCGTCGCGGGCGTCGTCGACCGGCGTGCCGAGCAGCTCCGGGACCTCGATCGGGGTCGGTCCGAGGCTGACGACCACCGTGATCGTGCTGGCCTCGTCGACCGTCTGGTCGGCGGCGGGATCGGTGGCGATGACCCGGTCGGCGGGGACCTCCTCGTCGTGGCGCTCGTTGAACGCGACGTCGAAGCCGTCTGCTCGCAGGGTTCGTTCCGCCTCGTCGACGGGGTCGCCGACGACGTCGGGGACGGGCAGCTGCGCTGGGCCGGCCGAGACCACCAGGACCACGGTGCCGCCGCGGCGCAGCTCCCCGGTCGGTTCTTGGGCGAGCACGTGGTCCTCGGGGACGGCCAGGTCGTGGGGGCGCTCCGGGTCGATGCTGACCTCGAAGCCGGCCTCGACGAGCTCGTCGCGGGCCTGCTCGACCGGCTGGCCGGCCACGTTCGGCACCGGCGTCACGGGCGCGACGAGCTGATCCCAGGCCACCGCAGCCGCGCCGAGCAGCAGCACGAGCATCAGCAGGCCGACCAGCGGCCAGCGGCGGCGACGCCCCCGGGAGAGCTGGGCCGTGTCGTGCCGGTCCTCGTCGGCCGTCGGTGGCGGGGGAGGGGGGACCGCACCACCCGCCGTCCCGCCTGCTACTCCGTCCGGCGGCCCACCCGGCGGTGCGGGCGCGGGACTGGACGTCGAGGTGTCGGCGGGGCCGGCGGTGTGCGACGACCCGCCACCGGCGGCGACGTCGGCGTTGTGCACGGCCGCGGCTGCGGCGGCGGTGGGGCCGATCGACTGCTGGTCGGCCGCTTCCGAACTGCGTGACAGCGCGCGGGCGAGCTCGGTCGCATCCGCGTAGCGGTCGTCGGCCTCGCGGGCGGTGGCGGTCGCGACCACCTCGTCGAGCCAGCTTGGCACGTCCGGGCGAGCGTCCGACGGCGGTGGGACCGGGTGCTCGATGTGGGCCATCGCGGTCGCGAACGGCGACTCTGCCTGGTGCGGGGGCTCACCGACCAGACATTCGTAGATCACCACGCCGAGCGCGTAGACGTCTGCCCGGGCGTCCACCGGTTCGCTGCGCACCGCCTCGGGCGCGAGGTAGTGGGGCGAGCCCACCAGCACGTCGCCGCCGAAGGTCGAGGTCGCCGACGCCGACGCGCGCGCCAGCCCGAAGTCGCTGACGCGCACGGTGCCGTCGCGGCCGAGCAGCAAGTTCTCGGGCTTGACGTCGCGGTGGACCAGCCCTGCCCGGTGGGCGGCACCGAGCCCGTGTGCGACCGGTGTCAGCACCGCCACCGCCTCGTCGGGCGGCAGGTGGGTGCGCACGCGCAGCACGTCGCGCAGGGACACCCCGTCGATCAGCTGGAGGACGAGGAACGCGCCGTCGTCGGTCTCGCCCCAGTCGTGCACCGCGACGACGTTGGGATGGTTGAGCGCCGCCGCCGCCCGGGCCTCACGGCGGAAGCGGTCGAGGAAGGTCTGGTCGGTGGCGAGGTGGGCGTGCAGCAGCTTGACCGCGACCTCGCGGTCGAGCACCTCGTCACGGGCACGGAAGACCGAGGCCATGCCGCCGCGGCCGAGTTCCTCCTGCAGCACATAGCGGTCGCCGACCCGTGACGGGATGGTCTCGCGGTGCAGGGCGTGGTCGGCCACCAGTGAGGACCTCGGATGGGGTCATGACAGTGCCGGAGGATACGACAGCCGGGCCAGCCCACCCGGGAGCGGGCGCCTAGTTGCCGACCTGCAGCCGGTCGAGTCGGTCGCGCAGCGTGGTGTAGAGCGTGCGCAGCTCGTCGATCTCGCCCCGGAGCTGCTCGATGCTGCCCTGTGCGGTGTCCAGGTCGTCGCGGAGACTGCTCTGGACGGAGTCCAGTTCGTCGCGGAGCGCGCCGGTTGCCCCGTCGACCTCCTGGTCGAGCTCGGCGAGGCTGCCCTCGAGCCGCTCGAGGTCGTCGTGGGTCTCCCTCAGCCGTTCGTCGAGGGAGCCGTCCTCATCATCAGTGGCGGTGGCCTCCGCCAACTCGTCGGTCGCCGCGTCGAGCTCCGCGGCGAGCTCCTCGAGCCGTTCGATCCGGTCGATGGTGTTCGACCGCTCCTCGCGCAGGGCGGTGACCTCCGAGCGCAGCTGCGCGACGTCGTCGGCGTCCGCGTCGTCGCCCGTGCAGGCGCCGAGCACCAGGGCGGCCAGCGCCACGACCAGCAGTCGCGGCCACGACGCTCGCAGTGTCGGTCGGAAGCGGTGGTCGACGGTGTGCATGGCCGGCAGGCTACGGGTCATCGCCGCGGAAGCGAGCACCCGCCCCCGGTAGCGTGCCGGGGGCAGCTGGCGAGGAGGCCCAGGTGGCACTGCGACGACGCGGGCGCGACGACCGGTCCGACGCATCGGCGGGCGCACCGCCGCCCACCGCGTCATCGCCGGACGCGCCCGAGCCCGACACCTCGACGTTCGAGGACGAGCTCCAGGCGCTCGGTTTCCGGCCGTCCGGGTCGTCACGCCGTGGCGGACGGATGTGGTCGTTGACCTTCAACCGGTTCCTGACGTTCGTGCTCCACGACTACGACGACGCGGTGGTGCTGACCTGGTCGTTCGACCTCGGTGAGTTCGTCGACGAACGCGGCTGGCAGTCGAGCCTCACCGACCTGTCGACCGCGGAGCTCTACCCACAGCGCGACGTCCGGCTGCCGCTCGACGTCGAGGCGGTCGGAGCGGAGATCACCCGCGTGCTGGCCACACTGCGGCTCGATCTGGGCGACCCGTCGCTCTGAGCGACCCGTCCGGTGACCGGTGCTCAGCGCCGCCGTCGCCGGGTCAGCTGTGGGGGCAGCAGCGACACGTCCGAGCCAGCCAGGCGCTCACCACGCTCGCCCGCTTCGAGCAGGCCACGGACCGCCGAGCCGCCGACCACCACCACCTCGGCGACGAACGCCAGCAGCAGCCCGAGGCCCGCGAACTCCGCCAACGCGGTGAGCGCGAACCCGTCACCCGTGAGGCTGTGCACCAGCCACGCCAGCAGCACCAGGCCCGCGATCACCACCAGCAGCATGCGTAGCCGCCGGGCGGTGCGGCGCCAGTCGACGATCGGTGGCCGGTCGCGCTCGGTCATGGTCAGCTCCCGGCCGCGTCGATGGTCGGAAGTGTGTCGAGCTCGGCGACCAACTCCTCGACATCGAGCACGTTGTCCCACCGGGCAGCGACGCGGCCATCCTCGTCGACGAGGAACACCCACGGCTCGTTGCCGCCGAACTCGGTCTGGATCCACGCGGCCGCCGCATCGTTGAGCTGCTGCTCGTCGAAGTCCTCCCACACCTCGAGGTGGACGAAGTCGGCGCGGTCGGCGTAGTCGTCGGC
>SKSM01000257.1 GCA_007122985.1 Nitriliruptoraceae bacterium | reverse complement strand
GCTGCGACGACGACGCGCCGTTGCTCGTCGAGTCCCCGCTGAGCTCCGGGCTGTTCGCCGGCAAGTGGTGCTCCTATCTCGAACCGCCGGACCTGCCCCACGACCAGCGCGAGGACGACGTAGGGGCGTTGGTGTTCGACACCGAGGTACTGGACGAGGACCTCGAGATCCTCGGCGCCCCGATCGTCGAGCTCGAGCTCGAGGCGGACCGGCCGGTGGCGATGGTCGCGGTCCGGCTCTCCGACGTGCTGCCGGACGGCCGGGCCACCCGCGTGACCTACGGGCTGCTCAACCTCACCCACCGCGACAGCAGCGAGCACCCCGAGCCGCTCGTGCCGGGGGAGCGCTACCGGGTGCAGGTGCGTATGAACGACATCGTCCAGCGGCTGCCGGCGGGGCACCGGCTGCGCCTGTCGATCTCCAACGTCTACTGGCCGCTGGCGTGGCCGTCGCCCGAGCCCGTCGCGGTGACCGTCCACCCGGCGGCGAGCCAGCTGCTGCTGCCGGTCCGGCCGGTGCGGGCCGAGACGGCGCAGGACGCAGCCGAGCGGGACGCAACCGGGCAGGACACAGCCGGGCAGGACACAGCCGGGCAGCACGCAGCCGACCGCACGCCCACCTTCGGACCGCCGGAGGCGGGGCCACCCCTTGCGACCACGGTCGTCCGTGAGCCGGAGCTGTCCTGGGACGTCGTGCGTGACCTCGTCCGCGACGAGGCCAGGCTCGAGGTCGTCAACGACGTCGGGGTCTACCGGATCGACGACATCGACCTGGAGATCGAGACGCGCACGGAGGAGACCTACACCTCCCGCGGTCACGACTACGACTCCCTGCGCGGCGAGACGTGGTGGTGGTCCCGGCTGCAGCGCGGCGACTGGGAGATCCACACCGTCACCCACACGGTGCTGACCTCGGACGCGCGGGCGTTTCGGATCGAGGCGCGGCTGGACGCCTACGAGGGGGACGCCCACGTCCACAACTCCCGTTGGGACGAGCGAATCCCCCGCGACCTGATCTGAGCCGGCGACGGCGGTCGACCGTGAAGATCACGCGGGGTCGATGCGGTACACCCCGCCGCCGAGATCGAGGACGTAGATCTCGCCGTCCTGCCCCTCGGCGAAGGACACTCCCTGCCCACCGTCGATCGACAGCTCGTCCTGCTCGACCACCTCGCCGTCCTCGAGCACGATGCCGCGGACCACGCCGACGCAGAAGTCGGCGTAGAGGTAGACCCCGCGCAGCTGCGGGATCGCCTCGCCGCGGTAGACGTGGCCGCCGGTGATCGCGCAGCCCTCCGGCCCGCGCGTCTGGTACTCGTAGACCGGCGGGACGTGGTCATCGGGCTCGGAGCCGGCGAACTCGAGCGTCCCCTCCATCAGGTTCCAGCCGAAGTTTGCGCCGGCGCCCTCGCCGGCCGGCAGCCAGTTGATCTCCTCGCGCTCGTCCTGGCCGACGTCGGCGAGCCACAGCTCGCCGCTCGCCCGGTCGAACGAGAACCGCCACGGGTTGCGCAGGCCGTAGGCCCAGATCTCGTCGGCGCCGTCGGGATCGTCCACGAACGGGTTGTCGCCGGGGACGCGGTAGGGGGTGGCGCCCAACGGATCGATCCGGATCAGCGAGCCGAGCAGCGTGGAGCGGTCCTGCCCGGAGCCGTGCGGGTCGCCGGAACCGCCGCCGTCGCCGAGACCGAGCCACAGCATCCCGTCGGGCCCGACCACCAGGTTGCCGCCGTTGTGGTTGCTGGCCGGCTGGGGGTAGGTCAGCACCCGTCGGCGCTCGTCGTCGCGGACCGTGCCGCCGCGGACCGCGAACGCGTCGACCACCGAGTCGCCGGCGGTGTCGGTGAACGAGACGTACAGCTCGCTCGCGTCGGAGGCGAACGCGATGCCGAGCAGGCCGCGTTCGCTCTCGACCGTGGTCTCGCCACGGACGTCGACGACCGCCGACCCGAGCCCGTCGCTGGTCAGCGGACGCACCGTGCCGGACCGCTCGGCGACGTACAGCCGCCCGTCCGGCCCGAGCGCCCCTGCGATCGGGGCGTCGCCGCGGGCGACCTCGGTGAGCGAGACGTCGACGGCGAGGTCGGGCGATGGATCCGGCGGCGGGTGGTCGATCAGGCCGGCGTCCACCATGCCACCGACCGTGCGGGCCAGCATCCGCGCGAGCTGCCCGCGGGTGATCGACAGCGACGGACCGAAGGTGCCGTCGGCGAACCCGCGCACGAGGTCGGCGCCGGCGAGCCGGCTGATGTTGTCCTCGTGGGCGATCCCCACGGTGTCGGGGAAGCCGACGTCGCTGTCGGGCAACGGCTCCAGGCCGTCGACGCGGGCGGCGACGGCGTCCAGCGTGCCGAGGAGGATGGTGGCGAACTCGGCGCGGCTGACCGGCTGGTGCGGCCGGAAGCTGCCGTCTGCGAACCCCCGCACGACCGGCGGGTCGAGCGAGGCGAGGGTCTCGATCGCGTCCTGGTGTGCGCCGCCGTCGATGTCGTCGAAGGTGGTCTCGCCGGCGGGCAGGGTCACCCCGTCCAGCGCGTCGGCGGTGCGCACGGCGAAGCTCGCCGCCTGGCCCCTGGTCACCGGATCGGCGGGCGCGTAGGTGATCGCGGTGGTGCCGGTGGTCAGCCCGTGCCACGCGAGGCAGTCGACGGCCGACGGCTCGATCCCGGTGTCCAGGAAGCCGGCGCGCGGCAGCGCGTCCGGCGGGCACGCGCGCTCGACCCGGAAGTCGAGGTCGGCGAGCCCGGTGGCCGGCGCAGCGGGGAGCAGCACGAGCGCGGCCGTCGCTCCCAGTGCGAGCGCTCCTGCTGGTCGTCGATCGCCGAGCCGGCTGCGCATCCGCGGGCCCTTCCCGTGGCGTCGGTGGCCCCGCCCATCCTGACAGTCCGCCGGTGGCTTGTCACCGGCCGGCCGACGAGCGGCCGTCGGCCGGTTGCTCTTGCGGGACGCTCAGCCGACGTTGATGCTGCGTCGGCGGAAGGCCACCAGGGCGACGGCGACGCAGCCCACCGCGATCAGCGCCAGCACCACCAGTGGCGTGGCGCTGAACGGCTCGAGGGGCATCTCCGCCGCGTGCTCGTAGGGGGAGAGGTTGAAAGCCAGCTGATCGAGGTCCATCAACGGTCCGAAGGTCCCCACGACCACGCCGTAGCCGATCACCGCCCACGTCGCGGGGATCGCCCGCGGCAGCAGCGCGAACAGCACCACCGCCAGGCCAAGCACCACGAGGACGGCTGGGGCGTGGTTGAGGTGGGCGGCGGTGAGCTCGCCGACATGGGCGGCGTCGCCGGTCACCAGTGCCGCGCCAACACCGGTCGCAAGACCGGTCACGGCGGTGAGCACCACCACGGCCGCCGCGATCACAGCCAGGTGCGAACCGAGCCACGCCGAGCGGCTCACCGGTGTGGCGAGCACCGGATCGGCGCGACCGCCGGTCTCCTCCGCCCGCAGCCCCTGCACCGCCATGACGGCGTAGGCCGAGACCAGGAAGGCCATGAACACCGCCATGTAGGCGAAGTAGCCCGCCAGGACGTCAGCGGCTCCGAACAGGTCGGTGAACACCTCGGGGAGGTCCTCGACGGCGCCGAGCAGTGCGTCGGCGTAGGCGCCGAACAGCAGGCCGGCGATCACCATCGCGACCATCCAGCCGATGATGTTGCCGCGCTGCAGGCGCAGCGCCAGGCCGAGCGGTGTGCCGAGCGCGGCGCTGCCGCGGGCCCGACCCGGCCGGACGGCGATCAGGCTCGCGGCCAGGTCGCG
>SKSM01000067.1 GCA_007122985.1 Nitriliruptoraceae bacterium | reverse complement strand
TGACCGCGGCCACGCTGGCCACCGCCACCGCGCGCCGTCTGGCCGTTGCGCGGCTTGCCGCCGTTGCGCGCCGCCTGGCCGTTGCGGGGACGCTGACGCTGCTGGTTGCCCTTGCCGGGACCGCCCCCGCGCGCGGCGAGCGAGAGCTCCGGCGCCGGGAGGGTCTCGGCGGTCAACACGTCCAGGTCGATCGCGTGCAGGCCCGGCGGCAGTGCCAGTGCACGCTGCAGCTGTGCGGTGTCGCTGTGCTGTGCCTCCTCGACCAGGGAGACGACGAGCCCGGTGGCACCGGCGCGGCCAGTTCGGCCCGAACGGTGGACGTAGTCCTTGTCGGAGCCCGGCAGGTCGTAGTGGACGACCGCATCGACGTCGTCGACGTGGATGCCACGCGCAGCGACATCGGTGGCAACCAACGTGGTCACGTTGCCCGAGCGGAAGCGTGCGAGCGCCCGCTCGCGCTGGTTCTGGCTGCGGTTGCCGTGGATCGCCGCGGTCGCGATGCCGTCGGTGGCCAGCTGCCGGGCGAGCCGGTCGGCGCCGTGCTTGGTGCGCGTGAACACGATGGCCGAGCCGACCCGACGGACGATGTCACCGGTAAGCTTGCGCCGCTGGTCGCGCTCTGCGGGCCAGAACACGTGACGGACGTCGAGGTGGGCGTCCGGGTCGTCGGCGACGGCGTGCCGGACCGGGTTGCTCTGGTAGCGACGGACGAGCTCGTCGACGTCGCCGTCGAGCGTGGCGGAGTACAGCAGGGTCTGGCGGTCGTCGCGGGTGCGGTCGAGCAGACGCTTGACCTCGGGCAGGAAGCCCATGTCGGCCATGCGGTCGGCCTCGTCGACCACGACGAGCGAGACCGCGTCGAGGTGGCAGTCGCCGCGCTGGACCAGGTCGGCCAGGCGCCCGGGGGTGGCGACGAGCACGTCGACACCGCTGCGCAGGCGGTCCTGGTCACGCTTGATGCTGGTGCCACCGTAGACGGTGGCCACCCGGCGGCCCCGGACCTTTGCCAGCGGCAGGATCGTGTCGTGCACCTGCGAGGCGAGCTCGCGGGTCGGCACCAGGATCAGGGCGCGCGGCCGCCGGGAGGCAGCACGCTCGGTGCGCACGACCACCGGCAGGGCGAATGCAAGGGTCTTGCCCGATCCGGTCGGGGCCTTGCCGCAGAGGTCGCGGCCGGCCAGTGCGTCTGCGAGCGTGAGCTCCTGGACCGGAAAGGGTGCGTTCATGCCGAGCGTGTCGAGTTGCTCGAGCAGATCAGTGGGGACGCCGAGATCGGCGAAGGTGGTGGTCACGTAACACTCCATGGACCCGCCGAAGCGGCGGGCGTCGAGAGCGCGGCCGGGGTCCCGTCCGCGCGCACGCTGGATGGCGTGCGGCGGTGGCGCCACTCGACATCGTTCGCGTGGTGAACACGCGAACGAGCGCGCCAACCGTGTGGCTGGCGAGGATCCGTTGCCGACACCGTGGGTGCCCATCGGGCGAACCGGGCGCGGCGTGCGTGTTCCACACCGGTTCGGACCCGGTGCGTGTGCGCCCACTGTACCACGCCGGTCGCTGTCTGCACGACCCGGGGTGTGTCGCCGCCGTCGGTGCGTGCCACGCAGGGCCCTCGCGGTCGAACGCAGGGGCGGGCCTGATCGAATGCGGCCACGCCCGACTGACGCCCCCGCGACCGTCCCGTCGAGCCGGATTCGGCGAGAAACCCGCGCATCCCAGTGCTTCTCGCGGGATCCCGCGCCTGAAACGGCCCGACGCCGTCACACCTGGCGAGAAACCCCCGCATTCCAGAGCTTCTCGCGGTGCGAGCCGGCCGCACCGGCGGCGAGCCCGGCAGCGAGCCGGTCCGCGAGCCGTCCGAGCACCGCACCGAGCTCGCCGTGCACGCGCACGTCGGCCAGCCGGTCCCCGCGGGTCGCGCCGAGCCCCACGATCACGATCGGCAGGCCGTGTCGTCGCGCGGCGGTGACGAAGCGGTAGCCGGAGCCCACCATCAGCGACGAGCCGAGCACCAGCAGCGACCGTGACGCGGCGAGCCGACCGAGTGCGTGCCGGAACCGCTGCGTCGGGACGTGCTCTCCGAAGAACACCACGTCGGGCTTGAGCACCCCGTCACACCGCCGGCAGCCGACGACCCGGAAGCACTCGACCACCTCGTCGGCGAGCCGGACGTCGCCATCGGGCCGCAGCCCGCCGGCGACCCCCACCCGGTCCCGGAAGCCTGGATTGACCGCATCGAGCCGCAGCGCGAGCTCCAGCCGGGGCCGCCGATCGCCGCAGTCGAGGCACACCACGGCGTCCAACCGGCCGTGGAGGTCGACGACGTCGCTGGTCCCGGCGGCGGTGTGCAGACCATCGACGTTCTGGGTGACCACCCCGGAGAGCAGCCCTGCCCGCTGCAGTGCGGTGACCGCGTGGTGCCCATCGTTCGGCTGCGCGGCGGCGATCCGGTCCCAGCCGAGGTGGCTGCGTGCCCAGTAGCGTCGCCGCTCGAGCGGCTCAGAGCGGAACTGTTCAGCGGTCATCGGCCGGGTGTGGCGCAGCCGGCCGTCGCGGTCGCGGTAGTCGGGAATCCCCGAGCCGGTGGACATGCCGGCACCGGAGACGACCAAGACGTCGCCGGCGGCGACGACCTCGGTGAGCCGGCCCGGCACGGCCGCGGGTGGATCCTCGGACATGGGCCGAGGATACGGCCGGCACCGCGAGCCGGGACGACGCCGGTCGTCTCAGCCGCCGAGGATCCCGGTCAGTTCACGGACGCTCGGCACCTTGCCGGAGAGAACCACCCGACCGTCGACGACCAGACCCGGCGTCGCCATCACCCCGTAGCCGACGATCTGGCCGGGGTCGGTGACCTTCTCGACTTCCGCGGTCAGGCCAAGCTCGCTCAAGGCGCGCTGGGTGCGTTGCTCGAGCGTCACGCAGTTGCGGCAGCCGGGGCCGAGCACCTTGATGTCCATCGCAGCTCCTTCGAGGTGGTGGTGTGGTGCGGTTGTGGTCGGAGGACCGGGGCCGGTGGTGGTCGCGGCGCGGACGTGCTGCTCAGACGATGACGTCGAAGAGCAAGCCGATCGCCACGATCCCGACCGTGACCACGGCCGTGAAGATCGCCAGCAACGGCAGACGCATCACCCGCTTGAGCAGGATCAGCGCCGGCAGGGACAGCGCGACGATGCTCATCATGAATGCCATCGCCGTGCCGAGCCCGAGCCCCTTTGCGTAGACGGCCTCGACCAGCGGAACGACACCGGCGACGTTGGCGTACAGCGGCACACCTGCCAACGTGGCCACCGGGACCGACCACACGCTGTCAGCGATGCCGGTCTCGGCGAAGAAGTCCGCTGGCACCCAGCCGTGGATGCCGGCACCGAGCGCGATCCCCACCAGCACGTACGGCCAGACCGTGCGCAGAATGTCGCGGGTCTCGCTTCGGGCGGCTTCGATGCGGTCGGCGAGAGCGATCTTGCCGTCGTCGCCGGCCGGCGGGGGCGCGGACACATCGCGCACGAACGGGTCGATCCAGCGTTCCAGGTCGAATCGCGAGAGCAGGACCCCGGCGATGATCGCCATGGTCATGCCCGTGAGCACGTACAGGACGGCCACCTGCCAGCCGACCATCCCGGCCAGCATGACCACGCCCACCTGGTTGATCAGGGGGCTCGTGATCAGGAAGGTGAGCGTCACCCCGAGGGGGACCCCGGCAGCGACGAAGCCGATGAACAGCGGTACGGAACTGCACGAGCAGAACGGCGTGATCGCACCGAACGCCGCCGCCAGCAGGAAGCCGGTCGCAGCGTGTCGACGACTGATGACCTCACGGATGCGCTCGGGCGGGATCGAGGCCCGTGCCATGCTGATCACGAAGATCAGCCCCAGGATCAGCAGCAGGATCTTCGCGGTGTCGTAGAAGAAGAAGTGCACCGCGTGACCGAGCCGGGTGTCCGGGTCGAGTCCGCCTAGGTCGAAGACCGCCAGGTCCCAGACCCGCTCGTTGACGAGGTAGAGCAGGACCCAGCTCACAGCCGCAGCACCCAGCCCGACCCAGAGTCGGCGGGTGCCGGCCGGTCGGGTGCTGCGGTCGGTCGAGGCCCTCACGAGGACACCATCCCGGCGTCGGACGGCAATGCTGCCCTGACCGCGGCCATCGCGTTCGGCTCGAGGTGGTAGTCGACCCGTCTCCCACGTCGGCTGGTGCCCACCAGTCCGGCCTCACGCAGCACCCGCAGGTGGAATGAAAGCCGGTTGGCAGGGACATCCAGCGCCGCTTCCAGCTCACAGTGGCACCGCGGTCCGTCCTCGCCGAGCAGATCGAGCACACGCAGCCGCGTCGGATCGGCCAGGGCACGGATCAGCTGCGCGCGTGTGGCGACGTCGTCGGTCGGCGGGGCGACAGGGGCACGCATCCTGCGTCATCCTTCCAACTCTGATTGGAACATACGCCGGCCGTCGCACGGTCTCCCGGGGCTTCGGTCGCCGGTCGTCGGGACGTTCAGCCCTGACCGGGTACTGCGCCGCCGGCCCTGGGCAGCGCACCGTCACGGCGGTCGTCGTTACGGATGGATGACAACGCCTGCATGGTCGGTTTCCTCCCATGACCCGGCCGTCGGACGCCTCCGGTGGGCCGGTCGTCACGCCAAGCGCGCCACCAGCGCCACCAGCGCCACCAGCAGGGTCGCCGCCACCGCGAGGAGCCGACGTGTACCGCAGCCACCGCACCGCGTTGATGTTCGCCGGAGCAGCTCTCGTGCTCGCCGCCTGCGCCGGCGCCGAGGAGCCAGAGCCGACCGACGAGCCGGAAGCCGGCACCACCGAGGACGGGCAGGCCGCCCCTGACCTCGACGTCGAACAGGTCGAGCGCGACGAGGACACCGGCGTGCGCGAGGGCTTCTACTGGGAGCTCGAAGACCAACCCGACGCCACGATCGACATCGCCGACATCGTCAGCGGCGGCCCCCCACCGGACGGCATCCCCCCGATCGATGAACCGGTGTTCGAGTCCGTCGAGGATGCCGCCGAGTGGCTCGAGGACGACAGCCCGGTCATGGTGCTACGCGGCGAGACCGAGACACGGATGTACCCGCTGGCCATCATGACCTGGCACGAGATCGTCAACGACACCATCGACGGCGAGCCGGTGGTGGTGACCTACTGCCCGCTGTGCAACTCCGGGCTCGCGTTCTCCGCCGAGGTCGACGGCCATGTGCTCGACTTCGGTACCAGCGGACGGTTGTGGCGCTCCAATCTGGTGATGTACGACCGCCAGTACGGCAACCTGTGGATCCAGTTCACGGGTGAGGCGGTCGTCGGCGATCGCTTCCTCGAAGACCGACTCGAGCGCATTCCCACGACCCTGCAGGGCTTCGGTGAGGTCCGTGAGACCGATCCCGACGCCGCGGTGCTCTCACGCGACACTGGCCACGACCGCAACTACGGCGTGAACCCCTACACCGGCTACGACTCCCTGGACAACGAGCCGTTCCTCTTCGACGGCGAGACCGACGGTCGCTTCCCCGCGATGACCCGCGTCGTGGGCTTCCCCGACGGCGACGGCACGGCCGTGCTGTTGGACCGACTGGCCGAGGACCGCGTCGTCGAGTTCGACGACGTCGACAACCCGGTGACGCTGTGGTGGGCACCCGGGCAGGCGAGCGCCCTGGACGCCAGCGCCATCGACTCCGGTGACGACGTCGGTCAGACTGCGGCGTTCATCCCCGAGGTCGACGGACAGACCCTCAGCTTCGAGCCGGTCGAGGACGTCGACGGGGACCGCGACTCGGCCGTCAGGTTCCGCGACGAGCAGACCGGCTCCGGCTGGACGCTGGCGGGACGGGCCGTCGAGGGCGAGCTCGAGGGCGCCTCGCTCGACGCGGTGTCGATCGACGACACCTTCTGGTTCGTCTGGAGCGTGTTCAAGCCCGACACCGGCGTGATCGACTGACCTCACGGCCACCTGGCCCGGCCGATCGGCAGTAACCGTCCCATCGAGCCGGGCCTTCGGTCCCTGGCCGGGACGCCCCCGCGCGGCGAGGCTCGACCTGGCCCTCAAGACGGGGCCAGGTCCCTCCTCCGCCGATCCGGCGTCGCCCGTGTGCGCGGGCGACGCCGTCGCGACGGCGGTGCGATCGCTCCCGACGACCAGGAGGCCGACGACGGTGTCTGCTGACACGGCCACTGCGCCGCCCGACAACACCGACAGCCACCCGTCGGGTGACGACCGGTTCGAGTTCCTCGACAAGGCGATGCGCCGCGCCCGCTACTCCCAGGATCAGCTCATCGAGGTGCTGCACGTCGCGCAGGAGGTGTTCGGCTACCTCTCGGAGGACGTGCTGCTCTACGTCGCCCGCGGGCTGCGGCTGCCGCCGAGCCGGGTGTACGGCGTTGCGACGTTCTACCACCTGTTCACCTTCGACCCACCCGGCGACCACGCGGCGACGGTGTGCACCGGCACGGCGTGCTTCGTCAAGGGCGCGGACGCGGTGGTCGACGCGCTCGCCCGCGAGTACCGCGTCGTGCCCGGAGCCACCACCGAGGACGGGCGCTTCACCCTCAAGACGGCGCGGTGCCTCGGCTCCTGCGGGATGGCCCCGGTCGTGGTCATCGACGGCGAGGTCCGCGGCAACGTCCAGTCCGACGCCGCAGTCACCGAGGTCGCGGCCCGGCTGGCGACGACGGCGGCCGGCGACGGCCAGGAGGAGTCGTGATGGCCGGACCCATCGATCTCGACCACGTCACCTCGCTCGAGCGCGAGGCCCGCAGCCGCTACACCCACCGCGCACTGGTCTGCAGTTCGACCGCCTGCCTGTCGGCCGGTGCGGCCGGGGTGCGCAGCACCCTCGAAGCCGACGTCGCGGCAGCTGAGCGCAGCGACGAGGTCCAGGTGGTCGCCTCCGGCTGCCCGGGGCTGTGCAGCCGCGGCCCGCTGGTCCGGGTGGAGTCGCGGGGTCAGCAGCCGACGCTCTACGAGCACGTCGACGAGGCGGCCGCCAGCACGATCGCCCAGCAGCACCTCATCGAGCACCGCGACCAGGCCGAGGTCGACGTGGTCGACCCCGAGCTGCCCTTCTACGCCAAGCAGGTCCAGGTGGTCCTGGCCAATGCGGGCCGGATCGACCCGGACCGGCTCGAGGACTACGTCGCCGCCGGCGGCTACCACGCCCTGGAATCGGCGCTGCGCACCATGACGCCCGACGGCGTCATCGACGAGATCGACGCCAGCGGGCTGCGCGGCCGCGGCGGTGCGGGCTACCCCACGGCGCGCAAGTGGCGGCTGCTGCACGCCGCGCAGGCCGGGCCGGGTGGCGACAAGTACGTGATCGCCAACGGCGACGAGGGCGACCCGGGCGCCTACATGGACCGCACGATCATGGACTCCGACCCGCACCGCGTGCTGGAGGGGATGGCACTGGCCGCCTACGCCACCGGGGCGTCCAAGGGCTACGTCTACGTCCGCGCGGAGTACCCGCTGGCGATCGAACGGCTCGAGCGTGCGATCCGGGCGGCAAAGCGCGCCAAGCTCCTCGGCCGCAGCGTCCTCGGCTTCGAGTTCGCCTTCGACGTGGAGATCCGGGTCGGCGCCGGTGCGTTCGTCTGCGGTGAGGAGACCGCGCTGATGGCCTCGATCGAGGGCCGGCGTGGCCTGCCCGAGCTGCGCCCGCCCTACCCCACCGAGCGTGGTCTGTGGGGTCAGCCCACGATGATCAACAACGTGGAGACCCTCGCCAACGTGCCGGCCATCATCCGTGACGGCGCAGCTGCCTTCGCAGCGGTCGGCACCGCGGAAAGCCGGGGCACCAAGGTCTTCGCACTGGCCGGATCGCTGCAGAACACCGGACTGATCGAGGTGCCGATGGGCATCTCGCTGCGCGAGATCGTCGACGAGATGGGCGGCGGGATCCCCGACGGCCACCGCTTCAAGGCGGCGCAGACCGGCGGGCCGTCCGGGGGCTGCATCCCCGAGCACTACCTCGACACACCCGTCGACTACGAGCACCTGCAGCAGCTTGGCTCGATGATGGGCTCCGGTGGCCTGGTCGTCATGGACGACACGGTCAGCATGCCGGAGGTCGCGCGCTTCTACATGGAGTTCTGCCGCGACGAGAGCTGCGGCAAGTGCGCTCCGTGCCGGGTGGGCACGGTGAAGATGTACGACTTCCTCGACCGGATCTGCCGGGGTGTCGGCCGCCCACGTGACCTGTGGCACCTCGAGAACCTGTGCAAGACGGTGCGGGCGACCTCGCTGTGCGGGCTGGGCCAGAGCGCCCCCAACCCGGTGTTCTCGACCCTCGATCACTTCCGAGACGAGTACCTCGCGCTGCTGCGCGACGAATCGCTGGCCGCGCCCGCCCCGCACGGCGTCGCCAACAGCGACGCGCTGCCGAACCTCAGAGGTGACACATGAGCCTCGTGCCGCCCCGATCCGGTGGCCCGCGCCCGAACGTGCCGGTGGTGCTCGACGGCGAGGAGGTCAGCGCCTACGAGGGCGAGACCATCCTCGCGCTGGCCCGACGGGTCGGCACCGACATTCCGACCCTGTGCTACCTCGACGGCCTCTCGATCCACGGAGGCTGCCGGCTGTGCATGGTCGAGGTGGCCGGCGACAGCCGCCTGCCGCTGGCGTGCGCCACGCCGGTGACCGCCGAGATGGAGATCCGCACCGACACCACCGCCTTGCGCAACCACCGACGGCGGGTGATCGAGCTGCTGTTCGCCGAGGGCAACCACATCTGCGCCACCTGCGTGTCCAGCGGCGCGTGCGAGTTGCAGGACCTGGCAGCGACCAACGGCGTCGACCACATCCACTATGCGCTCGAGTTCCCGCGCACCGACGTCGACGCGACCCACCCCAAGTACGTGCTGGACCGTGAGCGCTGCGTGCTGTGCACGCGGTGTGTACGTGTCTGCGACGAGGTGGAGGGAGCCCACGTCTGGGACATCGCCCACCGGGGCAACAGCTCCACGCTGGTCGCCGAGCTCGGCAAGCCGTGGGGCGAGGCCAGCTCGTGCACCTGGTGCGGCAAGTGCGTGCTGGTCTGCCCGACCGGGGCGTTGAGCTTCAAGGGACGCAGCACCGGCGAGATGCGCCACGACCCGGACGTGATCGAGTTCCTGACCCGCCTGCGCGACGAGGGCGAGTGGGTCGACCGCCAGGAGGTGTCGTCGTGACCGACGCGACCGATCGACCCCGGCTGCGGGTCGCGACCGCCTGGCTCGGCGGCTGCTCCGGCTGCCACATGTCGTTCCTGGACTTGGACGAGTGGCTGTTCGACCTGCACGAGCGTGCCGACCTGGTCTTCGGACCGCTGACGGACGTCAAGACCTTCCCGGACGATGTCGACCTCACCCTGGTCGAGGGTGCGGTCACCAACGAGGACAACCTCGAGCTCGCCCGGGCGATCCGAGCCAACAGCCGGGTGGTGGCCTCCTTCGGCGACTGCGCGGTGACCGGCAACGTGACTGCCCTTCGCAACGGCATGGGCGAGCCGCAGGCGATGCTCGAGCGCGTCTACGTCGAGCATCCCGACCTGGCCGGCGTGCTGCCGACCGAGGTCGTACCGGGGCTGCTGCCGACCGCCCAGCCGCTGCACGAGACGATCACCGTCGACGTCTACCTGCCAGGATGCCCTCCGTCGGCCGACCGGATCCGAACCGCGCTGATCGCTCTGCTCGACGCGCTGTCCAACGGCCACCCGCTGCCCGACGAATGGCGCGGCCCGGAAGACCTGACCTTCGGCAACTGACTCGGGCGCCGTCGCCCACCCGACCCCCGCGGAGTCGCCATGCACGACATCCACCTCATCGATCCGGTCACCCGCATCGAGGGGCACGCCAAGATCACCCTGCACCTCGACGAGGGCGGGTCGGTCGCCGACGCGCGCTTCCACGTGACCGAGTTCCGCGGCTTCGAGGACTTCTGCCGGGGCCGGCCGGTCTCGGAGATGCCCGGTCTGACCGCGCGCACCTGCGGGATCTGCCCGGTCAGCCACCTGCTGGCCTCCGCCAAGGCCGTGGACGCGATCCATGCGCTGACGGTGCCCCCTGCGGCACGGCTGCAACGGCAGCTGGCCAACCTCGGCCAGATCGTGCAGTCGCACGTGCTCAGCTTCTTCCACCTCTCGGCCCCCGACCTGTTGCTCGGGATGGACGCCGACCCCGCCACCCGCAACGTGTTCGGGCTGATGCAGGCCGAACCGGAGCTGGTGCGCCGTGGGGTGCGGCTGCGGCAGTTCGGCCAGGAGGTCATCGCCGCGGTCGCTGGCGAGCGGATCCACGGCAAGGGCATCGTCCCCGGCGGGGTTGCCGAACCCTTCACCACGGCCCAGCGCGACGGGATCCGCGCCAGGCTGGACGAGGCGCTCACCGCAGCGACCGACACCTGGCAGCTGCTGGAGTCGATCCTCGACGGATTCACCCGCGAGATCGGGGTGTTCGGCGACTTCCCGAGCCTCTACCTCGCCCACTGCCGGCCCGACGGCACCTGGGAGCACTACGAGGGCGGGCTGCGGGTCGTCGACGCCGACGGTGCCATCGTGGTCGACCAGCTCGACCCGGCCGACTACCGCCAGTACCTCGGTGAGGCGGCCAACCCCGACTCCTACCTCAAGTCGCCGTACTGGAAGGCACTGGTCCCCGACGACGACCCGCGACCGGGTATGTACCGCGTCGGTCCGCTGGCCCGGATCAACGTGGCAGAGCGGTTCGGCACGCCCATCGCCGACGGACTGCTCGACGAGTTCCGCAGCCGCGTCGGCCGGGTGGTCTCCTCGGCGTTCCACTACCACGCGGCCCGGATCCTGGAGGTGATCGCCTCGATCGAGCTGATCGGTCGGCTGCTCGACGACCCGGTGCTGCTCGAGTCGCGGGTGCGTGCCCAGGGCGGGGTCAACGCCCTGCGGGGGGTCGGTGCCTCCGAGGCGCCACGGGGCACGCTGTTCCACGACTATCGGGTCGACGGCGACGGGATGGTCACCGACGTCAACCTGATCATCGCCACCGGCCAGAACGAGCTGGCGATGAACCGCACGATCCTGGAGATCGCCCGCGAGTTCGTCGACGGACCCAGCCTCTCCGATGGCGTGCTCAACCGCGTCGAGGCCGGCATCCGCGCCTACGACCCGTGCCTGTCGTGCTCGACGCACGCGCTCGGGCAGATGCCGATGTCGTTGGAGCTGCTCGACCCGCAGGGCAGGCAGGTCTGCGAGGTGCACCGTCACTGACCGTCCCGATGCCGCGAGTGCCCCGGTCCTGGTGATCGGGGTCGGCAGCCCGCTGCGGGGCGACGACGCCGCCGGGCGGATCGTGGCCGAACAGGTCGCAGACCTCGGCCTGCCTGGCGTCGAGGCCCGCTCGGCCCATCAGCTCACCCCGGAGCTCGCGGCCGACTGGCTCGGGCGACGGATGGTGATCGTCGTCGATGCGGACGTCGAGGTGGCAGACGTCACGGTGCGCGGCATCGAACGCCCCGCTGCGCCGGCGGCGCTGACCCACCACGTGGACCCGGCGGCGCTGCTCGCGATCGCCGCCCTGCTCGGCGAACCACCGGTGCACGTGGAGGTGATCAGCCTGCCGGTGCACGACCTCGGGCTCGGCACGCAGCTCTCGGCACCGGCCGCCGCCGCTGTCGAGCGGGCGGTCGCCCTGCTGCGCGAGCGCTGCATCCAGCCGGCCTGACCGTCCGCGTCGCAGGCCACATGGGTGCAACCGGCGGTTGCGCCCACCGGGGTCAGCTGCGTTGAGCCGTCGAGGGCGGGCTCACCGCGCGTCGGCGCCCGCTGCGAGCCGCTGCGCACAGCGCAGCATCGCCGCGACCGTGCGATCGACGTCGGGCTCGTCGGTCGCCCAGTCGGACACCGAGATGCGCATCAGCCGGTGATCCCGCCAGGTGGTGCCACTGACGAACGCGGTCCCGTCGGCCTGGATGGCCGCGACGACGCGGTCGTTGAAGTCGTCCGGGTCGTGATCGTCGGGTGGGAGCCACCGCACCAGGACCTGGTTGAAGACCACGTCGTTGACGACCTCAGCGCGGGGATCGGCTGCCAGCGCCGCCGCGAAGCGCCGTGCGAGCCGGGTGGTGCGCACCGCGAGGTCGGCCACGCCGTCGCGTCCGAGCGAGCGCAGGGTGGCGTAGACGCCGACTCCGCGCGCGCGGCGGGAGAACTCCGGGTTCCAGTCCATCGCCTCGCGGGTCTCGCCGTCACCCTGGACCAGGTAGCTCGCCCGCACGCTCATCGCTGCGCGGTGCGGCGCCGGATCGCGACAGATCGCGATCCCGCAGTCGTAGGCCACGTTGAGCAGCTTGTGGCCGTCGGTGGACCAGGAGTCCAGCCGCTCGACGCCGGCGGTGAGGTCGACGTGCGCCGCCGACGCGGCCGCCAGCAGCCCCACGGCGCCGTCGACGTGGACCCACGTCGGGTTGCCCCGGGCGCGGTGCCCATCGGCGACGTCGGCGACCGCGTCGAACGGGTCGAACGAGCCGGTGTTGATGTTGCCGGCCTCCACGCAGACGATCGTGGGGCCCTCCAGGGAGGCCAGCGTCGCCCGCAGCTCCTCGACCAGCAGGCGGTCCTGGTCGTCGCAGCCGACCTCGATGATCGTGCGCTCGCCCAGCCCGAGGTACCGCAGCGCGCGGGTGACCGTCGTGTGCCGGCCGGTCTTGACCACCACGTGGATCCGTGGCGCACCCGGGAGCCCGTCGGCCTCGACGTCCCATCCGACCGTCCGCAGGACGTGGTCGCGGGCCGCCGCCAGGCAGGTGAAGTTGGCCATCTGCCCACCGGTGACGAGGCCGACCGAGCTGTGCTCGGGCAGCCCGAGGAGATCGACGAGCCACCGGACCGCGACCTCCTCCACGATGGCGACACCGGGGGTCGGCGCGTACAGCCCGGCGTTCTGGTCCCACGTGGACACCAGCAGCTCCGCGCCGTAGGCGGCCGGGTGCAGCCCGCCGATGACGAACCCGAAGTAGCGGCCCGAGGCGTGCGCGGTCACGAACGGCTCGAGCTCGCGGGCGAGTTCGGCTACGACCTCCGCGGGCGGCAGCGAACGGTCGGGCAGGGGGACGTCGACGACCGCCCGGACCTCGTCGGGCGAGGTGTCGGGATAGACGCGTCGATCGGGCAGTGAGGCGAGGTAGGAGCGCGCCGCCGCCACGGCCGCGTCGAGCACCGCGTCCCAGTCTGACCTCTTCACGGCCACCCCCTCCGCACGATGCAGCCTAGACCCCCCTGACCTCCGGGGCCGCCCGACTGCCGTCCAGTTCGGCGGCGACCGCCGCCTGCCCGAAGCTGATGCCGCCGTCGTTGGGCGGTACGCGCCGGTGGCGCAGCACCTCGAAGCCGTGCGCCGACAGCAGCCGGGTCAGCAGGCGCGAGAGCAGCACGTTCTGGAAGACGCCGCCGGACAGGGCGACGGTGCCGAGCCCTGTGCGCTCACCGATGCGCACACAGGCCGCGGTCGTCAGCTCCGCGACCGTGACATGGAAGCGTGCGGCGATCTGCGCGACCGGCGTGCCGGCGCGCAGCTCCTCGACCACGGCGGCGACCACCGCTGGACCGGGCAACACGAGCCGACCGGATTGCTCGTCGGGCACGAGCCCGCCCGTGCCGGCCAGTCCACGCCCGTCCCCGTCGGCGCGGCGGGCGGCCTGCTCGAGCTCGATCGCGGCGTGACCCTCGTAGGTGGTCACGTCGCGGATGCCGAGCAGCGCCGCGACAGCGTCGAACAGCCGGCCCATGCTGGTGGTGTCGGGCGCGAACCGGCCGTCGCGGGCGACGGCCACCACATCGTCCCAGCGGTCGCGGTGTCGCCCCACCAGCCGCAGCGACGACGGCACCGACCCCGACAGTGCGACGTCGAGGTAGCTGGCGGCCATCCGCCAGGGCTCGCGGATCGCCTGCTCGCCGCCGGGCAGCGGGACCGGCGCGAGGTGCCCGACCCGCTCGAATCCGGCCAGGTCGGCCACCAGCAGCTCACCACCCCACACGGTGCCGTCGGTCCCGTAGCCCGTGCCGTCGTAGGCGACGCCGATCACCGGGCCGGTGCGGTCGTTGTCGGCCAGACACGCGGCGATGTGCGCGTGGTGGTGCTGCACCGCGACCGTCTCCACCCCGTCCATCTCCAGCGCATGCTGGGTGGACAGGTAGCGCGGGTGCAGGTCGTGGGCGACGATCTCGGGATGCACGTCGTAGAGCCGGGCGAGGTGGTCGATGGCCTCGCGGAAGGCCTGCAGCGCTTCGAGGTCCTGCAGGTCGCCGAGGTGGGGCGAGACCCATGCCTGCCGGTCGCGCACCAGGCAGACGGTGCTCTTGAGCTCGGCACCGACGGCCAGCAGGTCACGCGATGCCTGCACCGGCAGGGGCAGCGGCCGGGGCGCCGCGCCACGGGCACGGCGGATCGGGACCGTGGCGCCGTCGACCACCTGCACGACCGAGTCCTCCACCCGTACGTGGATCGGCCGGTCGTGGGTGAGCACCGCATCGGCGATGTCGCCGAGTGCTGCGGCCACGTCCGCATCACGGTGGACGATCGGCTCGTCGGAGCGGTTGCCGCTGGTCATCACCAACGGGCGGTCGACCGCCCGCAGCAGCAGGTGGTGCAGCGGGGTGTAGGCCAGCATGACCCCGAGCTCGTCACGGCCTGGCGCGACCGCGTCGGCCACCTGCTGCCCGTCGTGCCGGCGCGGCAGCAGCACGATCGGCCGTGACGGGTCGACCAGGAGCCCCTCGGCGGCGGCGTCCACCCGACACAGCCGACGTGCGCCGGCGAGGTCGGCGACCATCAGGGCGAACGGCTTGTCCTCGCGCAGCTTGCGGGCCCGCAGCGTGGCCGCTGCGGTGTCGTCGCCGGCGTCGACGGCGAGGTGGTAGCCCCCGATCCCCTTGACCGCCACCACCCGCCCGCCACACAGCCAGGCGGCTGCGGTCTCGAGCGGCGCGCCGTCGATCGGCGCACCGTCGGGGTGGGTGAACGCGAGCCTCGGCCCACAGTCGGGGCAGCAGGTCGGCTGGGCGTGGAACCGCCGGTCGGTCGGGTCCTCGTACTCCGCCCGACAGTCACGACACAGCGTGAAGCCGGCCATGGTGGTGTTCGGCCGGTCGTAGGGCACGTCGGTGACGATCGAGTAGCGCGGGCCGCAGTTGGTGCAGTTGGTGAACGCATAGCCGTACCGACGGTCGGCTGGATCGAGCACTTCGGCGAGGCAGTCGTCGCAGGTGGCGACGTCTGGTGGCACGAGCGTACGGCGCTGCCCTCCGGGGGGGCTCGCGGCGATGGTGAAGGCCGTGTCGCCGGCCACCGGCATGGTGTCGACGTCGATGCCGTCGATCGAGGCCAGCGGCGGCGCCTCGACCGCCAGCCGCTCCACGAAGCTCACCACCGCCGCCGACGGCCCCTCCACCTCGATGAACACGCCGCGTGCATCGTTGCCGACCCGGCCGACGAGCCCGAGCCCCGTCGCCAGCGCATGGACGTAGGGCCGGAAGCCGACGCCCTGGACGGTGCCCTGCACCCGCAGGTGCCGACGCGTCGCCTCGGCCACTGCGCGCCTTCCGCCGTCGTCGGTGTCCGCTCCGGCAACGGTAGGGCCGCCCCGCCCGCGACGCGCAGACGTCCCCACCGGCCGTCCGGCCCTGTGTGCACCACCGATCAGACCACCACAGAGACCTTCGGATCTAGGTTCGCACGTCCCCCGCAGGCAGGGGCCTGTGGCCCGGGTCGACGACACGCCACACCTCTAGCATCGTCCTCAGACCGGCCGACCCCGGTTTGAGCTGCCGCACCCTTTGCCCCCGTCAGAGGAGCTCGCATGTGTCTCGGGATCCCCGGTCAGGTCGTCGCGCTCGACGCCGACGATCCCCACCGCGCGACCGCGGAGGTCGAGGGCGCGCGCCGTGAGATCTCCATCGCGTTGTTCGCCGACGGCGCCGAGCCACCGATCGAGCAGGGCGAGTGGGTGCTGATCCACGTCGGCTTCGCGATGTCACGCATCGACGAGGCCGAGGCCAACGAGACACTGCGCTCACTGCGTGCCCTCGGCGAGGTCTACGAAGGCGAGCGCGAGGAGTTCGCCGCCGCCAGCGCGATGGACCCGTTGGTGCAGTTCGGTGGCGGCGCACCCCGGCCGTCGACGCCGACTGGCCCGGAGGAGGCGCCGTGAACGCCGACCGGCCCGTCCGTCCCGCCGTCAGCGTCGCGGCACCCGGCCCGGCCCAGGTGTGCGTGACCTGCTCCGACGACGGCCAGGTCGCCCAGGTCGTCGAGGTGGTGGACGACCACACCGTGCGGGCGCGCACCTCCGCCGGAGTCCAGACGGTCGACACGACGCTGCTGGCGACGGTGGCCGTCGGCGACCGGGTGCTGGTCCACGCCGGCACCGCCATCACCGACCTGCCACCCGACCCCGCACCGGAGTCCAGCCCGTGAAGTTCGTCGACGAGTTCCGCGACCCGGCGGCCGGCCGCGCCGCGATCGAGCGCATCACTGCGCTCGCCGCCGCGCAGGACCGCGGCTTTAAGTTCATGGAGGTGTGCGGAGGCCACACCCACACCATCTACCGCCACGGCATCGAGCAGCTGCTGCCCGCTCCGGTCGAGCTGGTCCACGGCCCCGGCTGCCCGGTCTGCGTGATCCCGATGGGCAGGGTCGACGACGCGCTGCACCTCGCGGCGCAGCCCGGGGTGACCTTGACCTCGTTCGGCGACATGATGCGTGTGCCGGGCTCCACCTCGACGTTGCTGGACGCCAAGGCCGGCGGCGCGGACGTGCGGATGGTCTACTCCCCGCTCGACGCGCTCGCGGTCGCCGAGCGTGAGCCCGATCGGCACGTGGTGTTCTTCGCCGTCGGGTTCGAGACGACCTCGCCGTCGACGGCGGTGACGCTGCAGCGCGCCCGGGCGCTCGGCATCGACAACTTCAGCGTCTTCAGCAACCACGTGCGCATCGTCCCGCCGCTGCGGGCGATCCTCACGGCGCCCGAACTCGACCTGGACGGCTTCATCGGCCCGGGGCACGTGTCGACGGTCATCGGCAACCGGCCGTACCAGTTCATCCCCGACGAGTTCTCGATCCCGCTGGTGACCGCGGGGTTCGAGCCGCTGGACGTGATCCAGGCGATCGAGATGCTGCTGCGACAGTACGACGAGGGGCGTTGCCGGGTCGAGAACCAGTACACCCGCGTGGTGCGGGACGAAGGCAACCTCCGGGCACAGCAGCTGCTCGAGGAGGTGTTCACCACCCGCGACACCTTCGAGTGGCGCGGGCTCGGCTGGATCCCGCACAGCGGCATGGCCATCGCTGAGCCCTACGCCGACCTCGACAGCGAACGCCGCTTCACCCTGCCCGGAGCGCGTGTGGAGGACCCGCCGGCCTGTGAGTGCGGCCCGGTGCTGCGCGGGGTGCTCAAGCCCTGGGAGTGCGGGGTGTTCGGCACCGCCTGCACGCCGGAAACGCCGATCGGCACCTGCATGGTGTCGTCGGAGGGTGCCTGCGCCGCCTACTACGAGTTCGGGCGGCTGCGGGTGGCCGACGAGCCCGACCCGCTGCCGCTGGTCAGCGCCGATCGGGCCCGCCGATGACCGGTCCGGACCGTCCCGACCGCGCGACCGTCGACGAGCGGATCGCCGCGGTCCGCGCGCGCCGGCCGAGGCTGCGTGACGAACGGGTAACCCTCGCCCACGGCGCCGGGGGCAAGGCGTCGCGGGCGCTGGTCGACGCGGTGTTCCTCGAGGTGTTCGACGATCCCGCGCTCGCCGCGCTTGGTGACGCGGCCGTGCTCGACCCGCCTGCCGTCGGCGAACAGCTGTCGATCAGCACCGACTCCTTCGTGGTCCAGCCGCGCCGGTTTCCCGGCGGTTCGATCGGCGACCTGGCCGTCAACGGCACGATCAACGACGTCGTGGCCGGCGGCGGCCGCCCCGACTGGCTGTCGGTCGCGTTCGTGATCGAGGAGGGCTTCGCGGTCGCCGAGCTGCGCGCCATCGTCGCCGACATGGCCGCGGCCGCGCGTGCGGCCGGCGTGCGGATCGTCACCGGCGACACCAAGGTCGTGCAAGCCGGCGCCGCCGACGGCGTCTACATCACCACCACCGGCGTCGGCCACGTCCCGGTCGGACGCCGGCTGGACGCGCGCACGGTCGAGCCGGGCGACGCGGTGGTGCTCACCGGCACGCTGGCCGACCACGGCATGGCCGTGATGCTCGCCCGGGGCGAGCTCGCGATCGAGGCCGACATCGCCTCCGACACCGCTGCGCTGCACGAGCTCGCCGAGGCCCTACTGGCCGCCGCTCCCGACACCCGCTGGCTGCGCGACCCGACCCGCGGGGGGCTCGGCACCTCGCTCAACGAGCTGGCCGAGGCCGCCGGCTGCGGGGTCATCCTCGCAGAGGAGGCACTGCCGGTGCGACCGACGGTGGCCGGCGCCTGCGACCTGCTGGGCATCGATCCGATCTACGTGGCCAACGAGGGCAAGCTGGTCGCGGTCGTCCCGGCCGCGCAGACCGAGGCCGCGATCGACGCGCTGCGCGCCCATCCGCTCGGTGCGGACGCCGCCGTGATCGGCGAGATCCGCGCCGAGCCAGCGAGCACCGTGGTGATGCGCACCGCCATGGGCGGCAGCCGTGTGGTGGACATGCTGGTCGGCGACCCACTGCCACGCATCTGCTGAGGGCCGGCTCAGCCGCCGTGGTGATAGACGGGTACGTGCTCGGCGGGCAGTGGGGTGTTGCCGAGGACGAGGTCTGCGGCCTTCTCCGCGATCATCATCACCGGCGCGTAGATGTTGCCGTTGGTGATGCGCGGCATCACCGAGGCGTCGACGACGCGCAGGCCCTCGAGCCCGTGCACCTTCATCGTGTCGGGATCGACCACCGACTGGCCGTCGGTGCCCATCCTGGCCGTGCACGAGGGGTGGTAGGCCGTCTCGGCGTCGCTGGCGACCCAGTCGAGGATCTGCTCGTCGGTCTGGACGTCGGCTCCGGGCTGTAGCTCGCCGGCGTCGAACTCCTCGAACGCGGGCTGGGCGAGAATCTCGCGAGCGGTGCGCACCGACTCGACCCATTCGCTGCGGTCACGTTCGGTGGAGAGGTAGTTGAAGCGCAGCTTCGGTGGGTCACGCGGATCGCGTGAGGCGATCTTCACCGTCCCGCGGACGTCGGAGAACATCGGCCCGATGTGCACCTGGTAGCCGTGTGCCTCTGCGGGTGCGGTGCCGTCGTAGCGGATGGCGATGGGCAGGAAGTGGAACATCAGGTTCGGTCGGTCCACCGCGTCGTTGGTCCGGACGAACCCGCCTGCTTCGAAGTGGTTGGTCGCCCCTGGCCCAGAGCGCAGGAACAGCCACTGTGCACCGATCAGCGGTCGGCGCCACCACGCCAGCTGGGGCTGGAGGGACACCGGCTGGCTCGAGGCGTGCTGGATGTAGACCTCGAGGTGGTCCTGGAGGTTCTCGCCGACCCCGGGCAGGTCGTGGACCGGTCGCACGCCGACCTGCTCGAGCTCGCGCGCGTTGCCGACGCCGGAGAGCTGCAGCAGCTGCGGGGTGTTGACCGCGCCGCCGCAGAGGATGATCTCGGCGGCGTGCACCCGCCGCAGCCGGCCCCGGTGGATGTAGTCGACCGCACGGGCACGGCGGTCGTCGTCGAAGACCACCCGCGCCGCATGCGCCCGGGTGATGACCGTGAGGTTGGCGCGGTCCTCCACCGGGTGGAGGTAGGCCTGCGAGGCACTGAGTCGGCGTCCCCGGTAGGCGGTCCGGTCGAACCGGGCGAACCCCTCCTGCCGGTAGCCGTTGACGTCGTCGGTCAGCGGATAGCCGGCCTGCTGGGCTGCCTGGAGGAACGCGGTGAACAGCGGGTTGTCCGCCTCGCCGCGCTCGAGCACGAGCGGTCCGTCGCCGCCGCGCCACTGGTCGGCACCGGCCAGGCAGGTCTCCATGCGCTTGAAGTACGGCAGACAGTGGGCGTAGTCCCAGCTGTCCATGCCCGGCTCGCTGGCCCAGTGGTCGAAGTCGAGCGGATTGCCGCGCTGGAAGATCATCCCGTTGATGCTCGACGAGCCGCCCAACACCTTGCCTCGGCCGTGGAACACCCGGCGGCCGTGCATGTTGGGCTCGGGCTCGGACTCGTAGCACCAGTCGTAGAACCGGCTGCCGATCGGGTAGGTCAGTGCAGCCGGCATGTGGATGAACACGTCCCAGCGGTAGTCCCGCCGCCCGGCCTCCAGCACGAGCACCTCATTGGCGGGGTCGGCACTGAGCCGGTTCGCCAGCGCGCTGCCGGCCGATCCCCCGCCGACGATCACGTAGTCGTAGTGGTGGTCGCTCACGGGTCACCTTCCGGTTGATGGACGTGCACGGGACGTGGAACCGGCGCGACCGAGGTCAGAGGCCCGACCCGGTCGGACGGGACCACCGACGCTAGCTCAGGGCCGCCGTTCCATCGGTGCGCGCCTGGCGAGCAGCACAGCGTCCCGGACCCGCCGATTGCGGTGACCGGACGACCGGGCCGGTTGGTCAGCCGTCATCCGCACGGCGGCGTAGCGTCGGGGTATGGACCAACTACAGGTACGCAAAGCCGAGCCCGCCGACGCCGGCAGCGTCACGCGGCTGCTGGACGAGCTGGGATACCCGGCGTCGGACGACGACATCGCCGACCGGCTACGGTGGTTCAGCCGCTCCGGCGCCGACCACGTCCTTGCGGCTGTCAGTGACGCCGAGGCGGTCGGGCTGCTCACGCTCAGCGTCGTCCCCCGGTTCGTCGTCGCTGGACGGTTCGCCCGGATCACCACCCTGGCCGTGCCACCTGGTGGAGCGCGCGACCGCATCGAACGCGCCCTGGTGTCCGAGGCGGAGTCGCTCGCCGCACGCCACGGCTGCACCGGGGTCGAGGTCATCGCGACGCGCCGCCCGGATGGACAGATCGACGAACCGTTCACCTCACTCGACTACGTCGTCGCCGACGAGCACGAGGTGCGGTACGAGAAGACGCTCGCTCCCTCCTCCCCGGTACGGATCTGACACCGACCACGCGTGCGACAACCGACGGCTCGTCCACGGCAGGCAGCAGCCGGAAACGACGGTGCACAGAATGAACGAGTTCACCGCCGCACTGCGACGTGCCTACGACGAGGACGCCGATCGGCGTGACCGTGTGGAGCCCGACGCCTGGCGCCTGGCCATCGTCGACGACCTGGCCGCCCGCGTGCTCGGGGCAGGCGGCGGCGATCGCGCGCTGGAGCTCGGCTGCGGTACCGGCCAACTCGCACAGCGGCTCGGCGACACCGGCCTGCAGGTCGTCGCGGTCGACCTGTCGCCGGCGATGGTCGGCCGCGCGCGTGCCCGCGGCGTGGACGCACTCGTGGCCGACTTCACCCGGCTGCCGTTCGCAGACGCGTCCTTCGACGCCGCACTGGCGTTCAACTCCCTGCTCCACGTCCCGCAGGCTGAGCTGTCCGCCGCCTTCACCGAGATCCGGCGGGTGCTCGCTGTCGGGGGCCTGCTGACCGTGGTCCGGTGGGGTGGCGTCAATCGTCAAGGTCCACTGCCCGACGATGATCTCCACCCGCCGCGGTTCTACTCCACCTTCACCGACGCCGACCTGCTCGCGCAGCCGATCCCTGGCTTCACCCGGCTCAGCACGGACGTCCTCCATGAGCACGTCAACGAGGGGGTCCATCCGCAGGTCGAGCTGTTGGTTGCCAGCGAACTGCCGTCCGCCTCGACCTGACCCTGCCGCACGGGTCAGTGCCGGCAGGCGGGTCCGTGCTCGTGCTCGACACGGACGTCCAGCGACTGCCAGAACAGCGCGCCCTTGACGTCGACGCTGACCCGCTGCGACCAACGGGCCATCACCGGCGAGACCAGCACCGCGACGTCGTCACGCGCAGCCTGCAGATAGCTGCTGGTGTCCTTGCCCTTCAGGTAGGTGTCGACCGACACCTCGGCCTGGCCACCTCAGCCGACGGCGCGGATGAAGTCCAACGCGACCGTCCCACCCTTGCGGCGGATCAGGTCAGCGGCCTCGGTCGTGAGCTCGATCTCGAGCATGGTCTTCCTCGACGACGTCGGACCGGAAGAGCCTGTCTGCCCCGACCCTCGTCGCGGTCGTCGGCCCAGCGGCGAGGGTAGCTGTCGGGGCGCTTCGCCCACGGCAAGGTCAGCCCTGAAGCAGGCTGGCGGTGAGACCGGCGAGATCATCGAACCATCGGAAGCGGTCGTCGCGACGTCGAACCAGGACAGCGTCCAACCCGACGTCCAGCGCCCCCTGGACGTCGGCCACGGGGTTGTCACCGACCATCAGCTGCGCGGCGCCGTCGGTCGCTTCGACCGCGGCCTGGTAGATCGCGGGGTGTGGCTTCTCGTGTCCGAACGACGCCGAGCAGATGACAGCATCCACGTAGGAGCCGATCCCCAGTGCGTCGACGAGGTCAGGCAGCTCGGGCATGTGGTTGGACACGATCACGTGCCGCAGGCCTGCCTCGCGCAGAGACTCGAGCGACGGGACGGTGTCGTCGAAGACGACCCAGCCGGTGGGGTCACAGAACTGCTCGCGGAACGAGGCGACCAGCAGCGCCGCGTCGCGCGCATAGCCGACCTGCGCAAAGCCGGCGGCCAGTGTCCGTCCGACCTCCGCCCACCAACGCTCCGGGTCATCGAGGTGGGGATGGGGCTCGTACGGCCGGTGCCACGGGAAGCCACCGCGAAGCGTGGCACGCAGGTCCTCGCGCGAGACGCCATGCCCCGGAGCGTGGTCGTCAAGGACCTCGAGCATCGCCTGTGACCAGTGGCCCGGCCGCGTCGCCAACGTGCCGTCGAAATCCCAGAGGATGGCCGGCTTCATGCGCCCTCCGCCACATCGCTGCACGCAGGAGTCGCTGACGCAGCAGTCTACGAGCGCGAAGCCGACGGATCCGGCTGACAGCTCAGCTGACGCTCCGGCCGCGCTCGGTCTGCGTCGCGAGCGCCGCTGCCCAGCGCCGTGCACGCTCCTCCTCGCCGACGAGAAGCGGCCCCGCCTTGTCGGCGACGAAGAAGCTCTCCGGGCGCGCGATCAGCCGGAAGCCGAGCCGCCGCAGGCGCTTGGCGGCGGCCTGCGACGCGGAGCCGGGCAGGCGCTTGTCGACATGGGTGTCGAAGGCAGCGGCCGACACCCCCGATGCGCCGCCGCGGAGCCCGGCGAGCCACTCACGTACACCCGGCCCCCGCGAGACCAGCCCCTCCCCCGCCTCACCCGCGGCATCCTCGCGCGTTGCGGGGCGGCTCATGCCGAATGCATGGGTCGGCCCGCCGACGACGACCAGCCCGATGTCGGCATCGATCTGATCCGGCGCGTCCTCGACCTCGACGAGCACGACATGCAGGTGCTCAGACAACCCCTGCGCCACCGCCTCGGCGATGGTCTGGGTGTTGCCGAACATCGACTCGTACACCACCAGCGCACGCATGGTCCGCTCCTGGGCGGCCGGCCGATCCGACCGCCACCACATGACGGTGGCACCGCGGGCCGGGCACGCCCACTGCCGAACGTCCCGACCTGCCCCACGCGCTTCGCGAAGCAGGCCGGGAACAGCAGTGCCGGCGCCGTCGGGTCGGCTCAGCCTCCGAACGACTGCGGCTCGGCCGGCGGTGTGAAGTCGTCGTCGGTTGCCTCGCGGATCTCGACCGCCTCGACCAGCAGGTCACCCTCAGCGCCCGCGCTCGTCTCGGCCCGCAGGAGCACGCCGGTGGCCGTGTCGAAGCAGATCTCGCCCTCACCGGGCGCTACCTCGCTGCTGCGGCCACAGACCACCTCACGGCCCTGGATCTCGTCCGGGTACGGGTCGAGGAAGTGGTCGCGCAGCTCGGCCTCGTCGAGGGTGGGGTCCTCGAAGAGCTCGGTGCCGGGTGAGGCGTCCGGCACCTGGTCGCCGACATCCTGCTCCAAGCACATCCAGCCGCTGCCGTCGTCGAAGCAGGACGCGACGAGCTCGTCGCCGTCGACGAAGCTGGCCATCTCCATGCCCTGGGCCGTGAACGAGGTCGCGATTCGATCACCGTCCTGGGCGATGGTCATGCGTTCAGGGGCCTCCGGCTGATCGTGTACGAACCGGTACTCGATGAACAGTGGCTGCGGATCGAAGGACAGCCCCTCGAGCAGTCCGTCGTCCGGCGACTCGTCCGACTCGTCGGCATCGGGGGCCGCCTCGTCGTCCGCGACGTCGTCGTCCTGGTCGTCGGCGGTCGCCTCGTCGTCGGCGTCCTCGTCGCCGGCGTCCTCCGTTTCCGCAGCCGGTGCTGCGGTCTCGCCCGCGTCCTCGTCACCGCAGGCGGCAGCCAACAGTGCTGCAGCGGCCAGCAACGCCAGCGTGGGTCGGGGATGGATGCGCATGGACTACCTCGCAAAGCACGACGACAGCACGTTCGGGGACGAGGTCGATCGCACGCATGACACGTTCGATCGGTCGCGGTCACCAACCACGCCCGTGCCCCGACGGGCAGTCTACTGCTCCGGCGTCCCCCAGCGCCGTCGGCAGCTCACCGCACGCAGCTGCCCGTCCCGCCGGCCACCGGCCGGGAGGTCCTGTCCGGGGTGCCGGCGTTCGTACATGGACCCGGGATCGGCCGGCGTTACCGTCGATGCCACCTGCCGGTGCGTCGCACGAGACCGACACGCCGGCCTGCACAGCCGGAACGGGGAGCATCGTGGCGCTCTACACAGTCGACCGTCTCCGCGACGTCCGCCGGGGCATCCGCAGCAGAGGTGTCGTGGGCGCCCTGAAGGCGGCCGCGCGCCGCGGTGGCCGGCCGATCATCGCACGCGCCGCCCGTCTGCGAGGCGCCTGGGCCGACGCGGCACCGTCGACCTCTCCGGCCGCCCACCGCTACCACCAGCAGGGACGGCTCGCCGCCGACAAGCGCAGGTGGGCGGCAGCCGCCAAGACCTACCAGCGCGCCGTCGACCTCGATCCGTCGAAGGCCGGGTGGCACCACGACCTCGGCCGGGCTCAGGCCAAGCTCAAGAACTGGGAAGGCGCCGTCCTGGCCTACCAGGCCGCGATCGCCCGCAACCCACGATCCGCCGCCTATCACTACCGACTCGGCCGCGCCCTGGAAGCGGTCTCGGACTGGGACCGGGCAGCTTCCGCCTACCGACGCGCCGACCGTCTCGCGCAGGAGTCGGAGCAGCCGGTGCCGCGGGACGTCGCCGCGCGACTGACCCTGCCGCGACGCGTCGAGCTGTCGGTGATCGAGAAGCCCGCCTACGCCTACTGCCTGCTGCGCGCGAGCAAGCAGGCGCAGCAACTGGGCATCCGACGCATCAGCGCCGTGGAGTTCGGTGTCGCCGGAGGCAACGGCCTGCTCGCCCTGGAACGGCACGCCGAGCGCATCGAGGAGGCATTCGGCGTCTCGGTCGACGTCTACGGCTTCGACACCGGCGCCGGGCTGTTCGAGCCCGAGGACATCCGTGACCTGCCCTACTTCTTCGCGGGCGGCAACTACCGCATGGACGTCGATGCGCTGCGGCGGCGTCTGACTCGCGCACACCTCGTGCTCGGTGACGCGGGCGAGACGTTCGGCGAGACCCTCCGGTCCGGCATGGCGCCGATCGGGATGATGTCGTTCGACATGGACTTCTACTCGGCAACGACCGCCGTCCTGCGCCACCTCGGTGACAACGTGGCCGAGGGGACGTTTTTGCCCCGACCCAAGCTCTACTTCGACGACGTGGTCGGCAAGAGCGGCCAGGACTACAACGAGTTCACCGGTGAGCTGCTGGCGATCGCGGAGTTCAACGAGTCCAACGCCAGCACGAAGATCGCGCGCGACCGCACGTTCGCGACGTACCCCCGCCAGCTCGGATGGCACCAGTGCATCTACACCCTCCACCGGTTCGACCACCCTGCCTACGCCACCTTCATCGGCAGCGGCACGCCGACCTCACTGGGGCTGCGCGACACCCGGTGACCACCGCCGGACACCGTCACGTCGTGGTGACGGGTCGCTGCACGGCCAGCTGCGACACGAGGGCAGTCCCCGGCACGGGGCGGGAAGGTCTCGACCGACGCGCGAATCTCGTGCACAGTGACCGCATCCCCGACGGCACGTGTGCCGGGAACGACCACGTGCCGTTCGGCCGGGGCGGGAGCGCGGATGGGTGGGGTCGAGATGGACACTCGGACCGTCGACGGGTCCGGGTGGGTGCGCGCCGTCGGCGACACCGTGCTGATGGTCGGTGACTGGGTCGCCCAGAACACCGACACGCTCGTGCTGGTGGCCGCAGGGCTCCTGGCCGCCTGGCTGCTGCTGCGGCTGCTGACCCGACCCTGACACCGCTGCCAGCTGATCAGCGCGCAGATGCACGCGCCTGGTCGACCGCGATCAGCTGGTCACCGTCGCGGACGAGCAGCGGCTCGGCCGGATGCAGCACCTCGACGTCGCCGGCGAACCGGACCAGCCCGGCTGGACCGAGCACCACCGTCTGATCCGGCTCCCAGCGGATCGACAGATCGTCGAACCTGACGGTGCCACTGGGGTTGGGCGCCGTGGAGCCGAATCCCCCCTCGGCCACGGGCAGCCCGGTTCGCGCGTCGAACCGCCAGTACACCACGGCGCCGTCCGCTCCGACCGTGTCGACGACGACCCTCCCCTGTGCCGTCGTGCGGACCCGTAGCACCCGCTGCGACTCCCACGGAAGCTCCGAGCGCCACCGCTGCTCGAACGATGGCCCGACGCGCGTGACGGTCGTGGCCGCGCCATGCTCCTCGACGATGATCACGTCGCTCCCACCCGGTGCCGAGACCACCGTCGCCGGACGGTCGTCGAACGAGGCCAGCCTGCGCCCGTCGGCGGGGTCGACCACCTCGGTGGTCAGCGCAGCATCCAGCCTGACCGTGCCCAGCCAGTCCTCCGGGGTCGCCGCCCATCCGGACGGTCCACGCGCGACGAGCCCGCCGACGAACCGCACCTGCTCGTCCCCCTGCGAAACCACCTCGGCCACACGTCCGTTCCCAGGCCAGGACAGCACCTCGACGACCCCGCCGCGGTCCACAGCGACACGATCCGCGCTGCTGCCCGCGTAGGAACCGATCGGTGTGGTCAGCACCGTCTCGCCGGTCGCCGGATCGAGCAGCTGCTCCACCGCCGCCGCGTCCTCCGGCCGGACCACGATCAGGCCGTCGGCGTCGGTCGGACGCCCGATTGCCGACCAGCGCTCCGCGCCGCTGTCGGGATCGTGGCCGACCACCTCGACGCCTTGACCGACGTCGTCGCCGCCCAGCCGTGGCCGCACCGTGACGATCGACGCCGCCGACGCCTGCAGCAGGTGTCCGACACCGTCGCTGGCCCCGCCGGCGGGAAGCCGCCAGGCCAGGTCGAGGTCGTCGGCGCGCCAGGCCTCGAGCCCGCCGCCGACAGCCGCGGCCGCCACCACCAGGTCACCCGCCGGACGCTCGACCAGCGTGAACCACGGCTGCATCACCGGTGCCCCGACCAAGGACCGGGCGCGGGTGAGCTCCTCGCCGCTGGTGGCGTCCCACACGACGAGCTCCCCGGCATCGAGGTGGAAGACCCTGCCGTCGTGCACCAGCACCGGACCGAAGCCCGCCGTCGCCGACCACGCCTCACAGCCCGGCGGCGCACAGCCGCCCTCGGGTGGCCGGCCTGCCATGACCCGGTCGCCGGCGGGCCGTACGACCTCCGCGGGGTCCGGCAGATCGACGTGCAGATCGACGTGCAGATCGACGGCGGTCGTCGTCGACGTGGGGCTGCCGCCGATGCCGGCGACGACTGCGATCAGCACGACGGCCGCAACGCCCGCCGGTGCCGCTCGCCGGAGCCTGCGGGCCGCAGGTCCGAGCGGCTGCCTTCGCATGGTCACGCCTGCGTCGGCCTCGGCGGGGCGATCCGCAGACGTCACCACCGGCTGCGAGAGCACCGCACCACACGAACGGCAGAACCGCGCGTCGCGGTCCCCCGTGTGCACCGCACAGCGTGCACAGCGTCCCGGGCTCACACCGCCTCCACGCCGTCACTGCCAGGCTACCGAGCGCCGGCGCGTACGTGGATGGCCGGTTGCTAGCCCGCCGGTCGCGGGGCGAGGACCGTCACATCGCGGCCGTCCTCCTTGGCGGCGTACAGCGCCCGATCGGCGCGGGCGAGCAGGCCCTCCGCGGTCTCTCCGGGGAGCAGCGCTGCGATCCCGGCCGAGCAGGTCTGCCCGTGCGGCACCAGCCGGCGCAGGCGGTCGAGCACCGTCCGGCAGGAGTGCTCGGCGAGGTCGGGGAAGACGATCACGAACTCCTCACCGCCGACCCGTGCCAGCAGGTCGGTGGGCCGCAGGACGTCGCTCCACGCGGCGGTGAGCTCCTGCAGCAGGGCGTCACCGGCCGTGTGCCCGTGGGCGTCGTTGAACTGCTTGAAGTGGTCCAGGTCGAGGTAGGCCACACACAGCGGCCGGTGGGTCCGCTCGGATCGGGAGACCTCGCGCGTCAATGCCTGCTCGAGGTGCCGACGGTTGGCGACGCCGGTCAGCGGATCGGTCCCCGCCAGGCGTTCGAGCTCGTCGGCCTGCCGGTGGGTCTGGCGCATGAGGCCGGCCATGCGGTGCATGACCAGCAGGAACAGCACGATCGAGCCGATCGCCGCGATGCGCACCGTGTCCAGATCGCTGCCCGCAGTGAGCAGGATGACGGTGGGGGCGAGCACCGACGCCGTGCCGAGCACGACCAGCCGCCGGCCCGACAGCTCCGCCCGCGAGGCCCGCGATCGTGGCGTCCTCACCGCCGAGGGATGCCAGACCGCGGCAACGAACAACGTGTAGGCGAGCAACCACAGCGCGTCGGTCAGCCCGCCCGGGGCGTACCAGCCGGTCGCGTTCCCATGGGCGTAGAGCATGTCCGCGACCAGATAGGCGAGCATGCCCATCAGCAGCAGCACGTGCGCGACCGCTCCCGTCCGGTGGAGGAAGACCAGCCGCAGGATCAGCGGCAGCAGGATCAGATCTGCGACCGGGTACCCGGCGGAGACCAGGAGCTCAGCGGTGGTGAGCGCGGGATCGTAGACGTAGGGCGCGATCAGCAGGGCCCACCCGAGCACGGCCGCCGACACCCCGACGATGAGGGCGTCGCTGAGCGCACCGTCCCGACGGCCGCTGTTGCGCCCGAGCAGCCACAGCGCGACTCCGAACAGGGGGTAGGCCACGAGGTAGAACGCATCCGCGACCGATGGGAAGGGCTCGAGGCCGCGCAGATCGAGCCAGTACCAGACGGCATGACCACCCGCTGACACGGCCAGTCCGCCGGCGACCAGCTTCCAGGCGGCCGGGCAGTACGGGCGCGGCCGACGGGAGAGCACGGCCAGGCCAACGGCGACGGCCGCCACGGCCGAGGTGGCGACGTACAGCCCGCTTGCGGCCAGCCCGTAGGGGATGACGACATACAGCCCGGACAGCAGCAACCCACCGACGAGCAGGTAGCGCCAGGCGCGCCGTCCAGCTTCTGCAGGGGCATCCCCCGAGGGATCGCCGTCCTGCACGAGCGCCGTGCCCGCAGCAGCCGCGGCGACGAGCCGTGTCACTGCGGCGGCCATCAGCGTCCTTCCCGACAGGCGGTGCCCACCCGCGCGCGAGCATCGGGAGGTCGGGTGACCAGCGACGCGCTGGCCGTAGGGTCTGTACCGAGCCTGTACCTCGTCTGTACTTGCGTCGTCACAATCGGGACGCACCTTGACCGAAGGCGACCGCGGCTACGGTGTGCAGGTCTGGACCAGCAGACCACGCGCCCTGCCCGGAGCCGACGATGAACGAGCAGCAAGGGCACGTCGGTCGGTCCACACCGCGGATCGAGGACCAGCGTCTGGTCACCGGACGGGCCCGGTGGGTGGACAACCTCCGCGTCGAGGGGCAGCTCTACCTCGGCGTCGTCCGCTCACCGATCGCACACGCCGTGCTGCGGAAGGTCGACGTCGCACCCGCCCTCGAGGCGCCCGGCGTCGTCGCGGCCTACAGCGCCCTGGACCTCGCCGACGCGTGGCACGCACCACTGCCCGGCGGCACTGTGGGCAAGGCAGACGTTCCCGATCACTGGCCGCTGGCGACCGACCGGGTACGCCACGTCGGCGAGCCCGTCGCGGTCGTGGTCGCCGATTCGGCGGCCGCTGCCGCCGACGGCGTCGAGTTCGTTGACATCGACTACGAGCCGCTGCCGGCCGTCACCGACGTGGAGGCGGCACAGAACCGCGACACCCGGATCCACGACGGGTTCGAGGACAACGTCGCCTTCCGCTACCAGGGCAGGCCCCGGGGCGACGTCGACGCGGCCTTCGCGCAGGCCGACGTCGTCATCGAACGACGCTACGTGCAGCAACGGCTCGTGCCGACCCCGCTCGAGCCGCGGTCGGTGCTGGCGGTCCCGGAGCCGGCCGGCGGTCTGGTGCTCTACACCTCGACGCAGGTCCCCCACCGCATCCGCAGACACCTCGCCGACTGCCTGGACATGGACGAGCGCGAGGTTCGGGTGGTCGCCCTCGACGTCGGTGGCGGGTTCGGGGCGAAGATGAACCCCTACCCGGAGGACCTGCTGTGTGCGGCCCTCGCGCTGCGGCTGTCACAGCCGGTGCGTTGGACGGCGTCACGCAGCGAGGACATGCAGACCACCAACCACGGACGTGGGCAGGTCCAGCACGTCGCCGTGGCAGCGCAGGCCGACGGCACCCTCCTCGGCCTGCGGGCCGACATCACCGCCGACTGCGGCGCCTACCTGATGCTGCTGACCGCCGGCGTGCCGATGTCCGGACGGCGGATGCTGCCCGGCTGCTACCGGTGGCAGGCGTTCCAGTTCACGGCGACGGGGCTGTTCACCAACGCCACACCCACCGACGCCTACCGCGGCGCCGGGCGTCCCGAGGCCACCTTCGCGGTCGAGCGGGTCATCGACGACCTGGCCGCCGAGCTCGGCATGGACCCGGCAGAGCTGCGTCGGCGCAACCTGCCTGCCCCCGAGGAGTTCCCGTTCACCAACATTGCGGGGCTGGAGTACGACTCGGGTGACTACGGCGCTGCGCTCGACCGTGCGCTGGAGCTGGTCGACTACGACACGGTCCGGGTCGAGCAACGCGACCGCCGCGAGCGTGGTGACCGGCTGCTGCTTGGCGTCGGGCTCTCGAGCTACGTCGAGATCTGCGGCTTCGGACCGGGAACGCCAGAGAGCGGTGGGGTGCGGGTCCGCGCCGACGGCCGGGTGGAGGTGTCCACGGGACTCGGACCGACCGGACAGGGCACGGCCACGAGCCTCGCCCAGCTGACCGCCGACGAGCTGGGTGTGGAGCCGACCGAGGTGACCGTCATCCACGGCGACACCGCTGCCGTACCGACCGGGACCGGATCCTTCGGATCGCGTGCGATGTCGGTCGGCGGCAGCGCCGTGCACATCACGGCCAGGCAGGTCGCCGACAAGGCCCGCCGGGTGGCCGCGCACCTGCTCGAGGCCGCAGCCGAGGACATCGTGGTCGCCGACGGGCAGCTGACCGTGCGCGGCTCCCCGGACGCCGCGGTCAGCCTCGCACAGGTGGCCGCTGCGGCTGCCCGTGGTGACGTTCCCGAAGGGATGACGCCCGGACTCGAGGCGTCGACGCAGTACCAGCCGGACGGGCTGACGATCCCGTTCGGCGCGCACGCCTGTGTCGTCGAGGTGGATACGGAGACCGGCCTGGTCTCCATCCGTCGGTTCGTCGCGGTCGACGACGTCGGCCGGGTCCTCAACCCGGCGGTGCTCGACGGGCAGCGCCACGGCGGGATCGCCCAGGGCATCGCCCAGGCCCTCTATGAGGGCGTGGAGTACGACGAGGACGGCAACCTGCAGACCTCGTCACTGATCGACTACGTCGTGCCTGGAGCACCCGATCTGCCCCACTACGAGCTCGACCGCACCGTGACGCCGAGCCCGCACAATCCGCTTGGCGTCAAGGGCGCCGGCGAGGCCGGTGCCATCGGTGCGCCGCCGGCCGTGGTCAACGCGGTCGTCGACGCCCTGCGCCACCTCGGCATCGACGACGTCGAGATGCCCTGCACCCCTGAACGCATCTGGCGTGCCGTCCAGGCCCCGCGGGCGACGGCCGAGGCCCGCCAGTAGGGCCAGCGGCCGGTGGCGCGCCCTCAGGCGTCGTCGAGGAGGAAGCGGACGAGCTGTTCGGCGACGAGCTGCGGGGCGACGATGTCCGCCTCGTGCTCCTGACCCGCGAGCTCGGCGAGCTCGCCGTCGGGCAGGGCATCGAGCACGGGCTCGGGCTGGAAGCGGTCCGGTGCGTCGGCGCCCACCAGCAGCAGCGTCGGCACCGCGATCCGTGCCGCCGCCTCAGGGTCGAAGCGATGCTCGTCGTGGACCCGCAGCTCGCGCGGGAGGGTGTGGGCGGCGGCAACGCGCCCGGGCCACGACGGCTGGGAGCGCACGATCTGAAGCTCCTCGTCGGTGGACCCGACGGCGTCACGGAAGAGGGTCACGACGGCCTCTTCGTCCTTGCCTTCGGCGAGCAGCGCCTCCATCCGTTCCACGAACTCCACGGGTGGGGTGACCGCCGAGGGATCCTCCATCGGCCAGGCCTCGTAGAGCACCAGCCGCCGCAGATTGGCGGTGAGCACCGGTGCCCCGAAGGCCGCGAACCCACCGTGGGAGTGGCCGTAGACGTCCACCGACTGGCCGTGCTCGTCGGCGATGGCGTCCACGACCGCGGCGACGTCCTCGTGCTCGCGCTCGATCGCGTACTCCGGGCCGTCGCCGCTGGCGCCCCGCCCGCGCCGGTCCATCGCGTGCACCGTGAAGTGCGGCTCGAGGTGAGGGCGCAGCGTGTTCCAGCGGCTGTGGTCGCCCGCGCTGCCGTGGACCAGCAGCAGCGGGGGGCCCTCGCCGCTGCTGAACCACGCGATGGTCGTGTCGTCGGCCGACGTCGTCTGGGACGTGCGCAGCTCGTTCGTCGTCATGCGCGGGATCCTCCTGTCCGCCTACTGCGATGCCACCCAGTCTCTACGCGCAGGCGCCGGCTCCGCATCGGTAGAACTACTGATCCGGCTCCATCGCCGAGCACCTCGACCCGCTTGACCTCGCGACCGCGCGTTCTCCGACTCCGCAGACGCGCCGTCCGCGCCACGGCCGCTGCCACTGGGTGACCGCCGTCAGGGTGTCCACACCTGCCCGTCGGGGAAGTGCACCTCGAAGTCCTTGGGGAGAAGGGTCAGCGCGCCGAGCGGATCGAGTCGTTCACCGCCGTCCTCGGGCAGCCCGCGTGCACCGCCCCACCGGCCAGGACCATCCACCTCGATCAGCGTGTCGCCCTCGAGCTCGAGGGTCACGACCCGCTCGTCGAGCTGTCGGGAGTACACCACCCACCACCCGCCGGGGACGGGCTCGGCGACCACCGCGACAGCGACACCTGCGACCTCGACGTTGGCAACCCCGTGGTCGCGCAGTTCCGAGACAGGGACCGCCAACGACTCTTCGTCAAGGTCGATGACGATGTGGGTGGCATCGACGTCGATCCCGGTCATCCCACCCTGGGCATCGAGGGCGAGCGTGCCGGGATGCTCGCGGCGCCACGTTGCCCAATCGGTCAGCGTGGAGGGCACCAACTCCAACCGTTCACCGGCGAGTGGGCCGAGCAATGCCGGAGCTTCGGAGATGAGCGGGGTCGGGTTCCGCTGAACAGCACGGGAGCCCTGCGAGGCTGAGGGTGCCTATGACCTCTCCTCGAACAGGACTCCCGTGTCGCACGACCCTACCGAGATGTGTGAGCTGCTGGTCGGACTGCCCGACGTCAACGTCCTCGCCGTGCACGATCGCAGCGCAACCACGCCGCTGCGGGTGGAGATCGAGACCCGCGTCGAGACCCCGGTGGTCTGTGCCGGCTGCGGGGCGGTTGCCAAGATCAAGGACCGCCCGCCCGTGCCGCTGGTTGACCTGCCCGCCTTCGGAAGAGCGACCCGGCTGGTGTGGATCAAGCGCCGGTGGGAGTGCCCTGATCCTCGGTGCGTGACGGGTTCGTGGACCGAGCTCGAGCCGCGTATCGCCGCGCCACGGATGTCTATGACCTCGAGGGCAGGACGCTGGTCGACGCTGCAGGTCGGCAAGTACGGACGCACTGTGTCGGAGGTCGCCGACGAGCTCGGCGCCGACTGGCACACGATCAATGACGCGGTGATCGCCAACGGCACCGCCCTGGTCGACCACCCTGATCGGATCGGTGATGTCGAGGCGTTGGGACTCGACGAGGTGCTGTTCTCCCGGCGTGGTGAGTGGCGCATCCGGCAGTGGTCGACCTCGATCGTGGACGTACGAGCGGGACGGCTGCTGGATGTCGTGGAAGGCCGAGATTCGGCTCCTGCATGCCGTTGGCTGGCGAATCGCGGTCCGGGCTGGTGCGGCAAGATCCGCTACGGAACCCTGGATCTCTCCGGTTCGTATCGGGCAGTGTTCGACACGATGCTGCCCGAGGCCACCCAGGTCGCGGATCCGTTCCACGTCCACCGGCTGGCAGCCCAGAAGCTCGATGAGGTCCGCCGCCGAGTTCAGCAGGAGACGCTCGGACATCGCGGCCGCAAGAGCGATCCGCTCTACCGTGCCCGCAAGCTGCTGGTGCTCGCTCAGGAACGTCTCGACGAGCCCCGGCAGGACAAGCTGGTCGGGCTGCTCGCGGCCGGCGACCCTCGAGGGGAGGTCGCCACTGCGTGGCACGCGAAGGAGGCTGTCAGGGAGCTGTATGCCCACCGGAACCCCGACCTCGCGGTCGAATGGGTCGATCAGCTCTCCGCCGACATGCAGGACCGCGGCTGCCCTCCCGAGGTGCGTCAGCTCGGCCGCACGATACGCCGATGGCGGGAGCAGATCGCGGCGTGGCACGGCGCGCAGGTGCCCAACGGGCCCACCGAGTCGATGAACAATCTCTCAAAACGCGTCAAGAGGGTCGCGTTCGGGATGACCAACTTCGTCCACTGGCACATCCGTGTCCTTCTCTACGCCGGACAGCCCAACTGGTCGCTGCTCAGCACCGTGCAGCCCGCCTGACCCCGCTGGAATCCGAAGAGCCGTCATACCGGGAGGAACACCCATCTCAGAACGCCCCGAGACAGGCACAGACGGTCAGGGCCGGGGAGGTCTCGTGACCGCCTACGGGGAGAATGCCGTGTCCCCGCACACCAACCCGACCGCGAAGTGCTCAGACTTCAACAACCGCTGACACACGGTGGCCCACTCCATCACATCAGCCGTGACAGGGGCACCCTCCTACACCACACCATGAGACTCTCTCACAAAGTCATCGCCCTCAGGTCCAACAGCCCAGACTAATCACTATTGCACAACGAAGTTCGGCCCCTGCTCGTAGATCGACCATCTCGTGGCGAGTTCGGACGCTGTGGCTATTACATCCGGAGCGAAGTGCTCCAGCATCTCCGGTCCCAGCCTCGCCGCCGGACCGGCGACGCTGACGGTCCCCACCGCTGCTCCTGCGTGCCCTCCTCCACGCACAATCGGAGCCGCCACCGCCGTGATACCGGGGTCCATCTCCTCCGTGGTCGTGGCAAAGCCATGTTGACGCACAGTCTCGAGATCCGCTAGCAGCGTCTCGATGTCCGTGATCGTGTTCGGCGTTTGCGCAGGCAAGCCAACCCTCGAGATGATGTCGCGAACATGATCATTGTCGAGCGTCGAGAGCCACGCTTTACCTGTAGCAGTTGCATGGAGCTGTACGCCCTTGCCCGCCGCGGCGTCGACCATCAATCCCGAGTTCGCACCCTGAGCTTTCGCAATCCAGTGAAGTGAACTCCCTTCAGCGACAGCAAGTCGGACGAGTTCCTTCGTTCTTGCCGCAAGCCGATCGAGGGGCTCCTGAGCCCACTCGTTCAAATTGCCTGACTCGAGCTTCTGCAAACCGACAGCAGCCAGGGTGAAGGTTGCTACATATCGCTGGCTATTTGGATCTTGGGCTACATAACGGTTCCTAACCAACTCACTAAGGATCCGAAAAACGATTGCCTTGTTTAGCTGCAAAGCGTTCGCGATATCCGTAACGCGCAAACCATCACGCTCTGGGGCAAGAAGCTCAAGTATACGCAGCGCCCGGCCAACCGCCTGCCCATGCCCTGAGTTGTTCGACATCTGCGCTTCTCTCATGAGTTCGTTCGGACTTACGAGCAACTCCTACACCGTGCGGCACCTTTAGATTCACGTGCCGGCCCGCTCCGTACAGCCTCTCCGTCCAACAAGGTTAACGGATCCTGCCAGGTAGCCCACAATGTGCTCGACGCCCTCACCACCGGTCGGACGGATCCAAGCCGACTTGGCGCTGACGGCAAGTTACGCAGATCCTCATGCAGTTCGTTTCACGGAAGCCGATATGTGATCGGAGGGTTACGTCCTGACGTCGCCCGCCCTTCGTTCTAGTCCGGAGGGTGCGAGCCCGGCATTGCCATTAACAATGGCCGGACTGCCGCCTCCATAACATCATACACGTCGGTTCGACCCGTCCACCGCTCGAACGCGATCGCCGCCTGCGAGACCAGCATCCCTCCCCCGTTCACTGCCATCAAGCCTCGTGCGCGAGCCGCCCTCACGAGTTCCGTCATGGGTGGGGAGAACACGGCGTCAAAGACCCGGGTATGCGGTTGACAGGCAGAGACGTCAACTAAGGGCCCTGGAACCGTCATACCAACCGTCGTTGCATTGATCAGCAGATCACAATCGAGCAAGGAAGCATGCGCCCAGTCGGTGCCAGTTCTAGTACTCGTCACTTGCGTATCAACACTCCTCAAGCGTTTCGCCAGGCGAGCGGCAGCCTCAGGCATCTGATCAGCAATCGTCAGTGCATCAGCTCCCTGTGCGACACAGGCGTATGCGATCGCATGTGCAACACCTCCTGCTCCGAGCAGCAAGACACGTGAACCACGGATATCGAACGATAGTTCACGTCGCACCGCGTCGAGCCAGCCAGGCATATCCGTATTGAATCCTGTCAGCGTAGCATTCGGTTCGCGAATACCACTGTTGACAGCCCCAATGATCTCAGCATCGTCTTCAATGTGATCGAGCAGTCCCATGATGGACCGCTTGTATGGAGAGGTGACCTGGAACCCAATCCACATAGGCTTCTTCAGTGACTCCACGAAGCTAGGCAGTTCGACCTCATCCAACTCCACCAACTCTGCTTGAGCTCTCATACCGCAAGCTGCGAAGGCCGCATTGTGCATAACTGCACCATGTCGCCGACGCAACGGCTTTCCGATCAATGCTACGCGACCCTCCACCTAATCCTCCTGTATCCCGGTGAAGAATGGCTCCCGCTTCTCGAAGAACGCGCGGAATCCTTCGATCGCATTGTCGGTCGCTGATAGCCGTTGGGACGCGTCAAGTTCCAAGGCCAATCCGTGATCGAGTTCGGTCTCCGTTGCATTGTCGACCAAACGCTTGACTTCGCGGACGGCCTCTGGCCCGCGTGAGGCGATGGTCTGGCCGATCTCCAAGGCCCGACCACGTGCGGAGCCAGTCGGCACCACCTCATTGAGCAAACCGATCTGCGCCGCCACAGCGGAGCCGATGGACTCGCCAGTAAACAGAAGCTTCTTCGCATGCGCAGGGCCAACCACACGTGGCAAGCGCTGCGTGCCACCACTACCTGGAACCGCTCCGAGACATACCTCTGGGAGCCCGAGCCGAGCGGTCGAGTCTGCAATACGCAGATCACAACACAGCGCAAGCTCAAGACCCCCGCCCAGCGCATGCCCTTGGATCGCGGCGATGGTCGGCACAGCTAGTTTACTGAGACGACGGAAAACAAACTTCTCCAGCAGCAGCTTACCTTGTGCGATCGTCCCCCGAAGCTCAGCAGTCTCTTTGATATCCGAACCTGCACAGAAGGCGCGATCTCCGGCCGCGGAAAGCACCACCGCTCGAATCTCATGGTCGCTCTCAATCTGGTCCAGAGCGGTAGCCAGTTGACGGGTTACCACGGCCGTTATGAGGTTGAGAGGGGGATGTATGAGATGGATCTCTGCCACGGGGCCGAGCACAACACGAACAAGGTCGTCATCCACGTCCGATCCGATCTGACTTACCCAAGTCCGCAACTAATCCCATCTGTTCCGGCATGAACAATCTTGGATCCATAGACCGCACCTCCTGCGCGATCGCTGGACGAAAGCCCATATGCTCGATGACATCCCGCTCGATGTCGAGACCTGGAGCAATCTCGGTCAAAGTCACCCCTCTGTCGGTCAGGGCAAACACTGCCCGCTCGGTGATGAAAAGAACCTGCTGTCCTCGCTCACGTGCAACGCGACCATTGAAAGTGATCTCATTCACCTCAGGAACGAACTTCTGCACATCACCTTCCCTGGATATCTGGATCGAGCCATCGACAACTTCGGTGTGTAGACCACCGCTTGTCAACGAACCCACGAAGCAGAGACGCTTCGTCTTCGAGCTGATGTTCGGAAAACCGCCCGGGCCCCGAAGACGACCAGCGAATGCGTGCACGTTCACATTCCCCACCGCGTCGACCTCAGCGAACGACAGGCTCGCGATGTCGAGTCCACCACCGTCGTAGAGGTCGAACATTGAGGGTTGTCCGATGATTGCCTGGTAGTTGAAACCGGCACCACCGTCCTCGCCAGACATGGGAACGCCCCCGAAGACTCCTACCTCTACCGTCAAGCACAACCTGTCGGCGATGCCCTCCTCGAATGCAATGGCGCCGATGCCCATGCTTATGCCGAAACCAAGGTTCACGATATCGCCCGCTCTGAACTCCAAGAGCGCTCGGCGCGCGATCACCTTCCGTCTGTCAAGCCCAACGTACTCCGCCACCGTCGGCGGCCGCCGAAGTGCACCCGAGTAGTAGGGGGAGTTCTCCGTCGCATAGGTCTGCCGCTGAGCGGCGTCCACATACACGTAATCGATCAGTGCCCCTGGAACACGCACCATCCGTTGGGCTAGGGAGCCACGGGCTGCAAGGTACTTCACTTGTGCTATCACGATGCCCCCGCTGTTGCGGGCAGCGATCGCAGATGCCAACATCTCGCCCTCAAAGACTTCACCGTCCATGGTGAGGTTTCCATCTTCATCTGCAGTCGTGCCACGAATGACAGCTACATCTATAGGAAAGGCGTGATAGAAGAGATACTCTTCATTCTTCAGCGTAACGACTTCCACTATGTCACATGTCGTGATGTCGTTCTGTTTCCCACCCGACTGCCGAGGGTCAACAAAGGTGTGGAGTCCGGTTCGTGTGATCGCGCCAGGCCGCCCCCCTCCGATATCACGTATCAGTTGCGAGAGGACACCTTGAGGCAATGAGTAGGCCTCGATCTCATTGCGACGAACCATCTCTCCGAGCTCTGGCTCATTACCAATATTGCTTCCGATGGTTCTCTTCATCAATCCAGGTATGGCGAGCTGAGAGAATCCGCGATCAGCCCAATCGCCAATCCCGACAACACGTACGGTTGTCAGTTCACGCGGTCGACCTGTCTCAACAAAGTATTGGGCCAACTGATCTATGAAGAGTTGAGGGACGACAAGGCCATCACCAGCGCCTACGATGAGCAACGTTGCTTCGTCGGGCACGAGTTGGACAGCATCCTGCACCGTTATCAACTTCATCGTGATACCGATCTCATGTTTGTTGCATGTAGCTACCCACGTTCGGGTTCAGCGCCTGTCCCGTAGAGTGGGCTGCGGAATCGCTCAGGCGGAACAGCACGCTCGCCACGATCTCATTCGGCTCTGCGAAGCAGCCAAGAGGAAACTCTGAGGCATGGGGAGCGCTAGCTCCGGTCTTCAGACTCGCCGCGCTCAAATCGTTATTCACAACCGCTGGTGCAACGACATTGACACGAACACCTCCCGACGCGAACTCGATGGCGAGCGACTGTGTTTGCCCGATCAGTCCCGTCTTACTTACGCAGTAGGCAGCAGTCGGTGCTAGCCCAACCTGTGCGAGCCGGGAGGTGACCATCACAACGCTACCGTTCCCCTACGCGAGTATCCCCGGCACCGCAGACTGCGTACAGAAGAACGCACCACTGAGGTTGGCATCTAGCACGATGCACCAGGTGTCCCCGCCTACCTCGATCGATTGACCCATTGGCATAATCCTGGCGTTGTTCACGAGGCCATCGGTGCGCCCGAAGTCGCGCTCCACCTTTGCAACGAGGTCCTGCACCTGCTCCCCTGTCTGGCACGTCGGTCTTATAGCACCGAGACTCAGCTCCGAGGCTCTCGAGCGTCGTGCAGAGCTGCTGGGCCGCTTCGTGTGCACTGCGGTAGCAGAATCCAACTCGTGCGCGTTCTTTCGCTACGGACCTGGCGACGGCGGCCCCAATGCCCCTACTTCCACCCGCCACGAGAACGACCCGACCTGTCAAGACACTCACGGTCCGTCCTGTCACTCATAGGGACGGTAGGGAACGGGGGACGAGAGCTTTGCAGCACGGTTGCGCAGGACGCCGATGCCCTCGATGCTGATCTCGACGATGTCACCGTCAACGAGACTCTCCGCGTCTGGTCGGACGATCCCCGTTCCGGTCATCAACACCGTGCCTGGTGGAAGCGGATTGAACGCCGCAGCGAACTGTGCAAGCTCGTCGAAACTCCAATGCATCCTGTCGATGCGGTTGCTGCCTTCGAATAGCGGCTCACCGGAACGGGAGATGCGGCACCGGATCTCTGCGTTCGGTCGCAGCTCGTCCCTGGTCACAGCGACGGGCCCAAGGGAACAGCATGACTCGTAGGTCTTGCCTTGAGCGAGCCAGAGCGGATTACGCGCCTCGATGTCCCAGGCGGATACATCGTTGCCGGCCGTGAAGAGTATCGGGCGAGCGTCACCGTCGATGATGACACACAGCTCTGCTTCCGCTGCTGTGTAGCCCGCATCGCCACGAATGCCGATCTCCTGTTCTGGCCCCACCACACGCCAGGCGGTCGTCTTGAAGAAGATCTCGGGGCGCCCAGAGGCGATCGCATGTTCGTATGCCGCTCCAGTAGGGATCACGGGAGATGTTGTGAACTGCGAACCACGCTCGTAGGTGAAGCCATAGCCCCAAACCTCCGGTGGAGCAAGTGGCGCAAGGACACGGTACCCCTCCACAGACCCACGGAGGAGCTGATCCCAATCAAGTGATATACCCGCCCACGACGTCCGCTCAGCCTCGAACCAGTCAAGGAGCGACTCGAAATACGTCAGGTGAACCAGGCCGTCTTCTACGATCCCAATACGTGGTGTTGCGTCCCCCCACTGCAGACGTGCAAGCACTGTCATAGCCGCGGACCGACTTCCATCTCCTTGAGCGCTGGGATCAGCTCGCGTCCCCACAATTCCATCTGCTCGGGATCATCCGTCAGAGGATGCAGAATCAGATGCTCCACACCGATGTCAGCGCGGCGGCGACACTCTTCGATCACCTCATCGATGGTTCCGAACAGGTAGGACTGCTCAAGCTGCTCACGGCTCCGGTTGTGACCTAGGATGTCCGCCGCAACTCGATGCTGTTCCTCTAGCGCGCTCGCACGGTCACGCTTGTCACTCAGGTAAAGAAGTTGACCGTGACCCAGCTCGATATCCGTTGGGCTACGTCCAACCTCCTCGATGTACGGCTGTAGTTGCTTCCAATCCTCAACAATCTGCGAGGGTTGAGCCGTCGGGCGCGTGAACCAACCGTCTGCTCGTGCGATCCGCCTAGCCACAGGCGCAGCCAAGCGTGGCTTCTCGACGGACCCCGGATGGGCAAGCTGGCTTCCACCTCCTGCCCAGATCGGCGTCGGGCTCGGGGACGGTTCGATCGTGACATCCGAGATGTCGACGAACTGACCCTTGAACGTGACCGGCTTGCCTGTCAACAGCTCGCGGACCACCTCCAAGACCTCATCCGTCCGCGCACCACGAACCGCCTTCGAGGTACCTGTTGCCTCGAACTCAGGACCGAACCAACCCGTCCCTGCACCCAGGATGAAGCGTCCACCTGAGAGCGCCTGGATGCTGGCGATCTCCTTGGCGAGCAGGACCGGGTCCCGAAGCGGGAGAAGTAGGACGCCTGGTCCCAGCTGCACACGCCTTGTCAGCCCCGCTGCGAAGGACAGGCTCGTAAGCGGCTCCAGCCATGTCCGGGCGTACATGTCCCGTGCACGCAGGAGATGGTCCGTCACCCAGATCGAGTCAAGCCCCAGCTCCTCCGAGCGGATGATCCAGTTCTTCAGGCGCGCTGAATGATCGAGCCCGTCATCTCCGTACGAGAAGTTCGGGAGATAGGTGCCGATCTTCAAAGTGGTCATGTTCGCTCCTGTCTGATCCTACTGTGCGACAGACTTCCACATCGACGAGACATCCGGGTGATCTTCCGTCGGTAGACCTGCAGCGGTGATGACGTCTTCGATCAGCTGTTGGGTACGTGCGGCGTCACGTCCGTTCGTTAACGGCTGCTGACGGTCGGCAACACGATCGATGAAATGCCGCACAGCCGGGGCGAAACCCATGGTTTCTGTCGCTTGTGCCCAACCGCTCGCTCGCGGCCGCATCTCCACAAGGGAGGTCACACCATCAGCGCTGGTAGCGAGCTGATCGGGTGCAGTCACTCGGAGTGATGTCATGCCGCCATATAGATCTAGTCGCTCATCCCATTCTCCGGCACATCGCGCAGCAACGAGTGTTCCAATGGCCCCGGTGTCAAACCGAATTAGTGCCATTGTTCCTTCTTCTTCATACGGTTCAGAAGCCACTGAATGTGCAGCAATATCCGTGGCTTCACCACAGAACCACCGCAGGAGATCGACCATATGTATCGCGTTCTCAAGCGTTGCGCGATACTCAGATCCAGGCCTGTTCTTCTGGGCGACGCAGAAACGTATCTGCTTGCCATTCAGCTGATCATAGGCCCGTCGATACACCTCCGCGTAGCGCCGATTGAAGCCAACCATCAACAGCTGCCCAGACTCCTCCGCCAGCTGCGCGAGTTCGCTCGCTTGAAACGCTGTGGTAGCCAGCGGCTTCTCACAGAACACATCAAGTCCCGAACGTAAGCCGACCTCGACAAACCGGACGTGATCATGCTTTGGAGTTAGCACGAACAGCGCGTCGAGATGTGCTGCCTCGATCATGGCTTCAACACTGCCATAGGAAGCATCGATCGGCCAGCGTCGAAGATTACGGCGAGCGCTATCTTCCGAACGTGTCACGACTCCGGCGATCTCCACGTCGGGATGTGTTGCTAGGGCTGGCAGTTGTGCTACCTGTGCGATGGCACCTGCGCCCACCAGTCCCACGCGTATCGGATTTGTTGACACCAGCAGCCTCCTTCTCCAACTATTTCAAGACACCCATCTCTCGAAATCGGGCGTATATGCGTTCCGAATATTCAACGAAAGCGCGCTCGCTGCCAAGTTCAACGGGGCGGGGACGAGGAAGTTCGATTTTCAGTTCGTCGACGATATGGCCGGGCGACGTTGAGAAGACAATGACCCGGTCGGACAGACCTACCGCTTCCTCAACACTGTGCGTGATGAAGAACACTGTCTTGCGCTTCGCGAGCCAAAGTGCTTCGACGTCTTCACGCATCTGTGCTCGTGTGAGCGCGTCGAGAGCCCCGAACGGTTCATCCATCATCAGGATCGACGGGTCATGAATGAGCGCCCGAGCGATCGACACCCGTTGTTGCATCCCACCAGAGAGCTGCTTGGGATACCGCGATTCTGCGTCCTCAAGACCTAGCTGCGTGAACAGCGCAGCTGCAGCCTCTTTCGCTTCATCTTTGGGGTGCTTCCGTACTTGGGTCTGAAGGAGGACGTTCTCCTCAGCCGTTCGAAACTCGAGCAGCAGATGATCCTGGAAGACGATGCCAACGTCGGTGAGTGGTTCCGTGACTCGTTCCCCACCGACCCGGATCTCACCAGAGGATGGCTTGATCAAGCCGGCGATCAACAGCAGCAGTGTGCTCTTGCCGCACCCGCTCGGACCAACAACGCTGACGAATTCGCCTGCATCGATGTCTAGACTGATCGGCTTGAGCGCCTCAACGTACTTCTTTGAAGAGACGTACGTCTTTGAGACGTCGTCGATGGTCACCTGGTGACCAGTCGTCTCTTGCTCGCCTGAAGGCGTTGAGGCGCTCACTCCGTGACTCCTTCGTGCTTACTCAGCAGGCTGGTGCGTCGTCGGGGAGGAACTGGCGGGTGAAGTACTCATCGAGCGGGAGATCAGGGTTCAGTTCCATGTAGTCGATCCCGATCTGATGTGACGACTCCCACACGTCATCCGGTGCGTCGCCGACATCCTCGGCGCCTTCAGCGCACAACACCGAGAGGTCCACGCGCAGTTGCTCCTCGACCTGATCGAGGTCTGTCGCTGACGTCGGGAAGGCGTCGGCGATCGACTGAGCTGCAGCAGTCGGATCCTCACGCGCCGCGGCCCATCCCCGGATGCTTGCACGAACGAACCGCTCGATCACATCAGGCTGCTCGTCGATCATGGAGTCATTGACGAGAATCGACAGGCCGATCGTCGGAGCACCGCTCTCCGCGTGGAACTGCTCGTTGGTCTCTTCACCTTCGGCTCGGATGCTCACTGCCTGGGCATCGGCTCCACCCAGGATCGCATCCACCTCGCCCTGGAGCAGAGCCGGCACGAGCGCGGCGGGGTCGGAGTCCACCCGATCGATATCGTCCTCCGTCAGGCCGTGGGCCTGCAGGATCGCCGGCAGCATCAAGCCCGGAGATCCGTCCGGCTGAACGCCGACGCGCTTGCCCTCAAGATCCTCGATCGATTCGATTCCGGTCTCGGCCAGGGAGATCGTGGCATAAGCGTTCGTCTGCAAGATCGGGCTCACGATTGTGACCGGAGCGTCTTGCCCTCGCAGCTGCATCGCCGCCATACCATCAGCGAAACCGATGTCAGTCCCGCCGGTAGCGACGAGCTGGGCCGTGGTGACCGAACCCTCGCCCTCTTGAATCTCGACGTCCAGGTTCTCCTCTTCGTAGTAGCCCAGGTCCTTCGCGTACGTGAATCCAGCCTGTGGCCCACCAGCCAGCCAGTTCAGTGTCAAAGTGACACTGTCCGCTTCCGGTTCCTCCACCTCCTCGGGCTCTTCCTCGGGCTCCTCGACCTCTTCTGGCTCTGCGACCTCGTCGGGGTCATCGGTGACCTCGGGCTCCTCGGCGTCGCATGCGACCAGCACTAGCGCGCCAACGGCGAGTAGTGCGAAATATCTAGTGAATCGTCTCATGTTCATCACCTCGCGGGGCTGATTCGTCGGGCCGGCCAGAGGCCGAACCGACCCTGTGGGCCCGATGGGTATAGGCCCCTGACCGAGCGGGTCGCCCGGACGCTCTCATGCGGCATGGCTACGCTCCGTGTCATGTCGATACCGACTTCCTTCGCCACGGCATCAACAGATTCTCCGCCATCGTTACTAGGTAGCTAAATACCACCCCCATGACGCTCAGCACGGCCAAGGCCGCGAATACGAGTTCGGTGTTCAAGAAGGCTGTACCTCGCATCAACAGGTAACCAAGGCCAGCTTGCGCGCCAACGAACTCACCAACGATCGCGCCTGTCGCCGCTAGTACAACGGAAACCTGGAGGCCGGAAAAGATGTGTGGCAACGCTACAGGTAGTCGGATGTATCGGAAAGTCTGCCAACGACTCGCTCCCATGGTCTGTGTAATGTAGAGGAGTTGCTGACTAACCGCTTTGAAGCCGAAGATGCTCGACACAAGTGTTGGGAAGAAACACAATAGGAACGTGACGAGGATCTTGGGTGTGATACCAAATCCGAACCAGATGATAAAAAGAGGTGCGATCGCGATCTTCGGAATGATTTGAAAAAAGACGATCAACGGATAGAAAGCTCTTTCGACCCACTTAACCGATGCGATGATCAAACCTAATGGAATGCTCGTCGCTGTAGCGATGAGAAAACCCCAGATTATCTCCGTGGCCGTCACCTGCGTATGCTCCCAGAGTAACGCCGCCTCTTCCACGATGTACGCAAAGAAGGCGGTAGGAACTGGCAGGATGTAAGAGGGCACGTCAAACGCGGGTACGAGCAACTCCCATGCGACGAACAGTCCGATAGCCGTGAGCAACGGTGTACCGAATATCGAGGCAGCTGATCCCAACGCCTTCCAGCGAATACTTGCAGCGGTCGGCCCGGAAGGGGACTTCTTCTGGATCTCAGTATCATCCATGTCCTGCCTCCGATAGAAGTCCGACCTTCTTCAGGATTCCCAACACTGCGCTGTACTGATCATCAGTAAGCGCTGGCTGCGGCGAGACGATTTGCCCCGAGCCAATCCCGAGCACTCCTAGGCTAACTTTGAGGGCGCTGAGCCAGTGCCCTTGAGCGAATACCTGGGCAACAGTCTCTACCTCACGTTGCAGTTCGAGAGCTGCAACACGCTCCCCTTGCCTTACCGCCATCGCGAGCCGCTGGAGCAGGTTCGGCGTGAGGTTCCCGAGCGCGGATATGACCCCGTCTGCCCCTAGCCACATGGAAGCGGCAGCGAGATGCTCACGCCCCTGCATGACGCTGAAGGACGGCGATTGTGCACCTAGAAAACCCGAGAACGAGATCATGTCCCCAGAGCTGTCCTTTATCCCCACGATATTAGGATGTTCAGCTAGCGAGACCACCGTTTGAGGCGTTAACGCGTTTGCCGTGTTCTGGGGGATGTTGTAAAGGATCACCGGCAATCGTGAGGATTCTGCGATCTGAAGGAAGTGCCGCTCGAGCGCCGACTGGACCGGCACGGAGTGGTAGAACCCCGACAAGGCGACCGCATAATTGGCGCCGGACTCTGCAGCCTTCGGGAGCCGATCGACGGCACGAGCCGTGCTCGTGTCTCCCACGCCGATGTACACGGGAACGACGCCAGCAATGTGATCGATCGCTACCTCGACGACTTCGGCCGCGACTTCGTCCCGCAGGAGTGGGTACTCGCTAGAGGACCCAAGGAGGAAGATTCCATCGACGTATGGCAGCACTCGGTCGATCAACTGCACTAGGCCCGCTCGATCGAGTCGCTCGTCATGGTCGAGGGGTGTCGCGAGGGGACAGACGATCCCACCAGGCCGCGTAGTCATTGCACGCCCAGACCTCTCAGACGCTCGACCGCATCTCTCGTACGTGCGACCTTCGGTCGATCGTGGGTTTCGACAGAGATGAACCCGTCATAGCCATCGTCACGCAGCGCAGCCACTTGTCCCTCCCAGTCCACGACGCCCTCGGATCCAAACCAACGGAGACCGGTGGACGGATCCGTATAGGCATCCTTGAAGTGGACGTGCCGCAGACGGTCGCGAACGTCGCCGTAGCCGTGGGGGAATGGGTGATCCTCGCCGCTTCGGTAGGCATTGGCGGGGTCCCAGTTGATACCGACCGCGGGATGGTCGATCCGGCGAAGTAGCTCGGCGGTGCGGGCGCCCGTGTCGCCCCAGCAGACGTGTTCGACCTCGATCGCGAGCGTTAGGCCGGCCTCAGCGGTCTGCGCAGCTGCATGGCGGAGGATGTCAACGACCGCTTCCGGCGCCACATGTTCGCCTGCGTCCGAACCGACCCGATCGAAGCTGAAGCACACCACGGTCGGCGCACCCAACTGCTGAGCCGCTTCGATGCTCTGCGGCAACAAGACTTCGAGGTGGTGTCGCACGAGGGCTTCCGCCTCTTGATATCGCTGAAAGAGCAGCGCATCCTCCCACCGGAGGATCCGCGTGTCGTCCCCTGGACGCGTCGGGTAAGGGATCTTGAAGAGCCCGGGTGAAAGAGCTGCGACTTCGAGGCCCGACTCATAGATCAGTTCAGGGACGCGGGCCCGCCAGAATTCGGAGACCGCCGGATAGCGGCGCTCACCAATGCCGCGCAGTTCCACTGCGTCGACCCCCCACCCGCTGATGATTTCAAGCGACGTCTCCAGATCTGCGCTTACCTCATCAGTAACGACGGAGAGTTTCACGGCGTATTCCCTTCTAGCTCAGCAAGCAGGGACCGCACGACCGATGCGCTCCGTGGGAATCCGACGTCCGGTGGTGGCAGGTCCTGGGGATGCCATCTGTACTCGTATTCCAGCGACAGATACCCGTCGTATCCCGCCGCATGAAGCTTGCCAAGGATGGCCTTCCAATCCATGACACCGTCTCCGACCGGTCGGGACTGAACCGCACGCTTGCTGGAATCGACCGTTTCTACGGCGGCTGCCTCGAACGGCGCATCGGGATCGGTGAATACGAAGTCCTTGACCTGCACGTGTTCGATCCACGGCAGGAGCAGCGGCAAAGCCACCTCGTAGGGTTCCTGATGGGCAAAATCCAGGTTGGCCTGGTCATAGAGGACGCCCACCCCTTTCGTGGCAACGTCCTCTAGCAACGCGGCCGTCTGTTGAGCAGTCGCCGCCATCGTGTTGAAGTGGTTCTCGACGCACAGGGTGACCCCGGCAGCGTCTGCGATAGGGCCGAGGAAGCGGAGCGATTCGATGAGCCGCTGCCACTTGGTGTCGTAGACCTCCTCTTCCCCTGCCAGGAAACTGCCGGCATATACGCGAATGCGTCCACAAGACAAACGTTCGGCATCACGGATGCACTTCTGGAACGCCGCTATCCCGGCCTCCCGCTCGCGATCATTCAGACTGTTGATTTCACTCATGTATGGGGTCAGGCAGATGATCTTCACGCCGAGCTCGTCTTGAAGACGGGCCGCCTCTTCGACATCGGTGCTCCCCCCGGAGGCCGGGATTCCAGCTCGGTAGCCGTCCTGCCACACGACCTCAGCTGCATCGAGACCGGCACGCCGGAACAGCCTGAACGCATCGGCCAGATCCATGTCAGGTGTACCCATCGTGTGACCGGCGACCCGCATCGACTGTCCTTCCCATACCAGAGCAGCAGTTGGAGCACGGACCGTGTAACAGTGTTACATCAGTATGGCCCGCTGCTGTCCCACCGTCAAGGTCTCCCTCGCTCCGGGAGTGAGCGGCGGGTGGGAGTCGCCCGGGCCGACTGCCCCAGCCGATTGCGCCCCCCATCGTGGACGCGCACCCAGTCCATGTCGTCCGTCGGTTGAGTCGTGGGGGTATTGCCGTAGAACGACGCACTCGGGCTCAGAGCTGCGAGCCCAAGGTGCCGTCACGGCGCCTTGCCACGCAGTCTGTGAGGAGGAGCGGAGACCGGCCCGCTCAGCGCCGGCGGCCCCGGACTTGGTAACACCCTCGCCAACACAGCCGCCACAGCGTGTCCGAGGAGCATGTTGTGACGATCATCACCGCAGCTCGGGCATGGTGTAACTTGGTTGCATGTTCGCCATCCCCATCTTCAACACCATCCAAGCCCCCTGCATGGTGGTCTCGTCGATCGGGCGGACGTCAGCGGCGGACTCGCCAGGTGACTACTGGCTCACGGACACGGTCGTACAAGGTTTCCAGTCACGCCGCGGCGCAGGCAGCAGAGGTCGACCGTCTTCAGCGCCTCATCCCTCTCCGATCCGCGCGATGGGGACGCCGCCGCCCGCCCCTGCGGTGCGGCGCGAGGCTGAACCGTCTGGACGCCTGCCAACCGGGGCCTCGTCCTTCAGAACGGATGCCGGAGGTGCCTGGGGGCCCCTGACGGCCGGCGCGCCCCCAGGCGAGGTGACGGTAGAAGCCGGACACGTCGGTGCGCCGGTACGGCACCAGGACCCGTACCTCCCAGACCTCGTGGACGCGAAGATTCAGAGGAGAACGAAATGTCACGGCAGGTGAAGTTGATCGCCATGCTCAAGGCCGCTCCCGGCATGAGCCGTGAAGCGTTCGAGCGACGATGGCTCGACGAGCACGCCCCGCTCACCCTCCAGTTCACACACCTCAAGGGATACCGGATCAACATCGCGATCGACGAGTACCAGGAGATCGAGGGTGAGCTCCCGTACGACGGCACCGCGGAACTCTGGTGGGACAGCTTGGAGGAGATGCAGGAGGATTTTGCCTCAGAGGCCGGTGAAGCCGCCGCCGCCGATGTTGCCGCGTTCACAAGGACGCTCACGCACATCTACACACGTGAGGCGATCGTGCTTGACCAGGAAGCAGGAGTATGAACGCCGGCTCCATCGTCGTGGTCGGAGCATCGATGCTCGACCTCATCAGCTACGTCCCGCGACTGCCGGTCCCGGGCGAGACCCTGCACGGTTCATCGTTTCGGATGGGCTACGGCGGTAAGGGAGCGAACCAGGCAGTGATGGCTGCCAAACTCGGCTCGTCGGTCACCATGGTCGTCAAGCTCGGGACCGACGTCTTCGGCGATGGCACGGTGGAGAACTTCCGTGAACAGGGTGTGGACACCACTCATGTCCATCAAACCAGTGCTGCGTTCTCGGGCGTCGCACCCATCGCTGTCGACGAAGAGGGCCGTAACGCGATCATCATCGTCGCGGGTGCGAACGACCACCTCGGTATCGAGGACGTCGAAGCAGCTCGCCCGGCGATCGCAGCAGCCAACGTTGTCGTGTGTCAGCTCGAGATCCCGATCGACGTCACCCTCGCTGCACTGCGGATAGCACGCGAGGAAGGCGTCCAGACGATCCTCAACCCCGCGCCGGCTCGCACGGATCTCCCGGCCGAGGCCTACACCCTGGCAGACATCTTCTGCCCAAACGAGCCAGAGACGGAGCTGCTGACCGGCGGCACACTGCACACGCCCGACCAGGCCATCCAGCAGGCTGAGGTCCTGCGGAGATATGGCGCGGGGGCCGTCGTGCTGACACTCGGTGAGCGCGGCTGCCTTGTCGTGGACGATGAAGGCGCGACGACGTTTCCGAGCGACGAGGTCGAGGTGGTCGACACGACCGGGGCCGGCGACGCCTTCGTTGGCAGTCTGGCGCACTACCTCGGCCGCGGTGCTACGACTCGCCAGGCAGCCGCTCGAGCCTCGAAGGTGGCTTCCTTCAGCGTGGCGTACCGGGGTACACAGACGAGTTTTCCAGAAGCAGCTGACCTGCCTATGGACATGCACGGGGTCGACTGAAAGGGTCCGCGGCGAGGCTGACGCAACACCACGGAGGGACCCTGCGGGGCCCCTCCGCCCGTCTGGGAGGGTGACTAGAGATGGGTCGGTCGAAGGACGTCGTTCTCATCGGGACCGGATCTCGATCGGCATCGACCGCCGCGAGGACGTTCCGCACCTCACGAAAGCGGTCATAGTGCGTTTGAACGATGCTGGCATGTCCGATCTGCCGTCAGCCCGGCCTGCCGGAGGTTGGTTGGGTAGAGCGCTGGCGCGGGGCGGTGCCGGCCGGTAGGTGCGGTGCTCGCCGAACAGCACGACGAATGGCAGGTCGCCCATCGCTACATGTCCCAAGAATCTCCTGCCACAGCACGCACCCGGGACCCCCAACCCGACGACCAGGAGGACCCACACGCCCTACCCGACGCCGCCTGACGCGGCCGGATGGCGCACCCCCCATACACCACCTTGACGGACGTGACCCCCGTTCTGTGCAGTCTTGCAAGACGTCGAAAGGTTCCACTTGGACTCGGGCCAGTGCAGGCTCGGGTCTGGGAAGCCTGGCCGCGCTGGTTTGGCATCGCCCCCAGCCTTACGCTGGCGGGGATGCTGATGGCGGAGACGGATCGGACCCGGACCATCAGCGGGACGATGTGCGCCACAGGGGGAACAGCTGTATGTCCGACAGCGATCTGGACCGTTGGCCGCCACCACGGCGTGGACCTGCGGCCGGCATCATCGCGACGACGCTCGCCATGGCCGCCGTCGGCACCACCATCGCCATCGGTGACGCCTGGCCGCTCGCCGCCCGCCCCTACTTCACGCTGCTCCCGATCATCGCCGGTGTCGGCATGGTCGGTCGGCTCCACCTGCCACCCGGCACGACGCGGCTGCCCCTGCCGTTGCAGTGGCTGCTGGCGATCCTCCTGGCCGCAGCCTCGGTACCGCTGCTCGGCATCGTGGTCGACTTCCACCCGATCAGCCTGCTGTGGGTCTTCGCTCTGCCGAAGCTCTTCCCCGAGGTGCTGCCCCCGGCGCTACGGCTCTGATGACGGCTGGACGGCAGCCGACAGCGAACGGCTCGCCCGCTCCGCTCCGTACTGCTCCGCGAGGGAAGTCCATGCCGCTCGAGGTTCAGCGGACAGGTGGCGGCTCGGGGCGGACGATCGTCGGCCAGTCCGAAGACGAGCGACCGGCTTCCAACTCGCTGATGGTGTTACGGCGCAGCCCGGCAGCGCCCAAACCGTCACCCTCCCGAACGGGCGGAGGGGCCCGGCAGGGCCCCTCCGTGATGGTGCGTCCGCGTCGCCGCGGACCCTTCTCAGTCGACGACCAACCACTGAAACGACGTGGCCAGAACCCCGGGTTTCAGCGTGGCCATCCGCATTACGAGCACCCGCTCGTGGTGCCGCAGCTCTCACAGACGTGGCAAGCGCCGGCGCGCTTCATCTTGATACCGCAGTCGAAGCACATCGGCGCGTCGTTGTCGATCCGCACCCCGCCTGCTGCAAACGTGTCGTCTGCGACGGGACCGGCGGCGGTGACCTCCTCCGCGCTCGGGCCGCTCGGGACCTCCGGCTCGGAGGCGTGCTCCTCCTCGACCATCTGGGTCCGCTCGGCGAGCGAGAAGATGCCAAGCTCCGCACGCTTGTCGTAGGGCAGGTACTCCAGCGCCATCTTGCGCGCCATGAAGTCCACCAGCGACGTCGCGAACCGGATCTCGGGATCGTCGGTCAGGCCGGCCGGCTCGAAGCGCATGTTCATGAACTTCGAGACGTAGGCCTCCAGCGGCACGCCGTACTGCAGCCCGATCGACATCGAGATCGCGAACGCGTCCAGCAGCCCAGACAGCGTCGATCCCTGCTTGCCGAGCTTGACGAACAGCTCGCCGACGCCGTCGCCCGGGTACTCACCAGCGGTGATGTAGCCCTTGGCCTCACCGACCCGGAAGCTGATCGTCTGCGACGGACGGGTCTTCGGCAGCTTGCGCCGCACCGGTACGTGGGCCGCCTCCGGCGCGTCCGCCACCTCGGCGGCCTTGCCTGCCCGCTTGGCGACGCTCAGCGGCTGGGCGGTCTTGCAGTTGTCGCGGTAGATGGCGATCGCCTTGATGCCGAGCTTCCAGGCATCGAGGTGGAGCTGCTCGATGTCCTCGACCGTTGCCTCCTCGGGGAGGTTGACGGTCTTGGAGATCGCCCCGGAGATGAACGGCTGGGCGGCCGCCATCATCTTCACGTGACCGTAGTAGTGGATCGCGTCGTCGCCCATCGCGCACTGGAAGACCTTGGTGTGCTCGGCCTTGAGCGCCGGCGCACCGTGGATGGTCTTGTGCTCGTCGATGTAGGCGACGATCGCCTCGACCTGCTCGTCGGTGTAGCCGAGGTGGGCCAGCGCCTGCGGCACGGTGTGGTTGACGATGGTGATCGAGCCGCCACCGACCAGCTTCTTGGTCTTGATCAGCCCGAGGTCGGGCTCGATGCCGGTGGTGTCGCAGTCCATCATCAGCCCGATGGTGCCGGTGGGAGCGAGCACCGTGGCCTGCGCGTTGCGGTAGCCGTGCTCCCGGCCGAGCGCGAGCGCCTCGTCCCAGGCCGTCCGGGTGGCGTCCATCACCTCACGCGGTACCGGCCGCGGATCGACGTCGTCGACCGCGTCGCGGTGCTTAGCGATCACGCGCAGCATCGGCTGCTCGTTCTTCGCATAGCCGGTGTGCGGGCCCTTGACCCTGGCAAGCTCCGCGGAGGTGCGATAGGCGTGGCCGGTCATCAGCGCGGTCAGGGCGCCGGCCCATGCGCGACCCTCGTCGGAGTCGTAGGGCAGCCCCAGGCTCATCAGCAGCCCGCCGAGGTTCGCGTAGCCGAGCCCGAGCTCACGGAACGCCAAGGCGTTCTCGCGGATCTTGTCGGTGGGGTAGCTCGAGTAGCCGACGATGATCTCCTGCGCGGTGAAGACGATCTCCACCGCCCGCTTGTACGCATCGACGTCGAACCGGCCGGCGTCGTAGTCGTAGAACTTCTTGAGATTCAGGCTGGCGAGGTTGCAAGCTGAGTTGTCGAGGTGCATGTACTCCGAGCAGTTGCGTACGACCGTGCCGCCCACGACGTAGCTGTGGTTGCGAGGCTCGGAGAGGTTGTAGGTCTGCTCGAACCCCTCCGAGGTGCGCTCCACAAGCCGAACCGTCTCGTCGGTGCGGTAGCGAACGTGCTCCGCCAGCGCCCCCGCCAGGGCGTCGGCCTTGGATGGCAGCGAGAAGCCGATGGAGCTCGCGAACGCCTCCACAGACCGGCCGGAGATGCGCAGGTCGTAGCCCGTGGAAGCTCCCTCATACGACGCTTCGGAGCCGTCCTTGCGCGTGTAGGCGAAGGCAGAGGTCGTGCCGTGCTCGATGGTGTAGATGCGCGAGTGGATCCCGAACGTGGTCAGCACGACCTGCACGTCGCGGAGCAGCTCGAGCGAGCGGGACCCCAGGCCGACGTAGCGCCCCTTGTCGGAATCCGACACGCAGCCGTCGGCGTCGAACAGACCCTGCAGGAACGAGCCGAGCGCTTCCGGTGGTGCTTCACGGATGCTCCACGGCAGCCGCTTGTCGGCGGCGTTCGCGTCACTCATACCGAGCGCTTCGAGGAAGCTGCGGACCGCTCGCCGGCTCTGCCGCAGCTGGACCGTGCCGTTGGCCTGCTGGGACGGTGTCGGGGCCCGCCCGTCGTTGATGTCGGTGACCAGCTGCCGGTGGCGCGGCAGGACGTGCTCCTGCTCCTCCGCGGTGCCGTAGATCGCTGACACCACGTCACCGGAGATGCTGCCGTCACCGACCAGCCAGCCGAGGTAGTGAGCGAAGTCGTCGGTCCACTTCTCCGGCAACCGGATCACCGCCGCGTGGTCGCCCTTCTGGTGGTAGTGCTCGACGTCGCTGGTGACCGGCAACGACCACTGCGCGTGGACCGCGGGGGCGGGCAGGTTGAGGATCTTGACCTGGTCGTCTTCGGCCAGGTCCTTGGCCTCGACATACCCGCGGTTTGCGGTCCAGATGCGGTGACCGGGCGTGCATCGAAGCTGCATCCCGTTGGAGAACGTCAAACGCACGATCTCGTTGGTGCCGGTCAGCATGAATGCCTCCGGCGTCGTCACCTCGACACGCTCGGACGGTTCATCGAGGTTCGTGGCGTCGTGGGTGTAGACACCGAAGGCCTCACCGTGGTTCACCCGGTCGATCAGCTGGTCGAAGCGGATCAACCCCTTGTCGGTGTGCACCAACGCGTCGGCCGGGAAGCACGGGTTGGAGCCGTTGATACGGCCCGACTCCGGCGAGGTGTGCCAGTCGTTGATCGTCGTGTCGTACTGCAGGCCGGGGTCTGCGCACTCCCAGGCGGCCTCGGAGATCTGGCGCATGACCTCACGCGCGTCCTTCTCCTCGATCACCTCGCCGGTGGTGACCGCACGCACGGGGAAGGAGGTGCCCTGCTCGTAGGCGCGCATGAACTCGTCGGTGACGCGCACCGAGTTGTTGGCGTTCTGGTACTGGATCGAGGCGTAGTCCTCACCGTCGAGATCCATGTCGAACCCGGCCTCGCGCAGGGCCCGGACCTTGCGCTCCTCACGGGCCTTGGTCCAGACGAACTCCTCGACGTCCGGGTGATCGACGTTGAGGATCACCATCTTGGCCGCACGACGTGTCTTGCCGCCCGACTTGATGGTCCCTGCCGATGCGTCCGCACCGCGCATGAAGCTGACCGGTCCGGAGGCCTCGCCGCCACCCTTGAGCGTCTCCTTCGACGAACGGATCGAGGACAGGTTGATCCCCGCGCCGGAGCCGCCCTTGAAGATCTGGCCTTCCTCGACATACCAGTTGAGGATCGAGGACATCGTGTCCTCGACCGAGAGGATGAAGCATGCCGAGCACTGCGGCTGCTCCTCGACCCCGACGTTGAACCACACCGGCGAGTTGAACGCCGCCTTCTGGTGGACGAGCAGGTGCTTTAGCTCGTGGTTGAACACCTGCGCGGAGCGCTCGTCGGCGAAGTAGCCGCCGTCGAGCCCCCACGCGGTGATGGTGTCGGCCACCCGGTCGATCATGTGCTTGACCGAGCTCTCGCGCTCCGGTGTGCCGAGCGTCCCGCGGAAGTACTTCTGCGACACGATCTGTGTAGCCATCATCGACCACGACGTCGGGAACTCGACCCCGCGCTGCTCGAACGAGGTGGTCCCGTCACGCCAGTTGGTCAGCACCGCGTCGCGCAACTCCCACTCGAGCTCGTCGTAGGGGTGGGTGTCCTCGCGGGTGAAGTAGCGCTGCAGGACCAGACCGGCGCGTTCGCCATCGGAGACGACGTGCATCTCCGGGCGCGGCTCCGGCAGGTCGGTGACGATCTCGGGCTCGTCGGCGCGGGTGGTGTCGGCCATCGGTGTCGGTCTCCTTCGTCTCCTGCCCCGACCGGGATGCACACGGCGGGTGTCGTGGTAACGACGGCGTGGGAACTACACGCGTGTGATGAGGTCCGGGCACTGAACCGGCCACAGGGCAGCTTGGCAAGCATCCGTTGCCGGGTCGACGGCGAGCCGGCACCACAGGTGGTGGGTCTTGCCAGGGTATAACCACTACATGTAGTTGTTCACTGCCGGTCCCCCGCCGTGTCCCCCGACTCATCCCCAGCGGGAGCGACGTTGTCCACAGGTTCTGTCCACAGCTTCACCGCCGCGATCGGGGCACCGTGCGGACGCAGAGCGCGCACAATGTCGGGGGGCGTGCCGCTGCCCGCACAGGCACGTCCGCAGCGTGGCCGGTCGATCGCGCACGGTCCGCCAGCGTGAGCGTTGCCTGCGGTCACACCCGGCGACAGTCGCCTATCGTGGTCCTCTCGAGCCCGCCCGCGGGCATGATCGCACGCGCGACCGCGGAGCCCGCATGACAGAGCACGACCGCTCCGAGCACGACCGCTCCGAGCACGACGGACCAGGGTCGGCCGGACCACCCGACGCCACCGACGGCGACGAGGTCGTCGAGGATCGCCGGCGTCGCGGCAGCGTCGTGCGGCGCGGACGCAACGAACGTGTCCCGGAGTGGCTGGACACCGCCACGCAGTACACCTGGCGCGGCCTGCTGCTGATCGTCGGCCTGGCCGCGGTGCTGTGGGTCCTCACCCGGCTCTACCTGGTGACCCTGCCGGTCATCATCGCCCTGATCCTCGCGACGCTGTGCGTCCCACCGGCGCGCAAGCTCGAACGACGTGGCGTGCCCCGACTGCTCGCAGCCGTCATCGTGGTGCTCGGCGGCATCGGCTCGCTGATCGGGATCCTCGCGCTGATGGCGCCTGCGTTCATCAACCAGATCCAACAGCTGGTCCCGACGGTCGTCGAAGGGGTCGAGACCACGCTGGTGTGGATCGAGGAAGGCCCCATCGGCTACGACCGGGAGCAGCTCGAGGACTTCGCCCAGCAGGGCATGGACGCGCTGGAGGACTCGGCGGCCGCCATCGCCGCACAGGTCGGCACGATCGCGCTCGCCGTCGGCCAGGGCCTGACCGCCCTGGTACTGGCCCTAGTGCTGCTGTTCTTCTTCGTCAAGGACGGCAATCAGCTCGTCGGCTGGTTCATCGACCGCGCACCCGAGCAGCACCGCAATACCATGCGCGCCGTCGGTGCACGTGCCTGGGTGGCGTTGTCGGGCTTCGTGCGCGGCACAGCGTTCGTCGCCCTGGTCGACGCGATCGGCATTGGCGTCGGCCTGGCCATCGTCGGGGTCCCGCTGGTGCTGCCGCTGGCGGTGCTGGTGTTCTTCGGCGGATTCATTCCGGTGATCGGCGCGACCGTCACCGGCATCCTTGCGGTGCTCGTCGCGTTGGCGAGCGAGGGGCTGGTGGCCGCCCTGATCGTCACCGCGATCGTGCTCGCCGTGCAGCAGTTCGAGTCCAACGTGCTGCAACCGACCATCATGCGGCGTGCCGTCGCGCTGCACCCGGTGGTGATCCTCGGCGTGCTGACCGCCGGCGCCGTGCTGATCGGGCTGGTGGGCGCGTTCCTGGCCGTGCCGGTGACGGCCGTGGCCGCCGCCGTCGGCAACGAACTGCGCCTGCGCAGCGAGATCGCCAAGCGTGGCGGCGTCGCGGGCCCCTCGCCGATCGGTGGTCCGGGCGTCGACCCGGAGACGGTCACCGTCCAGTTCCCCGAGGACACACGCCTTCGCTCGGCGGGACGTCGCCGCCGTCGCCGCCCCCGCACCCGCGAACGCATTCAACCCGACGGCTCGGTCGAGGTCGTCGAGCGCGAGGAACTCGACCCCGACGGCTTCGACACCGGCGAGATCGACGACCTCGGCGACCTGCAGACCAGCGAACTGCAGGACCTGCGCCGCCGGACGGACGCGAACACACCGGCGTCCGCCGACGCTGGCGCAGACCTCGAGGCCGACGTCATAGCCGGTGACGACGACACGGATCCGGCATCGAAACGCCAGGCAGCGTCCGATGACGATCCGTCGCCGAGCGATGACCCCAGCAGTGGGTCTGCCCGCTGAGTCCCCGGGGCTCAGGCGATCGAGACGCCCCAGCCGGGCGCATGCCGAGCCCACGGCACCATCGCCTCCAACCGCGCCGCGACCGACAGCGCCAGGTCCTCGCGGCCGGGTCCGGTCACGATCTGGACACTCAGCGGCCGCCCGCCGTCCTGCCACAGCGGCACCACGATCGCCGGCAGGTCGGCGAGGTTCCACGGGTAGCCGAACGGGTAGGCCGAGAGGTTGGTCGCGATGTTCGCCGCCCACGGCCGCTCGTGCCAGGCGGCTGCCGCCGGCTGCGTCCGTGCCAGCGCCGGGGTGATCAGCAGGTCGTGCTCGGCGAAGAACGGCCCGAGCCGCTCACGCCAGGCGTCGGCGTCGGACTCGTCGACCTCAGCGAGCCGCGCCAAGCGCTCCCCCGCTGCGATGTGTGCGCGGGTCCGCGGCTGGAGCAGGTCGGTGTCGAGTCCCAGGGCTTCGACGTCGCTGCCCGCACCCTGGGTCCAGCGGGCGATCACGGCCTGGGTCGCGGCGCGGTCATAGGGTGGATCCTCATGCACAACGGTGTGTCCCGCATGGTGCAACAGCCGGCCGGCCTCGAGTGCGGCCTCACGCCACGCCCCGGCGACGACCACACCGGGCGCCGGAGGTCGCCACGACACGGCCGCCTTCAGCGGCTGGTCGATCGTCTTCAACGCCCGCAGCCGGTCCTGACCGGCCATCACGTCCAGCAGCAGTGCGGTATCGGCGACGGTGGTCCCGATCCCGCCGCACCTGGTCATGCCGAACCAGTGTGGCCGACCCGCCACCTCGACGGGCAGCAGCCCCTCCGCCGGGCGCATCCCGACCACGCCGCACGCCGCGGCAGGGTTGCGCGCGGACCCGAGCCCGTCGGGCGCGACCGCCAGCGGCACCACCCCGGCGCCAACCGCCGCGGCTGAACCACCCGACGAGCCTCCGGCGCTGCGCGTCGGATCCCACGGGCTGACCGTCGTACCGTCCGGATCGTCGCAGGTACCCCATAGCGACAGCTCCGAGCAGCGGGTCTTGCCGAGCACGATCGCCCCGGCGGCACGCAGGCGTGCGACCGCCGGGTCGTCGTCGACAGCCGGCTCCGCCGACGTCGCGCGCGAGCCGAAGCGGGTCGGCAGCCCCACCACGTCCAGGGTGTCCTTGACCCCGATCGGGACGCCGGCCAACGGCAGGTCGCTACGATCGTCGGCGGCGTCCAGCGCCTGTGCATCGTCGAGCGCCTCACGCCGCCGGGTCGCCACGAACGCACCGAGCCGGTGCTCGACCGCAGCGAGGTGGTCGAAGTGCTGGCGGACCACCTCGGTGGCCGACGCGTGGCCGGCACGGACCGCAGCCGCCAGGTCGATCGCCGTGCGTCCCACGAGCTCCACGTGCCCTCCTACTGCCGCCGTCGCAACGCACACCGTAGAGCACCGGGCAACGCGTCACCCGGTTGGTGGCCGTTGCGCAACTGCTGATGGGCAGTGACTCTCGACCCTCCCGGGTCAGGCCGGCCGGCCGCGTCGTCACGCCCGCGCAATCCGCACAGTGAGCGTGGAGGTGTGGCCTGTGCGAAGGGTGCGAGGCGGATCGGCGCCGGACCGGACCGGTCCACGGCGCTGGTTGCTGGCCGCGGCGGTGGTGGCCGTGCTCAGCGGTCCGTGGCTGCTGGCCGCGGCCACCGGTCCGCCGCCGGTGTCACTGGCGGCCGGTGCGGACACCGCATCCGGCGTGTCGACCCCGGTCGTGCCGGTCGCCACCGAGCCTGACACGGTCGAACTGCTGTACTTCGGTGCGGACGGATGTCCGTACTGCGCGCACATGGAGGTCTTCCTCGACGAGCTCGAGGACCAGGTCGGTCCGGCCCTCGAGGTCCGTCGGTTCGAGGTCTCCCAGGATCCGATGGCTCGGTCGATGTGGCAGCGCGAGCTGCACGAGCGTGGCCACGAGGCGCGCGGCGTGCCGTCCACCGTGCTCGACGATCAGGTGTGGGTCGGCTTCGACGAGTCGATCGCCGCCGAGATCACTCTCGCGGTCGAGCAGGCCGTCGATGCGGCCGATGACGCCGCTGAGCCGGAGCCGACCCCGTCACCGCCGGACCCGACCGGCACCACTGACGAGGTCGGAACCATCCACCTGCCCGTCCTCGGCGAGGTGGAGCTCGCCGAGCGTTCCAGCGTCGGGGTGACGGCCCTGATCGCGTTCGTCGACGGGTTCAACCCGTGTTCGCTGTGGGTGCTCACAGTGCTGCTGGCCATGGTGCTCAACGCAGGAGCCTCGCGCGGCCGGGTCGCTGCGGTCGGGGTCACCTTCCTCACGGTCACCGGCCTGATCTACGGCGCGTTCATCGTGGGGCTGTTCACCGTGCTCGGATTCATCGAGCAGCTCGGCGCGATCCGGGCCGCCGTCGCCGTCGTCGCGCTGGTGGTCGGACTGGTCAACATCAAGGACTTCTTCGCCTACAAGCGTGGGCTGTCGTTCACCATCCCCGACCGCTACAAGCCGCGCATCTACCGCGGGGGACGCGCCATCCGCGACCAGCGCCGCTCGCTGCTGTCGGTGCTGGCCACCACCGTGGTGCTCGCCACCGGGGTGGCGCTGATCGAGCTGCCGTGCACCGCCGGATTCCCCGTGATCTGGACCGGCACCCTTCGCAGCATGGGGATCGAGGGCGGTGCGCCGTTCACGGCGCTGCTGCTGCTCTACCTGCTGATCTACGTCGGACTCGAACTGGTCCTCTTCGGCGTCGTGGTCGTCACCCTGCGCATGACGCAGTTCGAGGAGCGCCACGGTCGCGCTCTCAAGCTCGTTGGTGGCTCGCTGATGGTGGCCTTGGGCGTGGTCATGGTCGCCGCCCCGCAGCTGCTCGACGATCTCGGCGGTCTGCTGGCGGTGACCCTGGGCGCGGTCGCCCTGGCTGCACTGCTCGCCGGTCTCGGTCGGCTGCGGCGCGGCGGCGACGCCGACCGGCATCCGCCGGTCGCGCGCCGGCGGTGAGCTGCGCGCAGACCGTCACGATGGCGTCACGGACGCGCCCGGTCTGGCACCATGGGGCGACCACACGACGCGTTGCCCATGCTCGCCCGGCCGACCCGCAGCCGGCGCGCCCACACCCGGCCCGCCCGCGCCCGCTCAGTCACGCCCGACGGCCCCACCGCTTGGCCGAACGACCGCAGGGCGACGCGATGCACGCCGCTGCCGAGGCGCGACGGACACCAGCAGGTGCTCCGGGTGACCGCTGACGACGGAGACACCAGTGGCCGACCAGCCCGACCACCTCGACACGCCGCCCTCCGACCGTCCAGAGGTCCACCTGCGGATGCTCGTGGCCGACGACGCCGACTGGGTCGTCGCCGTCGACCGCGCGGCTGCGACCCCCCTGGCAGGTCAACACGGCTGGGAGGAGGGCAAGCTCGCCGCGGAGCTCGACGAAGGCACCTGGGCCTCTGACGACCGCTGGGCATGGGCGGTGATGGTCGACGGCGAACCGTGCGGGTTCGCCCTGGTGACCGGACTGGCCGATCACGACGCGGAGATGACCATCCGCATCAGCCCGAAGGTCCGCGGCCGCGGCGTCGGCCGGGAGGTCCTTCGGCAGCTCGCCGACCACCACTTCTCGGCGAATGAGCACCTCATGCGGCTCACGGGCCGGGCCCACGAGCACAACGTGCCCATGCAGCGGGTCTTCAACGCCGCCGGCTTCCGGATGGAGGCGCGCTACCGCGATGCGGTCGAGCAGGCCGACGGACGCTTCGCTGCCGAGTGGGGCTACGCCCTGACCCGCAGTGACTGGGCGGCCGGCCGTCACCGCGAAGGCAACCAAGGCTACGACCTGCACGGGCTGCGGTTCGAGATCGACGAGGTCGCTGAGGGGCCGCCCGCGCAGGGCATGCTAGCGACGTTCCTGCAGGAGGGACGACGCGTCATCTGCCGCTACGACGCCGACCGGGTCTTCGACGGTGAGCTGGCCGGCATCCTCACCGGTGACCTGCTGCGCTACCGCTTCGTGCATACCGAGGAGCACCGCGGCGGCACCACCGACGAAGCGCTCGGACGTGGCCGAGCCCGGATCCAGCGACGCGAGGACGGCCGGCTCGAGGTCGTCGACCAGTGGTCCGACGACCGCGGCCAGCACGGTCGCCGGGTGATGGTCCAGCGCTTCAGTTCGACCTGAGTTCGGCAGTGCGCGTTGCCCGATGGGCTCGAACGGATGTGCCTGCCGCTGCTGCCGTGGCTACTGGACCGGGTCGGAGCGGGCAGGACCTCGTTGCTGCGAGTTCGACCGGTGGACGCGACGGCTCGGCCAGCTGTCGCTCCATGTGCTCGCGTCGGGGAGACACCGCCCTTCGACCGTAACAACACGGCGGCTATCCCCTGGGTGCTCGCGACCGGCCGCAGTGATGTCGCGCCCGTGGCTTACGTTCGTCCCTGCGGTCGAGAGGAGGCGGATGCATGCCCCGATGGGCGACGGTGGCCGGGCATGGCCTGTGGTTCTACTACCACGAGGAGCACCATCTGCCGCACGTCGCCGTTCGCGGCGAGCATCGGGCGACGGTGCGTCTGCAGGACGGGGAGATCCTGGCCGGCTCCCTGCCGGCGAACGTGCATCGGGCCGTGCGCCGGTTCCTGGCCGAGCACCGCGAGGAGGCGTTCACCGCCTGGCTCGCCACACAGCGGCGAGAGCGTCCGGATAGCCTGTCGTAGGAGGTGAGTGCCATGGAACCGATCAACGACGTCGTCGCGGTGCGCGTGCTATCGCGTTACGTCGTCGAGCTCACCTTCGAGAGCGGTGATGTCCGGGTGCTGGACCTGGAGCCGCTGTTGAACGGTCCGGTGTTCGAGCCGCTGACAGCCGATTACGACCTGTTCAAACAGGTACGAGTGGATCCTGAAGCGGGCACGATCGTGTGGCCGAACGGGGCCGATATCTCGCCTCGCATTCTGCATGCCAGGAGCAGACCAGCGGTTCCAGAGCACTCGTAGACACCTCGCCTGGACCGAGGGATATCGCCCGGATCTTCTCCCCGATCGACGACGACGGAACGTCGGACTGGGCTCCTGTCAGACGTTTTGTGATACAGTTCGTTCATGAGCGAACTCATCTCCGTACGGCTCGACGACGATGCGCAGCGCGCACTGGCTGAACTCGAGGCCACCGGCCTGTCCCGCTCGGAAGCGGTCCGGCGTGGTCTGGTCGCCGCCGCGCTGCGGCTACGCGACCGCCAGCGCCTGATCGACGAGGTGGCCGAACTCGCCGCCGACGAAGCCGATCGGGCCGAGGCCGCCGAGGTGGCTGCGATGATGGAGGACCTGCGTGCGCCGGGGTGAGGTGTTCCGGCTACGGCTCGGGCGTCGGCAAGGACACGAGCAGTCCGGCGTTCGCTACGGCGTCATCGTGCAGTCCGACGCGTTGATGCGGCTGTCGACCGTGCTCGTCGCGCCGACCTCCACTGCAGCGCGTGGCGCCTCGTTTCGTCCCGAGATCGAGATCAACGGATCGACGACACGAGTGCTGGTGGAGCAGACTGGCGCGATCGACGTGAGCAGGCTCGGTGACCACCAGGGCCACCTCACCGTTGAGGAACAGTGGGGCGTCGACCTCGCCCTGGAGACGGTCCTGGACCTGCAGTGACCAACGCCCGGAACGGGCCGCTGCACGGTGCGCCCGTGTCGAGGCACACGGCAGCGTGGCTAGGACCTCCATGCCAACTCCAGCCGTCGTCGTGCGATCGTGCCGATGGCACCTGCCCCGTTCGCCGATCGGGCAGGCGTGCCCCGCTCTGGCCCTGCCTCATCACCGCCCGCTGGCGACGTCGGCCCGACCGGAGTCCCGGCCGGCGCTCGTCGTCCGCCCCACACGTGCGGTCGCGCTGCCACCCTGGGTGCCCACCACGGCCGAACGCCGGCCTGCTCAACGGCCCGGCACGTCCGGCACGGAGACGTGGAACGCGGACACCACCGCGTAGATCACGCCGTCCTCGTCGACCAGCGCGCCGCGGGCACGGATCTTGCGGCCGTCACCCTCGTCCAAGCGCGCGACGAGCCGCAGCGGCTCCATCACGGGCGCGTCGCGGAAGCTGCGCAGGTGGTAGCCGGCGAGCAGCGCGCCCTTGTGACCCTGTGCCTGGACGTGGCCGATCGAGGCCCACACGGTCGGGCAGTCCAGCACCGCACTGATCAGCAGCGGGTCGACCACGCTGCGCGCGTCGCCGAGCTCGGGCTCGACCACCCAGGGCTGCACGATCGCTCCATCACCGTGGTAGCGCGGATGGAGCCGCTGGCCGTACGGGTGGGACGGCTCCGGACCGCACACGAAGCAGCTGGGGAAGACGTGCTGTGGGACCGGCTCAGGCAGCGGCACGCGGGCGAGCTCCGCCAGATCGAACGCCTGCGGCGCCGGCTCGTGTCCGGCGAGCTCCACCTCAGCACCGACCAGGCGGGTGTCGCCGTGCCGGGTCTCGACCAGGTAGCGCGCCGCATCGTCGGTGGCCCGTACCCGCGCGCGCACCGGCACCTCGAGCGGTGTCGGCGCATACAGGCGCGCGTCGAGCGACGTCAGCGGTGCCCGGTACCGATCGACCAGACGCGCGATCGACGCCGTGACACCGGCGGCCAGCCCGCCCTGGAGGATGCCGGGCGGCCCGTCCAACCCGGCGGCGGCGTACAACTCGCGCTCCAGCCAGCCGTCGTCGGTGATGCGCGTGTCGGGGCTGAGCTCGAGCCCGAGCTTGGGTGGGCCGGCAGGAAGTGGGTCGCTCATGGGCGCAGACCCTAGCCGCCGAACCGCCGCAGCCGTGATGTCCGTGCCGACCGAGGGTGCTCGCCTCCCGTCGGCGGCGGCCGTACGGTCAGCCGCAGACGGGCCCCGGTCAGCCCGTCCGCGGCCGCGGGCCGGGACCAAACCCGCGAGTTTGAGGAGACCAGCGTGCGCTGCCCGAGCTGCGGTGCCGACGACGATCGGGTCGTCGACAGCCGGCCCTCCTCCTCCGGCGACGCCATCCGCCGGCGACGGGAGTGTCGTGCCTGCGGACTGCGCTTCACCACCTTCGAGCGGGTGGAGCAGCCGGAGCTGCTCGTCGTCAAACGCTCCGGCGCGGTCGTCCCGTTCTCACGGGCGAAGGTGGTCGACGGCATGGCCCGCGCGGGCAAGGGCCGGCTCGAGCCCGACGTGCTCGAGTCAGCCGCCGCCGAGGTGGAGAACGCGCTTCGGGCCTCCGGTCAGCGCGAGGTCACCTCCGAGCAGGTCGGCCTGCAGGTGCTGATGCGGCTGCGGGAGCTCGATCAGGTGGCCTACGTGCTCTTCGCCAGCGTGTACAAGGACTTCCAGGGCCCCGAGGACTTCGAGCAGGAGCTGTCGAGTCTGCGCAAGGAGGAGCCGCCCAAGTCCGCGTGAGGGCGGCGCGAGGCGTGTCACCAGGCAGGGATCTGCAGCACCGTCCAGGCCTCCACGTGCCCACCGTCGACGTCATTGAGCTGCCGCAGCTCATGCAGTTGGCGGCGTGGGTCCACGCCGTCCGGCGCAGTGTCGACGGCCACCTGCCAGAGCGTCTGGCCGGGCTCGACCACGTGCTGACCCGCGATCGGATCCTCGAGCTGCGCCTGCGCGGTCACGCGACCGAGCACGACACCCGCCAGGAGCACGAGCAGCAGCAGTGCGGTGACCACCACGATCCGACGGCGACGGTAAGTCGCCCGGGATGCGGTGGGCCCGCTGCCGGGTCGCCGGCTCGGCGGGGCGTCGGACGACGACGGCTCGGGGACCTGCCGCAGCGCAACCGTGGTCGTCGACGCGCTGGCCCGGGTGGCTGACGTGGCCGGGGTGGTGGTCACGGTCGATCCTGACGCAGTGGGCGGGTGGGGCAAGCTCGCACGCGCGGTTCGGGGAATCGCAGGGCGCGTGCATGGATGACGTTACGTCGGGGGTGTGACACTGCGAACACCCGTTCGTGCGTCAGTGAACCGAACGGGTGTTCCCGGGTCAAGCACGGATGCGAACGGGTGTTCGCGATCACGGCGTCTGCGTGCTAGCGTCCGCGAACGCAGGTTCGGTTCCCGCCGGATCAGCCAGCCAAGGAGACTCCCGTGAGCGCCGACCGTCCCCTCCCCCCGAGCGAGCCGTCCACCACCGCGTCGACCACCCCGATGCCCGAGCCAGCCGCGGCCACCGCTTCGACCGAGCCGGCCGGGGATCCGGTCAACGTCACGACCCTGGCCGCCGCCAGCGACCTGACCGAGCGTCAACGGGCGATCCTCGAGGTCATCCACGCGCACGTGGCCGAGCACGGCTACCCGCCGTCGGTGCGCGAGATCGGCGACGCCGTCGGGCTGAAGTCACCCTCCTCGGTGCACGGCCAGCTCGAGGCATTGGCCAGGAAGGGCTACCTCAAGCGCGACCCCACCAAGCCCCGGGCGCTCGAGCTCGGCCGCGATCCGGAGACCGCCCTCGAGTTGCGCCCGACGCCGGCCCGTAACGTGCCGCTCGTGGGCGAAATCGCCGCGGGTGGGCCGATCCTGGCCGAGGAGCGCGTCGACGCGGTCTATCAGCTGCCCGAGGAGCTCGTCGGCGACGGCCAGTTGTTCATGCTGCGCATCCGTGGCGAGTCGATGCTCGAGGCGGGGGTGCTCGACGGCGATCTCGTGGTCGTGCGGGCACAGCCCAGCGTGGAGCAGGGCGAGATGTGTGCGGCGCTGATCGACGGTGAGGCCACGGTGAAGTTCTTCCGCCGCACCCGTCGCGGCGAGGTGTTCCTCGACCCCGCGAACGAGCGCTACGAGCCGATCCCGGTCGCCTCCGATCAGGACGCGACGATCATGGGCAAGGTCGTCACGGTCCTGCGCAGCGTGCGCTGAAGGTGCTCACAGCGTGACGCGTAGCGCAGCGAGGGACGCGTCGGGCGCCGGCGGCACCGGCGCAGGCGCGGCTGCGGCCAGCTCCACGAGCACGCGGAGCAGCCCCTCGTGCGGGCCCAGCGGCGCGGTCACGGCATCGCCGTAGATCTCGACCAGCCATGCCGTCTGCGGGTCACTGCGCACACCGGCGGCGATGACCTCGTCGCAGCCGAAACCGGCCAGGAACTCGCGCTCGGACACCTCCCCGTCCGCCATGGTCGCATGGAAGCTGCCACCCTCGAGCGCAGCGAGGCTGTCGGGGTAGTCGGCGACGTCGACCTCGACGCCCTGGGCCCACATGGGGTTCGGCGTGAGGCTGACGCCACGCTGTGCATCACGCGCCACGACCTGCATGGGTCCCTCGCCGCACCGTCGCGAGACGCCCCAGGCACCAGCGTGGAGCTGCTCCGCCGCAACCGCGGTCACCGCCGCGAGGCGGGCCTCGACCGAGGGGTCGGCAGCTCGAAGCGCAGCCACTGCCGTGCGGGCCAACCCACGCTGCACCGCGCCCGGCTCCACCGCAGCCGCCGTCGAGACGGTCGCCGACGACCGTCCGGCCCGCTTCGCGCGGTACCGAGCGGCGTCGGCCAGCCGCAACAGGGCCTGTGCCGCAGCGGCCGGTGTGGGCGCCTCCCCCGGACGGCCGGTCACCCGGGCCCACCCGCACGACAGGCCGGCACCGTGCGGCAGCTGCGCTGCGGACGCGGTGAGCTGGTCACCCACCTCGGCGACCTCGGCATCGCTCAGGCCTTCGAGCACCAGGCAGAACTCGTCGCCGCCGAGCCGCACGGCCAGCGTGTCGGGGTGGCGGCTGGCAAGCAGCGACAGCGACGCCGCGACCTCGCGCAGCAGCTGGTCCCCGGCGTCGTGACCGAACCGGTCGTTGACCGCCTTGAGCCCGTCGACGTCGCAGATGACCGCCGCCACCGGACGTGCCGGCCCAGGTGGTGTGAAGAGCCGCTCGAGGTGCTTGTCCACCGCGCGGCGGCTGCCGAGCCCGGTGAGCGCATCGTGGTGGGCGAGCTCGTGGAGCTCGCGCACGTCCTGCAGGCGCATCAGCGCCGCGGCAACCAGGCCGCCGAGTGCCTCGGCGGCGGCAGCGTCGGCCCGGGAGAACGGTGGGAGCGTGGCGGTGCGCGCCACGCTCAGCTCACCCCAGACCGCGCCTGCGAGCACGATCGGGACCGAGATCGAGCTGTGCATGCCCTTCGCGCGCAGCCGCTGCTGGTGGGCCGCGCCGGTCTGCGGATCGTCGACGTGGCCGTAGCGGGGGCGTGCGTCCTCGGCGGCTGCCGCCAGCTCCGGACAGTCTGCGAGCCGGTAGACCTCGTCGACCGGCTGCTCGTGCTCCCCGTCGGCGAGCTCGCCGACGTTGCGCAACACCCGGACCAGGCCGCGGTCACGCTCGAGCCGTGCGATCGACGCGCTGCTCGCGGCGAGCACGTCCAGGGCCAGTCGGCCGGCCAGCGGGTAGAGCTGCTCCCGGCCGGTGACGACGGCGAGGCGACGGCTGGCTTCGGCCAGCCCGAGCAGCCTGACGTCTTCGTTCGGCAACCTGCCCATCCCCCGCTCCTTGGCCGTTGCCGGACAGACCCTAGCCGCCCCGCTCCCACGGCTCGGGCTCGGCGGCGAACGGATCCTCGTCGAGGTAGTCGCGTAGCTCGAGCGCGGCGTCCTTGTCCACGTCGGCCACCAGGGTGGTGCCCGTGGCGTCGTGCCCCTCCTCGAGCACCGACCCAGAGCGGTGGGCGAGCGCCACGAGGTCCTGCCGGGCGTATGGCACGTGCCCCGACACCCGGTAGCGGGTACCAGGCAGCCGGTGCCGGATCCGGTCCACGAGGTCGTCGAGCCCCTCGCCGGTGTGGGCGGAGACCAGCACCGGATCGGCGCCGAGCTCCACCTGCACCCGGCGGACGAGCGCGTCGACGGTGGCGCGGTCGACGTCGTCGATCTTGTTGAAGACCAGCTGATCCGGCCGGTGGCCGGCGCCGATCTCATCGAGCACCTCACGCACGGCGAGGATCTGTGCCTCGGCCTCCGGGTGGGCGGCGTCGACCACGTGCAGGAGCAGGTCGGCCCGGGTCGACTCCTCCAGGGTCGAGGTGAACGCCTCGACGAGACCGTGCGGCAGCTTCGCGATGAACCCGACGGTGTCGGTGACCACGATGTGCCGACCGTCGTCGAGCGGGAGCTGCCGTACGGTCGGGTCCAGGGTCGCAAACAGCTTGTCCTCGACCCGCACGTCCGCGCCGGTCAGGGCGTTGAGCAGCGACGACTTGCCGGCGTTGGTGTAGCCAACGAGCGCAGCGACCTGGACCTGGTTGCGCTCGCGCTCGTTGGCCTTGGTCTCGCGGATCTGCGCGTAGGACTGCAGGTCGCGACGCAGCTTGGCGATCCGGCGCATGATCCGCCGCCGGTCGACCTCCAGCTGGGTCTCCCCCGGCCCGCGACCGCCGATGCCGACACCGCCGGCGGCGCGACCACCGGCCTGCCGTGACAGGGCGGTCCCCCAGCCGCGCAGACGCGGCAGCAGGTAGGTCAGCTGGGCGAGCTCGACCTGCGCCTTGCCCTCCTTCGAGGTGGCATGCTGGGCGAAGATGTCGAGGATGACGATGGTGCGGTCGAGCACCTTCTGGCCGACCCGCTCCTCGAGCGTGCGTTGCTGCGCCGGTGACAGATCGTCGTCGAACACCACCGCGTCCGCGCCGACGGCGGTCACGACCTCGGCGAGCTCGTCGACCTTGCCGCCACCGATGTAGGTGGCCGCGTCCGGTGCGTCGCGCCGCTGCACGACGCGGTCGACGACCTCGGCACCGGCCGTGTCGAGCAGCGCGGTCAACTCGTCGAGCGAAGCATCCACATCCGCCGCGGTCCGGCCCGGCAGCTGGACGCCGACGATCACCGCCCGCTCGACCGGACGGATGATGTCGACGCCTTCACGCGGAGCGCCCTCCTCGATGACCGCGCGCCGGCGTCGGCGCAGCTCCGCCCGGCTCGGTCCACCGTCGTCCGGTGACGGGGTCGGATGCGGTTGGGGGCCGTGGGTGGTGCTCAGAGCAGCCTCCGCGTCGTGGGTGTGACCAGCGGCTCAGGCGCTGCCGCTGGGTGCAGTGCTCGCGGCTGAAGCGGCCGGTGCGGCCGTTGCCGGGGCGGGACCGGGACCGGCGGTGGCCCCGGATGTGGCGGACTGCGCCCCGCCGATCTCGGCGAGCCAACGGTCGGTGAGCCGGCCGTGCGCGACCTCGACCGCCGGTCCGGTCATGGTGACCGACCCGCCGTCGGCGTGCTCGACCGTCAGGACACCGCCAGGCAGATTCACCTCGACGCGGTCACCGACCGTCCCGCTGCGCTGCAGGGCCACCACCGCCGCGCAGGCGCCGGTGCCGCAGGCGGCGGTCTCCCCGACACCGCGCTCGAACACCCGCAGACGCACGGTGGAGGCGTCGACCACCTCGACGAAGCCGACGTTGGCGCCGTCGGGGAACCGCTCGTGCCGCTCGAGCGCCGGTCCGAGGACCTCGACGGGGGCGGTGTCGACCGAGCCGACCGTCACGACCGCGTGAGGATTGCCCATCGACACCACCTCGACGTCGAGGTGGTCGCGTCCGGCCGCGTCAGCCGCCGCACGATCGAGCTCCACGGCGTGGCGCACGGCCGTGGGGTCGGCGGCGACGAACGGCACCCGGGCGGGTTCGAACTGCGGAGGGCCCATGTCCACCGCCACGGTTGCGACGGTGCCGTCGTCGTGGCGCGCGACGATCCGGACCGTCTTGGTGCCGCCGCGGGTCGCGACGTGCACGGTGTCGGCGTGGTCGGGTGCCACCAGGCCGTGGTCGACGAGGTGCTTGGCGACCACCCGCACCCCGTTGCCGCACATCTGCGCATGCGAGCCGTCGGCGTTGCGGTGGTCCATGAACGCCTGCGCCGACGGCTGGTCGTCCGGCGGCGCGCCGATGCGGATCACCCCGTCACCGCCGAGACCACGCCGTCGGTCCGCCAACGACCGGGCCAGCTCGGCGGACAGCACGAGCTGGTCGCCGGTGTCCGGCAGCACGACGAAGTCGTTGGCGGTGCCGTGGGCGAGGGTGAACTGCATCGCCCCCAGCGTACGGGGCGACACCGGCGACGTCGCGAGCGCAGCTACCCACCGCTCGCTAGCGTGCGTCCCTCCACTGGGGCGACGCCACGGTGGCTCGGTCCGCGGCTGCTGACACCACTGCTGCCACCACTGCTGACACCACCACGACCGGGAGCGCACGATGGGGTGGGGCAAACGGCTGCTGCTCGCAGTGGCGGGGCTGGTCGTCGTGATCGTGGTCGCGGGGGCCGTCACCGGGGTGATGGCCGTCCGCGGGAGCTTTCCCACGACCGACGGCGAACACGTGCTCGCTGGGCTCGACGACAGCGTCGAGGTGCTGCGCGACGACCACGGTGTGCCCACGATCGTCGCCAGCACCAGCGACGACCTGTTCCGCGCCCAGGGCTACGTGCATGCACAGGACCGCTTCTGGGAGATGGACTTCCGCCGGCACGTGACCGCCGGCCGGGTCGCTGAGCTGTTCGGGCAGGACCAGGTCGACACCGACCGGTTCGTGCGCACGCTCGGCTGGCGGCGGGTCGCCGAGCAGGAGCTCGGGCTGCTCGAGGACGACACGGTCGCGATGCTCGAGGCGTACGCGGAGGGGGTGAACGCGTGGATGGCGGGGCGCACCGGCCGCCGGCTGTCGCTGGAACACGCACTGCTGCCCCTCGCGGGCCCGAGCGGCTATGAGCCCGAGCCGTGGGGCCCAGTCGACTCGATCGCGTGGCTCAAGGCGATGGCCTGGGACCTGCGTGCCAACCTCGAGGACGAGCTCCAACGCGGCCGCCTGCAGGTCACCGACCTGCCCGGCGAACGTGACTGGCGCGAGCTGTTCCCGCCGCTCGACGACACCCGCTTCCCGCCGATCCTGCCTGACGGCGGCGAGATCGTCGACGGTCGCTTCGTTCCGGCCGGCACGGACGTGGGCGACCCGGCCCAGCTCGATGTGCGTGCCGGGACGCCATCCCCGCGACCCGGCGCGCGGTCCGACGACGGGCCCACGCTGGCCGCCGGCACACAGGTCGACGCGACGCTCGCCGCAGCCCAGCAGGCCCTGTCGCGGGCGCCGCGGCTGCTCGGCGACGGCGCGGGTGGCGGCCTGGGATCCAATTCGTGGGTGGTCGGCCCCGAACGGTCCACGACCGGCACCGCCCTGCTGGCCAACGATCCGCATCTCGGCCCGTCGCAGCCGTCGCTGTGGTATCAGGTCGGGCTGCGCTGCGAACCGGTCAGCGACGCCTGTCCGTTCCACAACGTCGGCTTCTCGTTCTCGGGCGTCCCCGGCATCGTGATCGGGCACAACGCATCGATCGGATGGGGGTTCACCAACCTGGGCGCGGACGTCGCCGACCTGTTCGTCGAGCGCATCGAGGACGACCGCTACCTGACCGAGGACGGCTGGGAGCCGCTGGAGCAGCACACCGAGACCATCCGCGTGGCCGGCGGCGACGACGTCGACGTCACCGTGCGCGCGACCCGGCATGGACCGCTGTTCTCCGACGTCTCGGACGGGGCCGACGAGGTGGCTGGCGGCGTCGGCAGCGGCATCGACGACGGCCCGCTCGGCGAGGCGGGCACCGGTGGCGAGCCGGCGCAGGAACACGCGGTGGCGCTGCGCTGGGTCGCGCTGGAGCCGGCCAACACCATGGACGCGCTGCCGGCGTTCATGCAGGCCCAGAACTGGCCGGAGTTCCGTGACGCGGCGCGGGACTTCGCCGTGCCCAGCCAGAACCTGGTCTACGCGGACGTCGAGGGGCACATCGGCTACCAGGCACCGGGCCGCATCCCGGTCCGACGCGCCGGCGACGGGACGCTGCCGGTCCCCGGCTGGACCGGCCAGTACGGCTGGGACCGGTACCTCGACTTCGATGAGCTGCCCTGGATCGTCGATCCCGACCGCGGCTACGTCGTGACGGCCAACCAGGCGGTGCTGCCCGACGGCCAGCTGCCCTTCCTCACCGCGGACGCCCACTACGGCTTCCGCGCCGCCCGCATCGTCGAACTGCTCGAGCAGCGCGAGCGGTTCGCCCCCCGGGACTTCCTCGACCTGCAGCTCGACGAGCACAACGCCAACGCCGACACCCTCGTGCCGTTCCTCGTCGAGCTCGATGCCGCGGGAGACGACCGCGTGACCACCATGCAGACGCTTCTGGCGGACTGGGACCGCGTGGACGCCGCCGATTCGGCCGCTGCCGCCGCGTTCAACGCCACCTGGCGCCACCTGCTGGTGCACACCTTCCACGCCGATCTGCCCGAGTTCGCCTGGCCGTCGGGCGGCGCACGCTGGTGGGAGGTGGTCCGCGGTTTGCTCGACGAGCCTGACGCGGTGTGGTGGGACGACCCCACCACCGACACCACCGAGGTGCGTGACGATCAGCTGCGGGCCGCGCTGGCCGACGCCCACGACGAGCTCACCGAAGAGCTGGGCGGCGACCCCGACGACTGGGCCTGGGGCGAGCTGCACACCCTGGATCTGGTCCACGGCACGTTCGGCGCCTCGGGCATCGGGCCGGTCGAGGCGCTGTTCAACCGTGGGCCGCTGGAGCTCGGCGGCGGCACGGACATCGTCAACGCCACCGGCTGGTGGGCGCCCAACGGCTACGAGGTGATCTGGGTGCCGTCGATGCGCATGGTGCTCGACCTCGGCGACCTCGATGCCGGCCGATGGATCCACCTCACCGGGCAGTCGGGCCGCCCGTTCCACCCGCACTACACCGACCAGGCCGAACCGTGGCGCGACGGCGAGACCATCCCGATCGCCTTCAGCGGTGACGCGGCCGACGGCGCGGCGCGAGACCGGCTGCTGCTGGTTCCCGGGTCATGACCCACCCGTGTACCGCTCCGGAGGTCCACGCCGTCGCCCTCTGGACGTGTGGCACGGCCCCGTGCGGTGTGCGGTGCGCCCCACCCCACTAGCGTCGTCACGACGACGGCGTCGGGAGCTCGGGCATGTCGACCACCACCTATCCGATCTGGGACCCGGCGCTGCGCGGCGAATCGCACGGCATGTGGGCGCGAATACGCGAGCACGACCCGATCCACACCACGATCGGACCCGTGACGGGAAACGAGCTGTGGCTGGTGACCCGCCACGCCGACTGCGAGGCCCTGTTGCGTCACCCGGCCGTCGGCAAGCAGCCGGAACAGGCGGGGCTGTCGTTCGGAGCGGTGGTGGGCGACGAGCTGCTGGCGCACAGCATGATCCAGCTCGACCCGCCGGACCACACGAGGCTGCGTCGGCTGGTGAACAAGGCGTTCACACCGCGCATCGTCGCGCGGCTCGCGCCGAGGATCCACGAGCTCGTGGACGACATGCTCGACCGGGCCGAGCGGGGAGGAAGCGGGGACCTGATCGCCGACCTCGCGTTTCCGCTGCCCGTGACGGTGATCGCCGAGCTGCTCGGTGTGCCTGCCAGTGACCGGGAGCGCTTCCGCACGTGGACGAAGGCAGCGCTGAGCGGCGAGGTCGGTGCCGCAGCCGAGGCGCACGCGGCGTTCGGTGCCTACCTCGACGATCTGGTCGTGCGTCGCCGGGCCGAGCCCATGGATGACCTGCTCAGCGCGCTGGTGGCCGCGGAGGACGAGGGCGAGCGGCTCGACCATGCCGAGCTGCTCGGGATGGTGTTCCTGCTGCTCATCGCCGGGCACGAGACGACCGTGAACCTGATCGGCAACGGCGTGCTCGCGCTCACCGACCATCCGGCCGCGTGGGCGGAGCTGGTCGCTGATCCTTCGCTCGCTCCCAGCGTGGTCGAGGAGGTGCTGCGCTACGACGGCCCCGTCGAGGTCGCCCCGGTGCGCTTCGCCTACGAGGACCTCGAGGTGGCGGGAACGACGATCCCCCGGGGCGCACTGCTCGGCCTGGTGCTGCTCTCCGCGAACCGCGATCCGGCCGCCTACGACGTCCCGGACGTGTTCGACCTCCACCGTGGCGCGCCTCACCTGGCGTTCGGCCACGGCATCCACTACTGCCTCGGCGCACCGCTGGCACGGCTGGAGGGCGCAATCGCATTCCAGCAGCTGGCCCGCCGCTTCCCGGGCATGCATCTGGCCACCGATCGCGGCGAACTGCGCTGGCTCGACGGACTGCTGATGCGCGGTGTCACCGAGCTGCCGGTCGCGCTCGCACCCTGAACTTCGTGCCGGACGTCGCGTCGTGCCCGGACGTTCGGTGCGTGCTCTCGCGCGGCCGGGTCAGCGAGGCGCAACCGTGGGGCGGCGAGGCTCAACGGTGGGGGCGGCGACGCCACGGCGACTGCGCATGCACAGCCGCGGCGTCTCCACCCGACGCCTGTCCACACCTGTGGTGGATTGATCGTCCTGACGGGCTGCCCGGGTGGCACACTCGCCTTCCTTGACGATCCGAACACCTGTTCGATATCCTTCGTCATCACCTGCCAAGGACAGACATGGCCGCGATCTCCGCCACCGCAGTGACACCCCGCCGCACGGCGGGTGCGCGTCACGCGGTGCCACATCGCGCGGGACAGGCTCACGCTGGTTCGTATCGCGCGCGGCGGACTCGCGCGGTGGCGGCCGGTGGGGACGCGTATCGCACTGCAGCGCCTTGGGCGGCGGCGTCCGGTGGGCCCGTGCTGGCTGCGGACGCTGCGGCGGGCTATGCGGCTGCGAGCTCGGCCGACGGACCGCCTGCGGCGACGCTCGCCCAGGCGGTCGAGGCCACCCGGCAGGCGACGGTGGTGTTGGAGGCCGCGGTCGACCAGCTTGCGCAGCTGCCGGTCGACGAGCTCGACGACGAGGCGATCTGCGCCCAGCTCTCGGCGGTGGATCAGGCCCATCGACGGCTGGACGCGCGGCGCTGCCGGCTGGCCGCAGCG
>SKSM01000041.1 GCA_007122985.1 Nitriliruptoraceae bacterium | reverse complement strand
CGGGCGCGGAACGCTCGCTGCCGCGGCCCACGTCGCTACTCCGGCGCGACCCGGGCGAGCCAGGCCGCCGGGTCGCGGACCTCGGCCGCGCTCGGCAGCCGGTCGGGCGTGCTGAACGCCCGGTTCAGCCCGGCGACGCCGTCACGCTCGATCACCGTGCGCACGAACGCCTCGCCCTCGCGGTACTGGCGACGCTTCATCTCCATGCCGGCGACCGCGGTGAGCACCTTGGAGGTCACGTCGCCCTGCCGGGAGGCGAGGGCCTGGCGCACCCCGGCGGTGTCGCGGATCAGTCCGGGCTCCGCGGCCTCGTACATCGCGGTCGTGCCGTGGCCCTCGAGCAGGCTCATCAGCCCCTGCGCCTCGCGGATGACGACGGCCTGGTCGTCGCTCAGCACCACCTCGAGCAGCGGCTCGATCTCCCCGCGCTCACGCACCGCGGCGAGCGCCTGCGGCAGCCGCGGCGCGGCCTCGATCAGCGCGGCGGCGTCCAGCCGGGCGTCGGAGAGGTAGCGCTCGAGCAGTCCGCGCAGGTGGTCGGCGAGCCACGGCGTCGCGTCGAACTGCAGCCGGTGGGTCACCTCGTGGAGCACCACCGTCCGGCGGATGTCGACGGCGAGGTCGCCGAACTCCTCGCCGAGGTCGAGGACGTTGGGGCCGACCACCACCAGCTGGCCGTGGCCGGGCCCGGCCAGCGGCAGCACGTACTGGCCGAGCACCTTCGACGACAGCAGGCCGAGCAGCGCTCCGACCTGGGTGCCGAGCGCGACCGACGCGGCTCGCCGCCGCTCCAGCCGTTCGCGCAGGGGCTCGAACGCGCCCTGGAGGGTGCTGAGGTTGGCCCGGACCCAGCCGGTGCGCCCGACGACCCGCACGGTCGTCGGTGGCAGATCGGCGCCGAGCTGGGTCCACCGACGCGCGGCCGCGTCGATGCGTGGCAGGTCGGCGACGACCGCGGCACGCAGGTCGGCGACGACCTGCGGATCGCTGCGCCGGGCCGGCGCGACGAGCGCGGCGGCCCGCAGGGCGCTGGCCTCGTCGATCAACGGGCGGCGGTCGGACGTCGGGGCCACGCGGGGCTTTCGCAACAGGCGTCGGGGTGCCCACCTCCGCGCAGCGGCGGGGCGGGTCGGCAGGGTGGGGACGGTAGCGGGACGGGCGGTGGCTGCCCGGTCGCTCGCACCGATCGATCAGTCGGGCCGACCAGCCGAGCCGACCAGTCAGGTCGATCACCCGGGTCGACCAGCCGGGTCGATCAGTCGGACGAGCCCTGCTGCGGCCGTCGCACGAGCAGCTGGTAGAGCCCGCCCATGAGCAACAGGCCGGTGACGCCGAGGAACGTCAGGATCCACGCCGCCCCCCAGGTGAAGGGAACCTCGCGATCCTCGTAGCCCGACAGGGTCCTGGCCGGGTTGTCCTCCGCGTCACGGTCCATCGGGTCCGGGCCTGCGGGACCGTCCTCCTCCTGGGCGAGGACGACCGGCGCGGTGTCGTCGGCGACGGCCACACCGGGCACGGCGACCAGGGCCAACGCGAGCAGGAGCAGCAGCGCGGGGACGCGGCGCATCGGCGTCGGTCCTTTCGGGCGGTGAGGCGGGCGGCAACTGCGCGGAGCCTAGCCGCTGGTCGCACGCGCCCGAAGCCGTCATGGCCCCCAGAGACCCAACGGCGGCACGTGCGCGGGTCGCCCGGCGCGGCCGGGCGCCGGGAAGGTTGCGTCCGCAACCGACGTTGGAGACGATGGGGCACCTCGTCCGGATCAACCGGACAAACCGCCCCGACGACCCCACGCCCACGCCCCGACCACCACCCGACCACGCCCCGACGACCCCACGCCCACCGACCACCGGCCCGCGGCGACCGTCGCGTCCAAGGAGGCCACCATGCCCGCCGTCACCGTCGACGACCTGCTCACCCTGCCGCGGATCGACACCCCGGCGTCCGGTGCGGCACGGCCGCGCCCGGTGCGCTCGGTCACCACGGCACCGCGCGCCTTCGAGGGCGAGGGCTTCCCGGTGCGCCGCGCGTTCGCGGGCGTGGACCTCGCCGAGCTCGACCCGTTCATCCACCTCGACCAGATGGGCGAGGTGGAGTACGCCCCGGGCGAGCCCAAGGGCACGCCGTGGCACCCGCACCGCGGCTTCGAGACCGTGACCTACATGCTCGACGGCATCCTCGACCATCAGGACTCCGAGGGCGGCGGCGGCACCATCACCGACGGCGACACCCAGTGGATGACCGCCGGCAGCGGCCTGCTGCACATCGAGGCACCGCCCGAGCACGTGGTCCTCAAGGGCGGGCTGTTCCACGGCTTCCAGCTGTGGGTCAACCTGCCGGCGGCGCAGAAGTGGAACCCGCCGCGCTACCAGGACCTGCGCTCCGGCGAGGTCACGCTGCTGACCTCCCACGACGGCGGCGCACTGATCCGCCTGATCGCGGGCGAGCTCGCCGGCCACTCGGGCCCCGGCTCGACCTTCACCCCGATCACGCTGATCCACGCGAGCATCGAGCCGGGCGCGGAGCTGCGCCTGCCGTGGCGAGCGGACTTCAACGCCCTGGCCTACGTGCTCAACGGACGCGGCAGCGTCGGCCCGGACCGGCGCCCGATCGAGCTCGGCCAGCTGAGCGTGTTCGGCGCGGGTGACACGGTCACGCTCGCCGCCGGCGAGACCCAGGAGTCGCGCTCGCCCAAGATGGACGTGCTGTTGCTCGGCGGCCAGCCGATCCGAGAGGCGGTCGCCTGGTACGGCCCGTTCGTGATGAACACCAAGGCCGAGGTGCTCCAGGCGGTCGAGGACTTCCAGGCCGGCAAGCTCGGCCGGATCCCCGCGCTGCACGACCACGGCAACGTCGACCCGGACACCGACCCGGACAGCGAGCCGGGCGCCGACGCAGACGCCGACCCGGACGCCGACGGCGACCGGCCCGGCCGCACCGCCTGACGGCCACGGCACCGGGCCGCCCGGCTGGCGCAGGCGCTACATCTCGGCCATGACCGCGTGGACGGTGTCGAGCCACCAGCGCCAGTTCGGCGGCACGTAGGTCTGGGCGAAGTCCGCGTCGACGTCGTCGACGTCGTAGAGCTCGGCCAGCCGCCCGGTGAAGTCGGGAATCGACTCCTCCCACGAGGCCCACGACTTCAGCCCGTGCGACCCGGTGCCGGACCAGCCCCACGCGTTGTAGGTGCCGGGCGGCAGGCGTTCGCCGCCACTCGACTCGGCGACGGCGATCGCGACCACCAGCCGCGGGTCGACGTCGTGCTCGAGGCCGGCCGCCACCAGCGTCTCGGCGTGTTCGGCCAGCGGCGCGCCGCGACCCTCGAGGTAGGTGCGGATCCGTTCGGCGTCGATCAGCTCGCCGTCGTCGGCCTCGTAGGCCGGCTCGTCCTCCGCCGCGTCCTGCGCCTCGCCGTCGTCCGCCGCGTCCTCGACCGGGTCGGGCGCGTACACCGCGTCCGCTCCGAGGTCCGCGGCGCCGGGCGGCAGGGGACCGTCGACGTCGTGCAGCTCGGGTCCCGGTGCGACGTCGCCGGGCGGCAGGGGACCGGCGACGTCGCGCAGCTCGAGTCGCGGGGCGACGGCTCCGACACCCGGTGGCACCACCGTGGCCTCGATCACCGTGGCCGTCGGCGTCGGCCGGTGGGGGTCGGTGCCCGGCAGCGACATCGCCAGGCCGGCACTGCCGAGGCCGAGCAGGCCGACGAACGGCAGCGCGACGGTCCGAAGGCGTGCAGCGGGCATGGTGGAGACCTCGAGGCTCGGAGGGCTGCGGCGCACGCTGGGCGGCCGGAGCGCTGCGG
>SKSM01000327.1 GCA_007122985.1 Nitriliruptoraceae bacterium | reverse complement strand
TCGCGGCGCTCGCCTACCCGGCTGCGGCCGCCGACACCCCGGCGATCGCCGGCGGCACCGGCCTGCTGGTGCCGAGTCGCCGGGGTCGGCTGCTGAAGGCGGCCACGTTCCTGTCGACCAAGTGGCCGCACCACGCCACCGACGACCGGGTGTTCGTGCGGGTCTCGGCCGGCCGCGCCGGTGACGAGCGTGCCGACGCCCTCGACGACACCGCCCTGGTCCAGCGGCTCCACGAGGAGCTGCGCGAGGCGACGGGCCTCGAGCCCGAGCCCACCGACAGCGCCGTCCGACGCTGGCCGGCGACGATGCCGCAGCTCGACGTCGGCCACCACGACCGGCTGGCCCGCATCACCGGTGCGCTGGAGCAGCAGCTGCCCGACGTGGTGGTGGCCGGCGCCCCCTACCACGGTCCCGGGCTGTCCGCCTGCCTGCGATCGGGGCACAGCGCCGCCGCCCGGATCATCGACCACCACACGGAGCGATCGCGATGACCGCACACCGCCGCACCGCCATCCGCCAGGTCCGCCAGGACGTCCACGAACGGCCGTTCCTGGTCATCTGGGAGGCGACCCGGGCCTGCCAGCTGGTCTGCCAGCACTGCCGGGCCGACTCCCAGCGCGAGCCGCACCCGCTGCAGCTGTCGACCGAGGAGGGGTTCCGCCTGCTCGACGACATCGCCAGCTTCGGGGCGCCGAGCCCCATGGTGGTGATCAGCGGCGGCGACGCGTTCGAGCGCGAGGACCTCAACGAGCTGATCGCCTACGGCCACCAGCAGGGGCTGAGCATGTCGCTGGCGCCGTCGGTGACGCCGAAGGCCACCCCGGAGGCGTTCGCGGCCGCGGCCAACGCCGGCGTCAAGGCCGTGTCGATCTCGCTCGACGGCGCGAGCGCGGCGACCCACGACGGGTTCCGGGGCATCGACGGGGTCTACGACGCGACGCTGCCGACCTGCCGCTCGATCACCGACCTGGGCATGCGCCTGCAGATCAACACGACCGTGACGGCCGGCAACCTGGTCGAGATGCCCGACCTGCTGCGTCGGGTGGTCGACCTCAAGGCGTTCCTGTGGAGCGTGTTCTTGCTGGTGCCGACCGGCCGCGGCGAGGAGGTCGGTGCCCTGCCGGTCGACGAGGTCGAGGACCTGCTGCACTGGCTCGTCGACGTCTCGAAGCACGTCGCGGTCAAGACCACCGAGGCACCGCACTTCCGCCGCGTCGTGCTGCAGCGCCGGCAGGCGGGCGAGGTCGATGCGGCCGAGGCGTTCGGACTGGGCGAGACCTACCGGTGGCTGCGCGGTGAGCTCGACGACATCCTCGCCGAGCGCGAGCTGCCGACCCGTATCCCACGGCCGCCGCTCGACATCAACGCCGGTCGCGGGTTCGTGTTCATCGACCACATCGGGGCGGTGTATCCAAGCGGCTTCCTGCCGATCCCTGGCGGGTCGCTGCGTGAGCGGTCGCTGCCGGAGATCTACCGCGAGTCGCCGCTGTTCCGCCAGCTGCGCGACCCGTCCCTGCTCGGCGGCCGCTGCGGGGACTGCGAGTTCCGCATGATCTGCGGTGGGTCGCGCTCGCGAGCCTACGGGGTGACCGGTGACCCGCTGGCCGAGGAGCCGTTCTGCGCCTACCAGCCGGCCGGCGGGCCGGTGGTGGACGCGAAGGGCGAGCCGGTCCCGGCCTGATCGGCCCGGGGCACCCGGCCCTGAGTCCGGCTGTGAGACTGGCGTCTGCCAGGTGTGATGGATGTGGGTAGCGGCGGTTGTGCCCAGCTGCTCGACTCAACCTGCCTGTCAAGGTCCGGGTCCGACGGAGAGGTCGTGTGCGTTCCCATGCAGTTCGTTGGTCTGGTCTACGAGAACCGCGCGTATGCCGTTGGCGTGTGTCCCCCGGGGCTCCGGGTGTTCGACCCTGGCGGTTACCGCGCGCGCCGAGGCTCGATGCCTGGATCACCACTGGAGTCCGTCGTGCAGATTCCACCAGCATGAGTTCCCGGACACCCGGCGCGTTCTTCCGTGACCACCCCGGTCTGTACGCGCTGAGTCTTGCGGGTGCGCTCGGCGCCGCGAGCTACACAACGGTCAAGGCCCGCAAGGCCGAGCACGGTCGGGCGCGCTTGTGGGTGCTGGCTGGGCTGACCGCAACGCAGGCGGTCGGGATGGCAGCGTCCCGCCGACGCGTACGAACTGCCGGCGACGGCGAGCGACCATGACCTCGATGTCGACACGCTGCCAGGAGAACACGTCCGTGTCCTCTACTCGGATCCGGCGATGTACTGGGCGATGGCGTAGGTGGCGTGGCGATCGAGGCTGTGACGGTTGCGGTCGTAGCGCATCGTGGTTTTCGGGTCGGCGTTTCGGGCGAAGTCCTGCGCGTCGCGTAAGGGCGCGCCGGCGTTCAAGGCGGCGGTGATCGCGGCGTGCCGCAGCGTGTGAGGCGTCATGCGCCGGTTGATCCCGGCCCGGGTCGCGAGGGTCGCGACCGCAACGGCGGAACCTGGACCCACCCGCCCGACGACCCCGAAGGTGATGACACTGTCGCGATCATTGAAGGCGTCGCCGCCGGACAGGTCGGCGAGGACACCCTCACCGCATGGATCGAGCAACGACTGGTGTGACTCGGGACGTCGCACCACAGGCAGACTGGACCGGTTCGCAACGCCTGTTGGAGCCCCTGCCGGGCCGCGCCATCACCGCGATGCTGGGCGGCCCCGTCGGAGGGATCTCAGCCTTCGTGACGCTGCTGGTGCGGGCCATCGAAGCGCCTCTTGGTGCTCGGCGACTCGGCACTGTCCTTTCGGGTCGGCGGCGGCGGAGACGGCACTGGGGCATCCCTCCTCTTGGGAAGGCGTGCCGCGCAGGGCGGACCCGGTACGGTGGCAAGGCCGAACTCCTCCGCTCACGTGGGGTCCCGGTCCGATCGGCGGCGGCGTGATGAGGGTTGGCGAGGAGGAGAGGGCGGTTCGAGGGGTCTACCTCGTCGTGCTCGCCGTCCCGATCCTGCTGGTGATTGCGGTCGCGCTCACCGGTTCCGGCTCGGGCGATGCCTTCCGTCGGCTCGCGTTGCCTGGTCTGCTGGTGATCAACGGCATCCTGATGGTGCTGGTGTTGCGACGAGGGGTCTCGCTCGCGGTGTTGGGGCTGTGGGTGTTCCTCGGTCCTGCCGCGTGGGTGCTGGGGCGACTGGTGATCTGGGAGCTCGTGCCGTCCACGCGGCCGGACAACTTCGGCCTGCTCATCGCTGCGTTGGCCTGGTACGGGGTCGTGTTCGCGCTCGCGTTCCTGGTGTTTGGCACGCGTCGTGGGGCGAAGGTGGCGTTCGGGAGCTACCTGCTGCTCTATCTCGGCGCGGCCGTGTCTGCGGTGGGTGGCATGCTGGCGGACAGCGGTTCGATCGGGGTCGTTGTGTTTCTCGCGGCCGGCCACTTCGTGCTGATCCTGGTCGTGTGGGTGCTGGCCCGCAACGTCGAGCGGTTGGCCTCGGCCCGCGCTCGAGCGCAGCTGCTGGAGCTGCAGGCCACGACCGATCCGCTGACCGGGACCGCCAACCGCCGACGCGTCGATGAGGAGCTCCTGCGGCAGGTCGCCCGAGCCCGTCGCTACCGACAGTCCTTCGCTGCGGTCCTGGTGGACCTGGATCACTTCAAAGCCGTCAACGACACCTACGGGCATGAGGTGGGCGATGAGGTCCTCACGACGGCGGTCGCGCGGCTGCGCTCTGCCATCCGCGAGACCGACCTGCTGGGACGTTGGGGCGGCGAGGAATTCGTCGTCCTCGCCCCGCAGACCTCACACGCAGATGCGTGCG
>SKSM01000319.1 GCA_007122985.1 Nitriliruptoraceae bacterium | reverse complement strand
GCGGGCCGGGTGTTGAACTCATGTTCAATACGTTAAACGAACGTTCAGCCGTTCGTCAAGGGCCGGTCGATCGTGGCGTCGGCCCCGACGATCCCGCCGCCGGGGCCACTCGTCCGGATCAACCGGACAACCCGCCCCACCGACCACCCCCTGGCCCCGACGACCCCGCCGCCGGGGCCACTCGTCCGGATCAACCGGACAACCCGCCCCACCGACTGGCGACGGCGGGAGCGGCGAGCGGTTGCCGCCGGCGGCTACGCCGACTCGGCGTAGAGGCCCTCGATGACGTCCTGGTAGGTGCTGTGGATCACGTCGCGCTTGAGCTTCAGCGACGGGGTCAGCTCGGCGGACTCGGCGGTCCACTCCGCCGGCACGATCTGCCAGCGCCGGACCTGCTCGACGCGGGCCAGGCGCTCGTTGCCCTCGTCGATGGCGCGCTGCACCTCGGCGATCACCTCCGGATGGTCGGCGGCCTCGGCCACCGAGCCGAGCTCCAGCCCCCGCGCGTCGCACCACGCCGGCAGCGCGTCCGCATCCAGCACCACCAACGCCGCGACGTAGGGGCGGCGGTCGCCGACGGCGCACAGCTGGCCGATCAACGGCGAGCGCTGCTTGATCGTCTCCTCGATGTTGCTCGGGGACAGGTTCTTGCCGCCGGCGGTGATGATCAGCTCCTTCTTGCGTCCCACCACCTTCAGGTAGCCGTCGGCGTCCATCCGGCCGAGGTCGCCGGTGTGCAGCCAACCGTCGGCGTCGATCGCCTCCGCGGTCGCCTCGGGACGGTTGAGGTAGCCCGGCATGACGTGCGGTCCGCGGGTGAGGATCTCGCCGTCGTCGGCGATCCGGAGCTCAACACCGGGCACCGGCTGCCCCACGGTGCCGATGCGGGTGCGACCGGGCGCGTTGGCGGTGATGACGGCCGTCGACTCCGTCATGCCGTAGACCTCGAGGATCTCGATGCCGATGGCCTTGAAGAAGACGAGCAGGTCGGTGCTGATCGGGGCGGCGGCGGAGATCGCGTAGCGCAGCTCGTCGAGCCCGAGCCCGTCACGAATCCGGCTGAACACCAGCCGGTCGAACAGCGCATGCTGCAGCTTGCGCTGCAGCGAGGGGGTGTCGCCCGCGAGCTCCAATCCGACGTTGGCGATGGCCACCTCGAGGGCCTTCTCAGCCAGCTTGCGGCGACGGGGGTCGTCGGTGGCCGCGATCCGCCCCATCAACGCGGTGTGCATCTTCTCCCACACGCGCGGGACGGCCATGAACAGCTGCGGGCGGGCCTGTTGGAGGGTCTCGAGCACCTCGGAGACGTCGCGGACGAAGAAGGTGGTGCCCGCGTAGCGGATGCCGAGGTAGTGGGTGACCATCCGCTCGGCGATGTGCGCCAGCGGCAGATACGACAGGCCGCGCTGGCCGGGCTGCACGTCGAAGAGTCGCTGGGTGACCGACAGCTGGTAGAGCAGCCCCTCGTGGGTGATCACCACGCCCTTCGGGTGACCGGTGGTCCCCGAGGTGTAGATCACCGTCACCGGGTCGTCGGGCCTGACGGCCCGCCAGCTGTTCTCCAGCTCGCCCTGGCCGTCGGGGAGCGCCGCCGCGCCGTCTGCCAGGAGCTGCGCGTAGCTGATCACGTCGTTGCGGTCGTCCTCGACGCCGTCGGCGTCGAGGACGACCACCAGCTCGAGGTCCGGGAGCTCGCCACGGACCGTGTCCCACTTCGCGAGGAACGCGGCGTCTTCGACGATGGCGACCTTCGCCCTGCAGTCACCGGCGATGTAGCCGAGCTGCTCGGCCGTGAAGGTGTTGTAGACCGAGACGGGGACGCCCCCGGCGAGCAACGTGGCGACATCGGCGATGACGTGCTCGGGGCGGTTGGTCATCATCAGGGTCACGACGTCGCCGTGGCCGACCCCGGCGCGACGCAGCGCCATCGCGATCTGACTGGCCTCGTGGCGGTACTCGCTCCAGCTGCGGGCGACGAACTCCTCACCGTCCTTGACCACGAGCGCCGGTCGACCTCCGTTGGCGTCGCAGGTCGCCATGTAGACGTCGAGCAGCGTCCGGCCCTCGATGTCGGCCAGGATCTGCTCACGTACCGCCAGCACCTGGTTCGACATGCGCGCTCCCTCCACACGGTCGGGGTGAGTTCACCCGCTGTGACGCATCCGGTCAAGGCCCGGACCGGCCGCCCCTCGTCGGTGGTGCTGCCGCGACCCTCAGAACGCGGCGTCGACGGCGGCTGCCACGAACAGCAGCGCCAGGTAGATCGTCGAGAAGTGGAACAGCCGCATGGCGGTGCTGACCGACCGGTCACGGCGCAGCGCGTGCGCCAGCAGCAGCCACACGCCGGTGAGCACCAGCGCCGGCACGGTGAACAGCCACCCCGCGAAGGTGGCGGCGGTGTAGAGCAGCACCAGCGAGAGCAGCAGGTAGCTGTAGAGCAGGATCTGGCGGGTGGCCTCGTCGTTGCCGTAGGCCACCGGCAGCATCGGCAGCCCGGCACGGGCGTAGTCCTCGCGGTACTTCATCGCCAGCGCCCAGAAGTGCGGCGGTTGCCACCACAGCATGATCGCGAACAGCAGCCATGGTCGCGGATCGGCCAACGACCCGTCGGTGACCGCCGCCCACCCGGTCAGCACGGGCACGCACCCGGCGATGCCCCCGATGACCACCCCCTGTGCACTGCGCCGCTTCAGCCCGAGGGTGTAGACGAAGACGTAGAACAGGATCGCGCCGGTGGTCAGTGCGGCCGCGACCAGGTTGACGAAGACGGAGAGCCACACGAATCCGGCCACAGCCAGCGACACCGCGAGCACCAGCGCACCGAGCGCCGAGACCTCGGCGGTGGCCGTCGGACGTTGCGCGGTGCGTCGCATCAGTCGGTCGAGGTCGCGGTCGAGCACGTTGTTGAAGGCGTTGGCGCTGCCCGCAGAGAGTGCGCCGCCGAACAGGGTGGCGAGCACCAGCAGGGTCGACGGCCAGCCCTCCTCGGCGATCACCATCGCCGGCACCGTGGTGACCAGCAGCAGCTCGATGATCCGGGGCTTGGTCACCAGCACGTAGCGTCGGATGGCGTGCGCCGCGCCTGCACCGGACTCGTACCGGCCGGCGTCGTGCATCGGGCCGACGAGCTCTCCCTCGGAACGTGATGCGTGGCTCACCGGTCGTGGACGTCGGCGCGTGCCCGTGGTGTGATGGCCCACCGGGCCTCGCGCCACTGCTGCCAGGCCAGCACTCCGAGCACGATGCCGGCTGCGATCCCGGTCACGAACAGCACGACGTGCACCCCGACGAATGCCGCGGAGAAGTCTCCTGCCTCCTGGGCGATGTTCCACAGCCGGGTGCCCCACATCCACAGCTGGAACAGGCCGAGCGCGGCGAGCAGGATCGCCCGACGGCGGTGGGTGGTGGCCGGCACGACGACGGCACGGTCCTGGGTGGACGACGGCACGACGACCTCGACGGACGCAGGGGGTGGGAACGGCTGAGGGTACGCGGGGTCCACCAGGCCGCGCGACCCGACAGGGTGCGTCTGCGCGCACGTGCGTCCGACGCCGACGGTCGCGACCGTCGCGTCCCGGGCGGCGGGAGGTCAGCCCGCCACGGCTACCCTGCGCGCCATGACCGGTGCCTCGTCGACCGCTGCCTCGTCGCCCCCGGCTGAGCCCCGTGCCTGGCGGCTGCTGCGGTGGTTCGCCCTCGCCGCGATCGTGACCAACGTGCTGATCGTGGCCACCGGTGGCGTGGTCCGCGTGACCGGATCCGGTCTGGGCTGCATCGACTGGCCGACGTGCGACGGCACCAACATCGCGCCGGTGCCCGGCGGCGACCATGCCGGCTGGCAGGCGGCGATCGAGTTCGGCAACCGCCTGCTTACCTTCCCCGTCCTGGCTGCCGCCGCACTGACCTGGTGGCAGGTGCGCCGGACCCGCCCACACAGCGCAACCGTCGTGCGCCTGTCGTGGGTCCTGCCGCTGGGGGTCGTCGCCCAGGCGCTCGTCGGCGGCGTCACCGTGCTGACCGGGCTGTCGCCCTACACGGTCGCGGCGCACTTCCTGCTGTCGATGGTCCTGATCGCCGCGGCGGTGACGTTGCACGAACGCGTCCGGCCGCAGCCGGCCACCCCGCCACCGCCCCGGGGTGTGCAGCACGCGACGACCGTGATCGCGATCGTGGCGGCGGTCGTACTGGTGCTCGGCACGGTGGTCACCGGTTCCGGCCCGCACGGCGGTGACGTCGACGCGCCGCGCCTGGGTCTCGACATCCGGACGATGGCACTGGCCCACGCCGATGCGGTGTGGCTGCTGATCGGGGTGACGGCGGCGACCGTCGCGGTCACCTGGCGCAGCGGACCGCCGCGGATGCGCTCCGCCGTGCGGTCGCTGCTGGTGCTGCAGCTCGCACAGGGCGGGATCGGCTACCTCCAGTACTGGCTGGGCATTCCCCCACAGCTGGTGTCGCTGCACATCGTCGGGGCTGCGGTGGTGTGGCTCGCGACGGTGATGACCTGGGTCCGCGCCCGCCCGCGCCCGGTGACACCCGACACCGAGCCTCGGGTCGAGCCGGCGGAGCCGATCCGCGCGCCGACGCCCCGGTGACCCCGCGCCCGCATGCGGCCGGCAGCGAGCAGGTCGCCCTGCGGCTGGTGGTGATCGGTGACTCGACCGCCTTCACCGACCACCGGGGTCCCCAGCTGCCGGCGACCGCGCACCTCTACCCCAACGTGCTTGCACGCCGCCTCGAGGACGCGCTCGGCCGGCCGGTGGAGGTCACCGTCCTGGCCCAGGCGGGAGCCACCGTGCGCGAGGCGGCACGGCTCGCCACCAAGGACCGGCATGCCCAGTTCGACGTGATCGCACCGGCGGACGCGGTGGTGGTCGGCGTCGGCAGCTTCGATCACGCCCCGGCAGGGGTACCGGCGTCGTGGCAGGCGGTCGTGCCCTACCTGCGGCCGGCCTCGCTGCGACGCTGGCTGCGCCGGCAGCTCCACCGGGCGTATCCGGCCCTGGTCCGGCTGCGCGGCGGCCGCGGTCGGCGCACACCCCGCTCGGAGTTCCGCCGCCTCTACCGACAACTGCTCCGGCAGGTCCAGGGACTGACCCAGGGACGGGCGGCGGGTGCGGCGCTCGGCCCGACCTCCCACCGGGCCGCCTACTACGGGCACCGCCACCCTGGGCACGCTGACGCACAACGCGAGCAGCTCGCTTTCGCGCGGGCGCACGGCTTCGCAGCGGTCGCGTGCTGGCCGCACGTCGAACCCTACGCCGACGCGCTCAATCCCGACGGCATCCACTGGCCGGCGGACGCACACAGGGCTGTAGGCAACGCACTCGCCGACGCCTTGCTCGCCCAACTGCAGGGATCGGCGCGGATCGGGCTGCCGAGCCGCGACCGACCGACGGTCACCAGGGGTGCTGCCGGCCCGACCGCCCGACCGGATGTATCCGTCCCCCGCGCGACGTGGCAGGCTATGCGCGACCAACCTGGGAGGACACAGCCATGACGGTCCCGGTGAGCACCATCCTTCAGCTCAAGGGCACCGAGGTCGCGACCATCTCGAGGACAGCATCCGTCCGCGACGCCCTGCTGCAACTCGCCGAGCACGACATCGGCGCGCTCGTGGTCTGCGCGGGCGACCGCCACATCCAGGGTGTCATCTCCGAACGCGACATCGTGCGCAGCCTGGCCACCAGCAGCGGCACCGTGCTCGACGAGCCGGTCGAGTCGATCATGAGCTCGCAGGTCACGGTCTGCGAGCGTTCCACCACCACCGACGACCTGGTGGTCATGATGACCGAGCAGCGCATCCGCCACGTGCCGGTGGTCGACGATGGCCAGCTCGTCGGGATCGTGTCGATCGGCGACGTCGTCAAGTGGCGCATGGAAGAGTTGGCCGACGAGGCCAAGCACCTCGAGCACTACGTCACCGGCTCGTACTGACCGCACGGGTCAATCGGGCCGGCCGCGACCACGCGGAGCTCAGGCCTCGTCGACGACCGTGCCGACCCCGTCCATCGCCGGGTGGATGGCACAGACGAAGTACCACTGGTCGGGCAGGTCGTCCCACGTGACGTCGTCGCTGATGAACGGGTCCTCGGTGCCGCCGGGTATGAGTGGCGAGGCGACGAAGGTCTCGTCGCCCGGCTGTGGGTCGTCCTCGGTGCCCCCGAGCGAGGTGATCACCACGTTGTGCTCGGTGCCGTCCGGGTCGATGTTGTCGAACACGAAGGCGATCTGGTCGGTCTCGACCGACGGCTCGACCTCCCAGGTGTCGGTGGGCACGCACTCGCCCCCGTCGTCGTAGAGGCAGAACTCGACCGAGTTCTCCGCGGCGATGACCGGCGCGTCGTCTGGGACGACGATGAGCGGCTCGACGTTGATCTTGCGGTCCTCGTCGGCGACGTCGCCGATCAGTCCGGCGGCGATCGCACCGCCCGCGGCCAGAGGCAGCGCCGCTGCGAACACCAGCACACTCCCGCGGACCTTGCCCAGCCGGTCCTGGCTGCTGGCGAGGCTGACGGTGAACAGGATGCCGCCGGCCGCGACCGCCGCCAGCATCAGCGCACCCGCGTTGGTGTTCCACAGGAACGAGGCGGCCATCGCCCCGATGATGGCCGCCATGGTCAACAGCACCACGATCGGCAGCACGATCGGCATGATGACGCGGCTACGGAAGTCGTCGTTCACGGCGTCCCCCAGCAAGGATTGGTCCGGTCGGTCACCACAGGGTCTGCAACGGGCGCGTCAGGGTGTCCAGGCGGAATCGAACAGGGTGATCACGACCACCAGAATGTAGAGCCCGAGCGCGAAGAACAGCCCGGTGTACATCAGCCTGCTGTAGGTCCTGGAGTCGAACTTCAGGTGCATGAACCAGCCGGCGACGTAGAGAAACTTCACGATCATCAGCACGATCAGCAGCGGGATCGCGATCACACCGAAGTCGAAGAAGTAGGTCGAGACCTCCAGCGCCGTGAGGACAGCGAGCACGATCGCGATGTGCACGTACTTGCGCGGCGTCGGGTGGTTGCCGTGGTCCTCGGCGGGGTCGGTGTGCTCCGGCGCTTGCGTGCTGCTCATGGGTTCCTCCGCGGGTCCGCGATCGACGGACCGCCGGTCACAGGACCGCGATCTCCGGGATCAGGTACACGACGGTGAAGATCACGACCCAGATGATGTCGACGAAGTGCCAGTACAGGCCGATCATCTCGGTCTTGAGGTGCTGGTTCGGCTTGATCTTGCCGATCAGGGAGAACACGAAGATGCTCAGCAGCATCAGGATGCCGATGAACACGTGGACGCCGTGGAAGCCGGTCAGCACGTAGAACGCCGAGGCGAACGGCGAGTCGGTCAGGACCAGCCCCTCGCGGTAGAAGACGTTGAACTCGTAGACCTGGCCGCCGAGGAAGACCATGCCCTGCCCAGCGGTCGCCAGGATCCACAGCCGCATCCGGCGTAGATCGCCGCGGGTGTGGGCGTGGTGGGCGAGCACCATCGTCAGCGAGCTCATCAGCAGCACGAACGAGCTGATCGAGGTGAACGGGATGTCGAAGACCTCCACCCCGACCCCACCGGCGGTGGACTCGAGATAGAGCAGATAGGCGGTGACGAAGCCGCCGAAGAACAGGAATTCCGAGCCCAGGAACGCCCACATCCCGAGCTTGCGATGGTCGACGCCCATCGTCGTCGCCTCGACGCCTGTCGCCACCTGCGTACCTTCCGCTCGTTCGCTGCGTGGCGCCGCCGGCTCCCGGCGGGCCCGTGTCGGCGGCCGCGCTCACACACGCGCCGCCGGGTCGTGTCAGTGTGCCGCTGCCGCAGCCCCCGTCGGGGTGTGCGCATCCTCCGGCTCGTCGTCGTCTCCCTCGGCCAGTGGCTCGATGATCCAGCCGTAGAGCCCGATGACCATCCACAGGACCCCGATGCCGATCAACCAGAAGTTGAGATAGACCAGTCCGTAGCCCAGCGGGAACACCCCGAGCGTCTGGACCAGCGGCCAGTAGGAGGGGTCGGGCATATGGATGTGCTCACCTTCGTGGTCGGTGTCGTGGTCCTCCGACGCGCCGGCCGGGACCCGGACCACCTTGCCGGCGTCGTCCTCGGCGTACTTGCGGTGCCAGAACTCGTCTCGGTGGGTGACGGTCGGAATCGCGTCGAAGTTGTGGGACGGCGTCGGCGAGGGCGTGATCCACTCGAGGGTCCGTGCGTCCCACGGATCGTCACCCGCAGCCTGACCTGCCTTGATGCTGCGGATCAGATTGAACAGGAACACCAGCGCCGACCCGATCAGCACGACCACGCCCAAGGTCGACAGCAGGTTGTAGAGCTCGACGGTCCCACCGAGCTCGCCCGGCAGCACCGCGGTGCGCCGCGGCTGGCCGAGCAGGCCCGACATGTGCATCGGCCCGAAGGTGAGGTTGAAGCCCAGCAGCCAGGTCCAGAAGTGGACCTTGCCGAGCTTCTCGTCCATGAGCTTGCCGGTGACCTTCGGGAACCAGTAGTAGATCCCAGCGATCAGGCCGAACAGCGCACCGCCGAAGAGCACGTAGTGGAAGTGGGCGACCACGTAGTAGGTGTCGTGCTGCTGGGCGTTGTGCGGCACGATCGCGTGGGTAACCCCCGACAGGCCGCCGATGGTGAACATCGACACGAAGCCGATGGAGAACAGCATCGGCGTGTGGAAGCGCAGCTTGCCGCCCCACATGGTGAAGACCCAGTTGAAGATCTTGATGCCCGTCGGCACGGCGATGAACATCGTGGTCAGGGCGAAGGCGGATCGGGCCACCGGTCCGATGGCCGAGGTGAACATGTGGTGGGCCCACACGCCGAAGCCGATGAACCCGATCGCCGCTCCGGCGAAGACCACCGCGGCGTAGCCGAACAGCGGCTTGCGCGAGCCGGTCGGGAGGATCTCCGAGACGATCCCCATTGCCGGGAGGATCATGATGTAGACCTCGGGGTGCCCGAACAGCCAGAACAGGTGCTGCCAGAGGATCGGGTCCCCACCGGAGGCCGGTTCGAAGAACTGGGCGCCGACGACGGTGTCGGCATTGAGCATGAACAGCGCGACGGCGATCGGCGGCAACGCGAACAGCAGCAGGAAGTTGGTCACCAGCGACATCCACACGAACACCGGCATGCGCATGAACGTCATGCCCGGCGCGCGCATGTTGAGGATCGTGACGATGAAGTTGACGGCCGCCGCCAGCGAGCTGACACCGAGGATGTTCAGCCCGACCGCGTAGAAGGCCATGTTCGACACCGCGTCGGAGGCGAGCGGTGCGTAGCCCGTCCAACCGCCGCTGGGCGCGCCGCCGAGGAAGAACGAGCTGTAGAGGAAGATGCCGCCGAAGAGGTAGACCCAGTAGCTGAAGGCGTTGAGCCGCGGGAAGGCGACGTCACGCGCGCCGATCATCAACGGGACCAGGTAGTTGAAGAACGCTGCCGACAGCGGCATCACCACGAGGAACACCATCGTGATGCCGTGCATGGTGAAGACCTGGTTGTAGATCTCCGCGGTGACCAGGTCCATCTCGGCCTGGGCGAGCTGCGCGCGGATGACCCCGGACTCGGCGCCACCGAGGAAGAAGAACACCAGGACCGTGACGAAGTACATGATCCCGATCTTCTTGTGGTCGGTGGTGGTGATCCACGCCGACAGGCCGGACTCGCCCTTCGGGCGGCCCTTGAAGCCCTTGGTCTCCACCGTGCTGCTCGCCATCGCGGTGTCTCCTCGTGCCGCCGGCGCGGCGGACGGATCGTCGTCGCCTCGTACGACCGGCTCAGGCGTCCGGGTCGAGCGTGAGCAGGTACGCCACCAACGCGTCCAGTTCCTCGTCGGTCAGGTCGAGGTCGGGCATCCCGATGCCGTTGACCTCGTACTGCATCGGCTTGAGGGAGTTCGGGTCCTCGAGCCACGCCCGGAGGGTCTCCTCGTCGAGCTCGTGGATCGCCCCCGCGAACTCCTCACGGCTCATCAGGTGGGTGAGGTCCGGCCCCTGCTGCGGGGCACGGTCTGCCTCCCCCTCCCAAACCTGGTGGCAGGTCGCGCAGGCCTGACGGCCGTCGAGGTCGTGGTAGAGGGCCCGGCCGTCGGCCGCCAGGGTGCCGTCGTCGGGCACGTCGGCCGGGGTGGTCTGTCCCTCGACCCAGGCGTCGAAGTCGGCCGGCTCCATCGCCTCGATCCGGATGCGCATGTTGGCGTGCGACAGCCCGCAGTACTCCGCACACATGCCCAGGTAGCGGTCGGGCTCGGACGCCTCGATGTTGAGGTAGGTCGTCTGGCCCGGGACCACGTCCTGCTTGCCGGCCAGGCGCGGCACCCAGAAGGAGTGGATCACGCCCTGGTCGGGCGAGCGCGCGAGGTCGGCGGCGGTCATCTCCAGACGCACCGGGGTGTCGGTCGGGATCGCCATCTCGTTTGCGGTGTAGATGTCGTAGTCCGGGTAGTAGTACTCGAACCACCAGCGGTGGCCGATGACCTCCACGGTGAGCACGTCGCCGTCGGGCTCGCCCATCTGCTCGAAGATCCCCTGGACCGTCGGCACCGCGATCACCGCGAGGATGACCGCGGGGACGACCGTCCAGACGATCTCCAAGCGGGTGTTGCCGTGGGTCTGGACCGGCAGCGACCCGTCGTCGTCGCGACGGGTGCGGAACTTCACCACCGAGAAGATGATCAGCCCCTGCACCAGCACGAACACCACCGCCGCGATGATCGCCACGGGGATGATCAGGTCGTGCGGCGCCTGAGCGAAGGGGCCGGCCGGGTCGAGCGCGCTCTGGTCGCCGGCACACGCGCTCAAGGCCAGCGAGGCCAGCACGACGGACGCCGTGATCGTCCGGGCGCGTCGGAGCGAGGTGCGCTGCGGGCGTGGGTTCTCGCGCACGTGGCGTCTCCTCGTGGGTCCTGCGGGTCACCCCTTCGGAGGGTGGTCGCCGGGAGGTCGTTCGCGTCGGGCAGGCTCACAGTCGCTGACGGGGTCGGTCCGCCGGAGGCACGAGCTCCCCGGGTCGTCGCTGCCGGGTGCCGGTTCCGGCCGTCCGGCGGTGGCACCAGGTCCGGTCCGCCGCCGGTCCGCGGCCGATCCGCGGGCATCGGACGGGCCGGTGGTCCCTACCGGCGGACGCTGGCTGCGCGGAGAGTAGCCGTTCGGCCCTGGCCGTACCGAACCGAACGGCCCCAAGGCCGGCGCACGGTCGTACCGGTCGGCGCCAACGACCCGTCGCAGGTCGTCGTCGGCTCAGGGCTCCCACCGGAAGGTGCGGGACGCCAGCGCAGCCGCAGCCAGCCCCCAACCGGCCACGGTCGCAAGCGGCGCCACCGCGAGCCCTTCCCCGGCCAGTGCGGTGCGCAGCGCCGTCCCGAGCGCGCCGAGCGGCAGCGCCTGGCCGACGGCGGCAAGGGCGTCAGGCAACGCCGCCGCGTCGAACGTCACCCCGCTGATCAGCAGCAGCACCAGGAACGCGGCGTTGGTCAACGCGAGGGTCGCCTCGGCCCGCAGCGAGCCGGCGAGGAGCAGCCCGAGGGCCGTGAACGCAACAGCGCCGACGATCACCACCAGCGGCGCAGCCACGGCCCCACCGTCTGGCCGCCAGTCGAGCAACCCGGCGGCCAGGGCGACCACCAGTGCGGCCTGCACCCCGAGCAGCGCGGCGACCGCCAAGCCCTTGGCCACCAGGAAGCCGCCGCGCGACAGCGGCGTGCCGCCGAGCCGCTTGAGCGCCCCGTACTTGCGCTCGAACGCGGTCTGGATCCCCACGGCCACCAGCCCGGTCCCCGCGATCGAGATCGCCAGCACCCCGGGGACCAGGAAATCGACGGCCCGCTGCCCGCCCGTCGGCAGCACGTCCACCACCGAGAAGAACACCAACACCCCGATCGGGATCCCGAGCGTGATGATCAGGCTCTCGCCGGAGCGCACCAGCAGCTTGAGCTCCATCCACGCCTGGGCCCGCACGGCGGGCACCACCGGCAACCGCCGGTCCACGTCCGCGCCACCCGTGGCGACGGGCGTCCGCGGCGGTGCGGGCTGCCCGCTCACGGCGCCACCTCGACGTCCGATCCTGCGGTGGTGACGGGCCCGACCGATCCTGCGTCCCGGTCGTGGTCGGCCTCGGCGGTGAGCCGCAGGAACACCTCCTCCAGGCTGCGCTTGCCGGCGGTGAGCTTCCCGATCCGCTCGTCGCGGTCGGCAAGCCACGCGGCGAGCCGTGCGATCAGCGCCGGATGGTTGCCGGCGTCGAGGTGGTAGCGGCCCGCGCCGTGCTCGCGCACCGCGACACCCAGGCTCGCGGCCAGGTCGTCGACGTCCAGCCCCGGACGCGCGGTGAACTCGATCTGGGCCAGGTCGCCGTGGGTGAGCTCGTCCGGTGTGCCGAGCGCGACCAGCCGCCCGTGGTCGACGATGGCGACCCGGTCGGCGAGACGCTCGGCCTCGTCCAGCAGGTGGGTGGTCAGCACGATGGTCACTCCTGCCGACCGCAGCTCGCCGATCAGCTCCCAGGTCAGCCGTCGCGCCGCCGGATCGAGCCCGGCGGTCGGCTCGTCGAGGAAGACGATCTCGGGTCGCCCGACCAGTGCGAGCGCGAGCGAGAGACGCTGCTGCTGACCGCCGGAGAGGTCGCGGTAGCGGGTGCGGCGCACCGCGGTGAGCCCCACGCGCTCGAGCAGGTCGTCGACCGGCAGCGGCTCGCGGTGGAACGCGGCGAACAGCCGCAGCAGCTCACCGGGCTTGGCCAGCGGGTAGATGCCGCCGTCCTGGAGCATCAACCCGATCCGGGGACGCAGCCGGCGCGCGTCACGGCGGGGATCGAGCCCGAGGACCCGCACGGTGCCCTCGTCGGGGCTGCGGTAGCCCTCGAGGCACTCGACCGTGGTGGTCTTGCCCGCGCCGTTGGGCCCGAGCAGCGCGAAGGTCTCGCCGGAGGCGACGTCGAGGTCGAGGTGGTCGACCGCGACCGCCGCGCCGTAGCGCTTGGTGAGCCCACGCAGCACGATCGCCGGACGATCGGTCGCGTCGGACACGCAGGGCCTCACAGGGGTCATCGGGGGGCGGCGCGGATCTCGGGAGCGTAGCGAGGGCATCCTCGGGTCCGTCCGGGCACACCCGACTCGCGACCCGGCCCGGGACCCGACCCGCAACCCGATCCGGGACCCGGCCCGAAACCCGACCCGTCTGGACACCAGGCCTATAGCGTGTCTATGCTGAAGTGTGTGGCTACGGCCACCGCGGCCCCGTGTGTCCCCCCGTCGCACGGGGCTGCGTCACGTCCGGGGGCGGGGCGGCGCACACGACCGAGCCGTGTGGCCCGGAGGCGGTAGCGTCGATGGTCGCGCCCGTGTGGAGACGACCCGTGCCCGATGACGCCCCGACCGACCTCGCCCCACCCCCGGCGGCGGCCCAGGCCGACGGTGGGGCGGATCGTCCGGTTGATCCGGACGAGGCGTCCCAAGCCCCACCCCCGGCGGCGG
>SKSM01000245.1 GCA_007122985.1 Nitriliruptoraceae bacterium | reverse complement strand
GGCGGTCGTCGTCGGTCTCCCGGGGGGTGTCCCGGCGCCGGCCCGACCCGGCGGCCGGGCCGGTGCGGGGACTGGACGCCGGCGGTGGCCCGTCGTCATCGTCGGCCAGGCGGCTGAGCTCGCGCAGGAACTCGGCGACGGCGGCATGGTCGTTGGCCGACTCGACGGCCGGTGCCGGGTCCTCGTCGGCCAGGTCCTCGTCTGTGGTGGGGTCGTCGTCGGTGGTGGGGTCGTCGTCGGTGGTGGGGTCGTCGTCGGTGGTGGGGTGGTCTGCGGTGGTGGGGTCGTCGGAGGCGGTCGGTGCGTCGACGGGCTCGGTCCGCGCGGTGCCCCGGGGTTCGAGGTCGCGCAGCTCGGCAGCGAGGTCGAGCAACTGCTCGCGAGGAGCTGCGGCGCTCGAACCGTCTGTGGGTTCGTCCGTGCGGTCGTTCGGACGGGCGTGCTGCTGGTCGTCCGGCTGGTCGTCCGCCCGCGCCCCGAAGGCATCGTCGAGGGCGTCCTCGAGGGCGCGGCCGACCTCGTCCTGTGCCGGTGTGACCGACACGGCCCCCAACCGGACGAGGTCGTGGAGCACGCGGGTGAGCTCGAACTCGCCGTAGCCGAGGTGCGCTGCGAGCTCACGGATCGAGCGTCGGCCGTCGACGTGCGCGAGCACGGTGGACTCGTCCGGCTCGAGGGGCGCACTGGACGCCCGCGGGTGGTCGTGGTGGACCGGGACGGCGTCGAGATGCGGGATCTGCGCACGCAGGTCGTCCCATTCGCGTTGCCGGCGCGCGAGCTCGACGAGCGCCTCGCCGACGTCCAGCCGCACCGCGGTCGGATCGCCCGGCGTCGCCGTCTCCCCGACCGACTCGGCGGGTTCGGTGTGGAACGTCCCGTACCGCCAGCTGGTGATCTCAAGCAGGGCGTCGAGCACCTGGTCCCGTCGCACGGCGGCCACGGTGTCGGCGTCCAGAAGCCCTGCATCGACGAGGTGGCGCGCCACCTGCTCGGACGAGCTCGGGGAGGGTGTGGTCGCGAGCACCTGGTCGAGCGTCGTGCGGGCGATCCTCCCCGCGCCCACCAGGCGGTCACCGAGCCGGCCGTCGGGGCGGGGGCAGCTCGCGGCGACGATTGCGCCCTGCTCGAATCGAACCGCGCCGGGACCGTCCGGGCCGTCGATGATCAGCCACCGTGTCACCGCACGGTCGGCCAGGCGTCGGCAGGCCTCGGCCGCCGGGATCTCGGAGAGGTCACCGCGCATGACCGGAGCATACTTGTGCGGCGTCGCTCCCCGCCGACGGGGTGCAGGAGGTACGGTTCGGTTCGGATGATCGACAGCGGAGGGTCGTGGTGACCGAGGCGGCACCCCAGGACGACGGCGTGGGCGCGCTGCCCGTGCCCGACCCCGAGCAGCTGCTGCCCGCGGACCTGCTCGATGCGCTCGACACGCTCACCACCGAGCAGCTGCGGACCCGACGGGTGGACTGCGAGCTGGCCGAGGAGGGGGTCTCCTACGCCCGGCGGCTGCTCCAGGGACGGATCGACATCCTGCGTGCGGAGCTCGACGCGCGCGACGACGCCGCGGCGGCCGACCTGCTCGGATCCCTGCCGAGCATCCTGGCCGACGGCACGGCTCGGGCCGACCCGCTGCACGCCCGGGCGACACGTCTGCGGGTGCCCCCGGACGCGGCGGACTACGAGGCGGCGATCGACGCCTACATCGGCGCCGAGCACCAGGACGTCGAAGCGCACGTCGAGGGGCAGCAGACCGCGCAGCTCGCCCCGATCGTCGACCGGCTCGCCGCGCTCGAGCGGGAGCTGTCGGTGGTCCGTCGCGCCCTGTTCGAGCGCATCGACGCGCTGCGCGACGAGCTCGCTGCGCGCTACAAGGACGGTCGTGCCGACGTGCACGGGTTGCTGCACTGACCCGGCTCGCCCGTGTCCCGACCGTCGATGGGAGCCTCGTGAGACGTCGCGTACTGCTCGTCGACGACGACCCGGTCCTGCTCGAGGTCCTCAGCACGGTGCTCGATCTCGAGGAGTTCGAGGTCACCACCGCGCTCGACGGCCGGGAGGCGCTCGAGCGTGTGGCGCAGGAGCTGCCGCAGGTCGTGGTCTGCGACGTCGCGATGGCGGGGATCGACGGCTTCGAGGTCTGCCGGCGGCTGCGACGGGATCCGGCCACCGAGCAGCTGCCGGTGGTGCTGCTCACCGCGCACGGTGGTCCCGATGAGCACCGGGCAGGGCTGGAGGCCGGCTGCGATGCGTTCCTCACCAAACCCTTCAGCCCCTTGGAGCTGATCGAGCTGCTGCGCAGCGCCGGTGACCCCGTGTCCGGGCCCGGCTGACCCTGGGCCGGGCGACGGGGACGGCGGCCGGCGGTCTCGACGGTCGCCCCTACCGTGGACCGCAGCCGGCCGCACACGGTGCGCCAGGAGGGAGCCATGGAGGCCAGCAGCGCGGGCGACCTCGAGCACACGCGCCGGCAGTTGCTGCGGTTCGCGGAGGATCTGCGCACGGTCGTCGACGAGGAGCGTCGCCAACGCGAGCAGGCCGATGCCGCCTACCGCGAGCTCTCGTCCGCCTACGCCTCGATGGTGCGGACCCTCGCCGAGGTCTGCGAGGCCAAGGACAGCTACACCCGCAGCCACCTCGACCGCACGTTCCAGTACGCGACGCTGCTGACCAACCGCGTCGCCCCCGAGTACAGCGAGCGGGCGGAGATCGGCTACGGCTTCCTCCTGCACGACATCGGCAAGATCGGGATCCCCGAAGCCCTGCTCAAGAAGCCCGGTCCGCTGACCGAGGACGAGTGGGTGGTCATGCGCACCCACCCGCTGGTCGGGGTCAATCTGGTCAAGCCGCTGAAGTTCCTGGGGGACGCGGTCGGCATCATCCGCTCCCACCACGAACGCTGGGACGGCAAGGGCTACCCGGAGGGCCTGCGTGGCGAGGAGATCTTCCTGCCGGCGCGGATCTTCATGCTGGCCGACACCTTCGACGCGATGACCACCGACCGGCCCTACCGGCGGGCGGTGCCGATCGATGCGGCGCTCGAGGAGGTCGAGCGGCACGCGGGGACCCAGTTCGACCCGGAGCTCGCCCGGGCCTGGATCGAGATCGTCGAGGACATGGAGCGTGGCACCGCCGGGATGCCCCCCTCGGAGACATCGTGAGGGGCCTCGGACCGGGGGTGGCGCTGGCCGAGGTGACGCGGCGTGTCCGTCACTCCGGCGCCGAGCCCGTGGAGTCACTGCACACCGGCCACCTGGTGGTCGCGGACGCCGACGGCACCGTGCGCACCGGGCTCGGGGACCGGCACGTGCCCGTCTTCGTGCGTTCGGCCGTGAAGCCGTTGCAGGTCGCGGCAGGCCTCGAGCTGCTCGCCGACGCGGGGGTGGCGCCGCCGACGCCGCCCGAGCTCGCAGTGGCGTCGGCCTCGCACTGCGGTGAGCCGCGCCAGCTCGACGCGGTCCGGGCGCTGCTCGAGCGGGCCGGCATCGGCCCGGATCAGCTGACCTGCCCACCGGCGGCGCCGACGGCCGACCCGGGTGCGGTCCCGACCCGCCTGCAGCACAACTGCTCCGGCAAGCACGCGATGTTCGCGCTCGCCGGTGGCACGCTCGGTCTCAGCGGGCCGGCGCTGCTCGATCCCGACGGACCCCTCCAACGACGGGTGCTGGCGACGCTGGCGGCGGAGCTCGGCGACCTGTCCGGCGTGGGGGTCGACGGCTGCGGTGCGCCGGCGGTGGTCGCCCCGCTGTCCGCGCTCGCCGCCGCCTTCGCGCGGCTCGTCGGCGAGTCGCGGTTCGCGCCCGTCCG
>SKSM01000286.1 GCA_007122985.1 Nitriliruptoraceae bacterium | reverse complement strand
GCCTCGCCGACGGCGCCGACGAGCTCGAGGACGGCGGGCGGGAGCTGGCCGACGGCGGTGCGCAACTGGCCGGCGGCCTCGGCGAGCTGACGGGTGGCGCGGACGAGCTGGCTGACGGCACCCGGGAGTTCGGCGGGGCGGTCGACGACCTCGCCGACGGCACCGAGGAGCTGGCTGACGGCACGCGGGAGCTTGCCGACGGCGCTGGCGAGCTCCCCGACGCACTCTACGAGGCGGTCGGTGTCGCCGACCGCAGCGGGCAGCGGGCGGCCGCGACCCAGGCCGTTCTGGACGAGGGGCACGACCTGGCGCGGCTCGCCGTCGGCGACGCGGCGTTCGCCACCACTCAGCTGGTCCATGCCGGTGACGAACCGCTGCCGCTCGGCCTGCTGGGCGGCGTCGCCACCGGACTGGCGCTGCTCGGCTCGCTCGTGGGCTGGTGGTGGCGGCGGGCCGGAGGACTGCGATGACGCGACGCAGCCGGGCGCAGCAGCGCGAGCTCACCTGCCAGCGGATCCTCGACGCCGCCACCGAGGTGTTCGCCGAGCACGGCTACGCCGGTGCGTCGATCGACGCGATCACGGCCCGCGCCGGCTACTCGCGGGGCGCCTTCTACTCCAACTTCACGGACAAGACCGAGCTGCTGATCCGGCTGACGCAGCGGCGGATCGACACGTTCGCGGAGCAGGAGCTGCCGGACGCGCTCAGCCTGCCACCGGAGGAGCGGGTGCAGCTGGTCGCACGCTGGCTGTCGGCGCAGGAGCCGCCGATCGAATCGCTGCTGGCGGTCGAGCTCGCACGCCTGCGGGACGACGACCCGGATGTCGCCGCCACCCTGGATCGTGTGTTCGAGGCCATCTTCGACTCGGTCGACCGCCTGGTCGGCATCCAGGGAAGCGGGCTGGCCGAGCTGCCCCGCGCCGAGCGCCGCGAGCGTGTGGTCGCGATCGTCGCCGGGGTGACCGGGGCGAACCTGCTGCGTCAGCTCGGTGTCGCTGTCGACGCCCGCACCCTTGAGCTGGTCCTCACCGGCGTGCTCGACCCGGACGGTGAGGTGGTGGCGTGACCCGTCTGCTCGATCTCCTGGCGCAGGCGGCGATTCGCGTGCCCGCGCTCACGCTGGCCGGGCTGTTGGTCGTGACCCTGGGCCTCGGCGCCGTCGCCACCACGCTCGAGGTCGACACGGGCCTGGAGGAGTTCGCGCCGTCGGACGGCGCCGCCGCCACCCTGAACGCGATCGAGGACCGGTTCACCACCACCTCGCCGGTGCAGGTACTGGTCGACGACGGGCCGGGCGGCAATGTGCTCGAGCAGGCCACGCTGGCCGATGCCGTCGTCCTGCAGCAGCGGCTGGAGAACGACCCCGACATCGCGGGGGTACTGGCCGACGACGGCCTGGACGACTCGGCGGTCGTCACCTTCGCGGTGCCCTTCGAGGCCGCTGCGGAGGCGTCCGGGGACGAGCTGGGCGACATCGACGAGGCGGCCTTCGAGCCGTTGGCGACCAACGTGCTCGACAACGGCGGTGACGAGGCCAGCGGGCTGTTCTCCGACGACCTGCAGAGCGACCCGCCCCGGGCACGCAGCGGCCTGGTCGTCGTCGACCTGGACGCCGCCGCTCCCTCCGACGACCGCGCCGCTGCCTCGCGGGCGGTCGAGCGCGTCGTCAACGACACGCCGGTCGGTGACGCGCGACGTTCGGTGCTGTCGGGGACCGCGATCGAGGACGGTGTCGAGGAGTCCCTGGAGCGCGAGACCCCGCTGCTGCTGTCGGTGTCGCTGCTGCTGGTCATCATCGTGCTCACGCTGCTGTTCCGGTCGCTGCTGGACGTGGTCGTCGGCCTCGCCGGCCTGCTCGCCAGCATCGTGTGGATGGTGGGCTTCGCGGCCATCCTGGGCCCGGCGAACCTCGGCCTGACCGGAGCGTTCAACCAGATCTCGATCGCCGTGCCGGTGCTGCTGGTGGGGCTCGGCATCGACTACTCGGTGCACCTGACCACCCGCTACCGCGAGCAACGCCGCCGTGGCGACGACGCCGAGCGGTCCAGCCGGGTCGCGCTCAGCACCGTCGGCGTCGCGCTGACCCTGGCGACCGCCGCCAGCGTCGCCGGATTCCTCGCCAACGTCGTGACACCGCTGCCGCCGATCCGCGACTTCGGCATCTTCGCGGCGATCGGGATCGTCGCCGCGTTCGTGGTGCTCGGCACGGCCGTGCCTGCGACCCGGACCTTGGTGGATCGGCGGCGTGACCGCCGTGAGCAGGGCCCGGAGCTCGAGGTGCCGCTCTCCGCGCTGCGACCGACGGGCCCGGGCGACGACGTGCCGGCGCCGCCGGACGCGGCCCCGGCGGTGGTGGAACCAGCGACGCGGCCGCGATCGGCACCGCGGTGGTCCGCAGCGCTCACGGCGCTTGCGACCCGTCGGCCGTTCGTGGCGATCGGTGTCACCGTGCTGGTCCTGGGGGCAGGTGCGTACGCGGCGACCGGGCTGTCCACCGAGTTCGACGAACGTGACTTCCTGCCGGAAGGCGAGCCGGTGCTGCTCACCCTCGAACGGCTCGACGAGCAGTTCGGGGGCGACACCACCGAGCAGACCTACCTGCTCGCCGACGGGGATCCGAGCGACCCGGAGCTGCTCGAGGCGCTGGTCGAGTTCGAGTACGACCTGACCGGCATCGACGAGGTGCGCACCACCAACGGCGACGCGGACACCCGGTCGGTGCTCTCGCTGCGCGACCGTGTCGTCACGACCGGTGAAGGCGTCCGCGAGCGGCTCGCGGACGACCTGGAGACCTGGCGGGATCCGCGTGCTGCCGCCGAGGACGTGGAGCTGCCCGACGAGATCGACGTCGATGGCTTCGAGGACGAACTCGACGAGTCCGTCGAACTGCCGGAGGACCTCGAACAGGCACTCGCGGGACGCCTGCCGGCTGACCGCTCCGCACTGGCGGCACTGGCTGCGACCTCGGATCCGGACGAGCTCGAGCGGGACATCCGCGAGCAGCTGGCCGACGACTTCGCCGAGGACCGGCCGGACGAGCTGTCCGACGCTGCGCTCGACGAGCTCGTGGCGCTGGACGCCGATGAGCTGACCCTCGCGCGCCTGGAGCAGGCGGGCTTTCCGTTGGAGGAGCTCGATCCGGACGACCACGAGGCGCTGATCCGCCTCGAATGGCTCGAGGCGGCCGGGGACGTGGACGCGACCGAGGGTGCGACGCTGGCGGCCCAGGTCGATGTGCTGCGCGAGGAGCTGCCGGTCGAGGCCGCCGGGGTGGTCGACGACGACGGCCTGCTGGTGTCGATCTCGACCACGGCCGGACAGGACGGTGCAGCGGAGCTGACCGAGGCCGTCGTCGACCTGACCGGGCCGTTGGCGCTGGTAGCCGACGGCATCACCGTGGTCAGTGAGCCGATCGTCTACCAGGAGATCATCGACGAGCTGTCGGCAGCCCAGCTGCTCGCGATCGCCATCAGTCTCTCGGCTGCCGCGGCGCTGCTGGTCATCGCGACGTGGTTCAGCTCCCGGGCGGTCGGCCTCGGGCTGATCGGCATCGTGCCGAGCGTCGTCGCGCTGGTGCTGGTGCTCGGTGCGATGCGCGGGCTCGGGCTCGCGTTCAATGCGCTGACGGCCACGGTCGCCTCGATCGCGGTCGGGATCGGCGTCCCCTACGGCATCCACCTGACCAACCGCTTCCGGGAGGGCATCGCCAGGTTCGGGGATCCCGACCGGGCGGTGCGCGAGGCCCTGGTCAACACCGGCCCGGCGTTGGCGGGCTCGGCGGTCACGACGGGCCTGGCGTTCGCCGTGCTGATGATGT
>SKSM01000027.1 GCA_007122985.1 Nitriliruptoraceae bacterium | reverse complement strand
TCCTGAGCGGGTGCATCGTCGCGGTCGCCGTCCGCTGGCGCGGGGTCGACCGGAAGGTCGGGGGCGGCGTCCTGCTGGCCGGTGACGTCGATCAGGGCGGCCGGGGCAGCGGACGGCGTGCCGGCCGTGCAGCCGGCGAGCACGAGCAGCACGACCGCCGCACCGAGGCCGCCCGGTCTGACGTTGGTGCGCACGGTCCCCCGTTTCATCGCGAATACCAGAAGATACCGAATCAATATGAAATGCTATGTTCAATACCGAAACTGTGCGCAGTGTGCTCTGGGCTGTGCGACGGTGCTGACGCCCGGTCCCGGAAGCTCGGCGATGTGGTCCGTCGGCGCCGCGCACCTGTCCGTCGTCGCCGAGTCCGGCCTCCCGGCGATGTCCTGTGAGCGGTTCGGTCCTACGCTTGCCCGGATCCCCCGCAACGGAGCCCGCGACGATGAGCCAACACCCGGTGCGCATCGACGGCCAGGCCGTCCACACCGACGACTCGATGGTCATTACCGCCCCCTACGACGGACGCACGCTCGGTGAGGTGCCGGCCTGTGGCCGCGACCACGTCGATCGGGCCGTACGCGGCGCCCGGGCGGCGCTCACCGAGGCGCCGCTGCCGCAGTGGCGGCGGGCGGAGATCCTCGATCGGGCGGCCGAACTGCTCGCCGACGACGATGTGTTCGAGGATCTCGCCCGCACCATCGCACTCGAGGCGGCCAAGCCGATCACCACCGCCCGCGCCGAGGTATCGCGCTGTCTGTCGACGTTCCGGTTCTCGGCCGCGGCCTGCCGGACGATGGCCGGCGAGGTGCTGCCGCTCGACGCGTCGCGTGCCGGTGAGGGGCGGCTCGGCTTCACGCTGCGGGTGCCGGTCGGGGTGGTCGCGGCCATCACGCCGTTCAATTTCCCGGTCAACCTCGTGGCCCACAAGCTCGCACCGGCGATCGCGGCCGGGTGCCCGGTCGTGCTCAAGCCCGCCCACCAGACGCCGCTGTCCGGGCTCAAGCTCGCCGAGTTGCTGCTGGACCGGTGTGGGCTGCCGCACGGCTGGCTGCACACCGTCACCGGCGACGGCCCCACCACCGGCGCGGCGCTCGTGGAGCACGACGACGTGGCGATGGTCACCTTCACCGGCTCGCCGGAGGTGGGCTGGGCGATCCGGGCGGCGGCACCGCGGAAGAAGGTCTCGCTCGAGCTCGGCAACAACTCGCCGATCATCGTCGAGCCGGACGGCGACTGGCAGTCCGCGGCGGCCAAGATCGCGGCCGCCGGCACCACCCATGCCGGCCAGTCGTGCATCTCGGTGCAGCGGGTGTATGTGCATTCCTCGATCGCCGACGCGTTCACCGACGAGCTGACCCGGGCCGTCGACGCGCTGGTCCTGGGCGACCCCCTTGACGATCGCACACAGGTCTCGGCGCTGATCGACACCGACAACCGCGACCGGGTCGCGGCGTGGATCGACGACGCCGTCGGTCAGGGCGCGTCGATCGCCACCGGCGGCACCATCCGTGATGACGGCGTCCTCGCACCGACGGTGCTCACCGACGTCACCGCCGACATGGCCGTCTGCAGCCAGGAGGTCTTCGGCCCGCTGGTGGGTGTGCGCCGCTACGACCACCTCGATGATGCGTTCGCGTGGGCGAACGACACCCGCTACGGCCTGCACGCCGGCATCTTCACCGCCGATCTGGGTGCTACCAGGCGGGCCATCGAGGTGCTCGACTTCGGCGGGGTGATCGTCAACGACGTGCCGACGTGGCGGGCGGACCAGATGCCGTACGGCGGCGTGCGCGACTCCGGCAACACCCGGGAGGGGCCGGCCTACGCGATCGCGGAGATGACCGAGGTTCGCTCGGCGGTCATCGCCTGACCGGGTGGCCGGTCGGCGTGCCGACGGCGGTGGTCCTGGCGGTGGTCACGGCAGCTGGCCGGCGTAGGCCAGCGCGCGTCGCACGAGCCGCCCGTGCCCGGAGGACATCTCCGCGGCGATGCCCGGGCTCGTGGCCTCCTTCGGTGTGAGCCATGACAGGTCGAGCACGTTGTCCGGTGGCCGGCAGTCGCCGTCGCAGGGGACGATGTAGCCGAGAGCGACCGCGTGGTGCCGTGGGTCGTGGAAGCCGCTGATGTCCGGATCGGGGAAGTACTCCGCGACCGTGAACGGTGCGACGCCGGTCGGAAGGTGGGGTGCGGCATCCGGTCCGAGGTCTTTGTTGAGGTGTCGCCACAGGGCGTCACGCAGGGTCTCGCGGTAGAGGACCCGCCCGGAGACCACGGCCCGCGAGACCGTCCCGTCCGCCTGCGCGCGCAGGAGCAGTCCGACGCGTTCGATCCGGCCGAGGTGGTCGATGCGCACCGGGACCGCTTCGACGTAGACCATGGGGACCTGACCGCGCACCGCGTCGAGGGTGCGCTCCTCGAGCCAGCCGACGGAGGTCTCGAGGCCATCGTGGATCGACATTCGCAGGGCTCCTCGCCGGATTCCGGCCGGACGGACCGGCACAGGATGCCAGCTGGGCGTGACTGGGGTGGACGGCCGGGAAACCGTAGCCTTGCCGGCATGCTGGCCGCACTGCTCTCGATCGGGTTGGTCGCCTGGAGCGTCGTGGCCAACCTGGGGCTCGGCGACGGCTGGTACACCACCCGCAACCTCGTACTGGTCGCGGTTCTGCTGCTGCTCGCCAGGCGGCTCGGGTTCACCATGAGTGAGCTCGGGCTCGTTCCGACGGTCCTGCGCGAGGGGCTTCGTTGGGGGTTGCTGGCGGTGCTGGTGGTCGCCGTCGCGGTCGCGGCCGGTGCTGCACTCGGCGAGGTGATCCGGCCACTGGGGCTCCTGCTCGACGACGCGCGCGCCGATCAGCCTCGAGCCGACCTGGTGCATGCGGCGCTGGTGCGGATCCCGCTCGGTACGGCGCTGTTCGAGGAGTTCGCCTTCCGCGGGCTCCTGCTCGCCGCATTGCTGCGCGTGACCGCTCCGGGCTGGGCGGTCCTCTGGTCCAGTGCCGTGTTCGGGCTGTGGCACGTGGCACCGACCATCCAGGCCCTTCGGATCAACGAGGTGGCGGTGAGCTCGGTGACCGGACTCGGCGCGATCGCCGGTGCGGTCGTGGCGACCGCCGTCGGTGGTGCGGTGTTCGCCTGGCTGCGCATCGCGTCCGGCAGTCTGCTCGCACCGGTGCTGGCCCACTGGGCGACCAACGCCTTCGGGCTGCTCGCTGCTGCCGTCGCCGGTGTGACGGGCGGCGGTTCGGCGAGGTGAGTGCGCCGAGCCGGCGCGACGGGGCTGCGTCACGTTCGGCAGGCCGGGTGTGGCGGCCCGCCGACGTGGCTGCTCAGCGCTCGTAGATGCCGACCGTACGGTTCTGCTCGATGATCGCATCGGCGTACGTGTCGAGGAACGCACGCCGGGTGGGCGAGCCGTCGACCTTGCGGTCGAGCGCGTAGACCCAGAAGTAGTAGGCGTGCGGTCCGTGGCCGTCCGGCGGCTGCGGCCCGCCGTAGCCGGTCCCTCCGAAGTCGTTGGGTCCGGGACGGTAGGTGGCGTCCGCGTCCGGGCCGACCTCGGTCACGTCGGCCGGAATGCCGTAGAGGGTCCAGTGGGTGAACCCGTCCGGCAGCGGTGCATCCGGGTCGTGGCAGATGATCGCGAGCTCCACCGCCTCGTCGGGGACGCCGTCGATGAGCAGGCTGGGTGCTTCGTTCTCGAGGTCGTTGGCGTGGCGATCCTCCAGCGGGCCGCGGTCGACGAATTCCCGGCTGCTGATCGCGAGGTCCTGGATGTTGAGACCCACGGGTTGTCCTCCTCCTGTCGTGAGGGGTCGAGACCCTGACCGTAGGCGACGTGGGCGGCGGGCGCTCGATCGACGTGACCGACCGTCGTGGGTGGTCAGTACAGGAACATCGGTTTGCCGGCGACCTCCTGCAGCTTCGGGCGGTAGGTGTCGCAGTCGTAGAGCGCGTCGACGTCGACGCGCTTCTCGCCCTCACCGGTCAGGCTGATGGGCACGTCGGTGTAGGTGCCCTCGCGCAGGGCCACCATGCGGCCCTGCACACCGCGCACGGCCAGGTCCGCGGCCATGACCGCGAAGTTGGTGGCTGCCATGAGATCGAGCGAATCCGGCCGGCCCGAACGCATGAGGTATCCGAGCTGCTGGGAGATGATGTCCTGGCCGGTCAGCTCCTTGATGAGCTGACTGGTGGTCTCACCGATCCCGCCGAGCTTGCGATGGCCGTACTGGTCGGCCTCACCGGAGACCTGGACCTGCCCACCCTGGTAGGTCGCACCCTCGGAGATGGTCACCATCGAGTAGTTCGACGGGTTGCGGCGCTTGTCCTCCATCAGCAGGGCAGCGAGCCGCTCCGGGTCGAAGGGGACCTCGGAGATGATCGCACGGTCGACCGATGCCAGGTACGCGGCGATCAACGAGGTCTCGCCGGAGTAGCGCCCGAACAGTTCGACCACCGCGATGCGCTCATGGGAGCCGGTTGAGGTGCGCAGATCGTGGATGAACCCGACCGACCGGGTCACGGCGGTGGAGAAGCCGATGCAGTAGTCCGTGCCGTGGACGTCGTTGTCCATCGTCTTGGGGATGGCGACGACCGGCATGCCCTCCTCGTGGAGCCGCAGCGCGTAGGACAGGGTGTCGTCGCCGCCGATCGCGATCAGCGCGTCGAACTCGAGGTGGTCGATGACCCGCAGCACGTGCTCGGTGAAGTCGTGGGGACCGTCACCGACGGTGTCGTCGGAGAGGAAGTGGGGAACGTCCTTGGTGGGCACCCGTTGCGGGTTGGTTCGCGAGGTGTGCAGGAAGGTCCCGCCGGTGCGGTCGATCGTGCGGACCGCGTTGAGGTCGAGCGGGATGGTGCACTGCTCGCGCGAGCGGTCCGCCCGGTCCAGATCGAACTCCAGCAGGCCGGCCCAGCCGCGCCGCAGCCCGATCACCTCGTGTCCGTCGTGGATCACGCGGTCGACGACGGCCTTGATGCAGGGATTGAGACCGGGGACGTCGCCGCCGCCGGTGAGGATGGCGATGCGCACCTGAGATCCTCGCAGTTCGGATGTGGACACTGGCCGCTCAGCTTCGCGCGTCCAGCCGCGTCGTGCACGTCTGCGCATCGGTTCCCGGTCGCGCGTACCCGCACTCGCACACCGCGTGCGTTGAGCGCTCGATGCGAAGCCGAGCCCGTGGGTGTGCTCCGCAGGGCGTCGAGCTGGTACGACGTGCGGGGTGGGACGGTGGCAGGAGCGACCGCGTGGCAGTGCTGGGCTTGGAGGTCGAGATCGGCCTGGTGGTGTTCGTGCTCGTGGCTGCCTGGCTGGGCGGCGTCGCCCAGTCCACGCTCGGCTTCGGCGCGGCGTTCGCCACGGTGCCGGCCCTCGCGCTGGCGGCGCCGGAGCTGCTGCCCGGCAGCATGGTGGTCGCCGTCCTGCCGCTGTCGGTTGCGATGGTCGTGCTCGGGCGGGGTGGCCTGGACGTCGGCTCGCTGCTTCGGCTGACCCTCGGACGCCTACCGGGCATCGCCGTCGGCGCCCTGATCGTCGCCGCGCTGCCGACGCGGGGACTGACGGTCGTGATCGCCGTCACCCTGCTGCTTGCCGTGGGCAGTTCCGCTGCCGGCTGGGAGCTGACCGTCACTGGCCGGCGCGAACTCGCCGCCGGTTTCCTCTCGGGCCTGACCGGGACGGCGGTGGCGCTCGGGGGACCGCCACTGGCGCTGCTCTACCGGGGTCGGGACGGTGCTGCGGTGCGGCCGACGCTGGCCGCGGTCTGGGCGGTCGGGGGCGTACCGACGATCATCGGTCTGGCGATGGTGGGGGAGTTCACCCGCGTCCAGGCGCAGACGGGTGTCGCGCTGTCAGCCGTGCTGCTCGTCGGACTGTGGACGGGGACCGCCCTGGTGCAGCGGGTCGCAGACGATCGGCTGCGCGCCGCCGTGCTGTGGTGGGCGGGGCTCGGCGCGGTCCTGGCGCTGTCGCGTGCCGTGCTTGGGTGACGACGACGGGCCGGCCAGACGACGCGCCGCAGGCTCGCTGGCGGTCCGAAGGCAGTCGCCGCGGCGCAGCACGACGTCGGTGCCAAACGTCGTCGCGCGGCGTCGCACCGCCCCCGGTCATCGATCGTCGTCACCGACCAGTGCGTCGGGGTCGATCAGGCCACCGGCGGCGGCAAGTGCGCCGGCCGTTCCGACGGCCCGGTCGTAGACCGCCGCGAAGTAGTGCGCGGCGATCTGCTCGTGGCCCGGCAGCGGCGGGGGACCCAGCGAACGGGGGACGGCCGCGGGATCCTCGCTGATCGTGATGTCGGTGCGCAGCTCCGGCAGCCGACGAGGGTCGCCCCAGAAGCCAGCGCCCTGACGTTGCTGCTGACCGCGCTTGCGACGCTGGTTCTTGCCGCGGCCGCGCGGCTGGTTGCCGCCCTTCTTCTGACCCTGTCCCTGTCCTTGCCCCTGGCCCTGGCCCTGGCCCCTGCCCTGGTTGTTCCGGCCACCCTGAGCACTCTGGCCGCCCTTGCCGCGGTTGCCGCGGCTCGAAGTCTGGCGCCTGCCGCCCTTGCTGGTGCGGTCGCGGCCCTGCGCCTGCTGCTGGCCCTTGCCGCCGTCGTCGGTGCTGTTCGCACCGCCACCGGTGTCCGCGGCATCGGTGTCCGAGGATCCAGCGGTTGCGGTGGTGTCGCGGCCGCCCGAACCACCGGTCCTGCTGCGGCTCCGCGAGCTGCGGCTGCGTCGCTTGTGATCGTCAGGGCGCGCGGACTGGCCGTCGTCTTGTGAGGCGTGCTCCCGCTCGTCCGGGGTGTCGCCGCCACGACCGTCGCGGGCGCGCGTGCGGTCGCGCCCGCCGCCCTCGCGTTCACGGCTGGGGTCGGACGAGGACTCCGCCTGCCGGCGGCTGCCGTCGTCAGGTCGCCGGCCGTCGTCGTGCTCGCGGCTGCGGGACCGGGTGCGGGTCGTCATGCGGCATCCCCTCGGGTCGCCGGGGTCGGGCTGAGGTCGTCGGTGAGGACGGCGTCACGATCGATACCGAGCGCACGGCGCAGCTGGTCGGAATCGAGGTCGCCGACGGTGCTCGACTTGGGCAGGACGATGTCGGCGACCCGGCGCTTGCCGGCGACGACCTCCTCGACCCGCTCGTCGACGGTCCCCGGGCACACGAGCCGGTGGGCGACGACCGTCTTGGTCTGGCCGATCCGCCACACGCGGTCGCGGGCCTGGTCCTCCACCGCCGGGTTCCACCAGCGGTCGTAGAGCACCACGTGGCTGGCGGCGGTCAGGTTCAGTCCGGTCCCGCCTGCCTTCAGCGAGAGGACCATAGCACCCGGCCCGTCGCCTTCCTGGAAGCCGCGGATCATCTTGTCGCGTGCTCCGCGGGCGAGGCCGCCGTGGTAGGCCGGGATCTCCAGTCCGGTCCGTGCGGTGAGATGGTCGGCGAGCCGTCGCGCCCACGAGGCGAAGTGGGTGAAGATCAGCATCCGCTCGCCGGACTCGAAGACGTTGTCGACGATCTCCTCGAGGCGTTCGAGCTTGCCCGAACGTCCCTCCAGGGCTTCGTCGTCGCCGGTGTAGGCAGCTGGATGGTTGCAGATCTGCTTGAGCGCCGTGATCGCGGCGAGGATCGCGCCCTTGCGCTGCTTCAGCTCGGTGTCGTCGCCGGACTCGACCACCAGCTGGTCGAGCACGGCCTGGTAGAGGCCGATCTGCTCGGTGGTCATCGGACAGTGGTCCAGCGCGTCGATGCGGTCGGGCAGCTCCTCGGCGATGACCGGCTCCGCCTTGGTGCGCCGGAACACCAGGACGCCGTTGAGGGTGCGCAGGGCCGATTCGGCACCGCTCTCACTCTCCGCTGCCCGCTGCATCTGTGCGACGAAGCTCGCCCGGTCGCCGAGCAGCCCAGGGTTGACGAAGTCCATCAACGACCAGAGGTCGCCGAGCCCGTTCTCGATCGGCGTGCCCGTCAGGGCCACGCGTGTGTGGGCTTCCAGCCGGCGCAGCTGCTGGGCGGTCTCGCTGGTGGGGTTCTTGATCACCTGTGCCTCGTCGAGCACGAGCTTGCCCCAGTGGACCTTCTCGAGCTCGGCGACGTCACGCAGGGCCGTGCCGTAGGTGGTGATGACGACGTCAGCGTCCTCGATGGCTTCCTGCAGCCGGGCGCCGCCTGCTCGCTGCGTCCCGTGGTGGACCAGCACCTTGAGATCGGGGGTGAAGAAGCGGGCCTCGGAGGCCCAGTTGCCGACCACGGCCGGCGGTGCGACCACCAGGCCCTTGCCGCGCTCGCGGGTGAGCTGGAGGTGTGCCAGCATCGTCGGGGTCTTGCCGAGGCCCATGTCCAGTGCCAGGCAGCCGCCCAGCCCGGCGCCGTCGAGGAATCCGAGCCAGGCGAGGGCGTCGGCCTGGTAGCCGCGCAGCTTGCCCTCGAACCCGTCCGGCGAGGTCGGGGGATGGGACGGGATGGACTGGGCGCTGCGCAGCAGCTCGGTCGCCCACCCCTCTCCGGCGAGGCTGACCGGCTGGCCGAACTCCGCGCCCTCGAGTCCGAGCGCGAAGCGCAGCATCTCCGCACCGGTGAGCTGGGTCTGGTTCCTGCGCTCCTCCAACGCCTGTGCGGCGGCGTCCAGGTCGGCGTGATCGAGCTCGACCCACTGGCCCTGTGACTTGACCAGTGGACGCGACTCCTTGGCGAGCTGCGCGATGTCCTCTGCGGTGAGCTCGACATCGTCGAACACCGCCGACCAGCGCACGTCGTTGAGCTGCCGGGCACCGACCGACGCCTCTTGGGTCTGCGTCGAGGTGACGCGCAGCGACGGGGTGGCCTTGCGGCGCGACAACGGCGGCACCCGCACCTCGAACCCGGCTGCCTGGAGCACCGGGCCGTGGGTGGCCATCAGCTCCCAGGCCTCGTCCTGGCTGAGGATGACCTGACCGCGACGGGTGTCCTTGCCACGCTTCAGCGGCTCGTAGAGGCCCTCGAGCCGCTCGAGTTCACGCTTGAGGGTCTCCTTGCGTGCGTGGTTGGCGCGCGACATCGCGGCTTCGACCGGCTCATCCTGTCGACGTCCGTCGGAGGTGAGCGTGCGCACCAACCAGGCGTCGCCCTCGTCGGGCGGATCGAGCTGCACGGTCAGGGTCAGCTTCGAGGTGCCAGTGACGCTCCCGGCCCACGACTTGAGGCCCTTGCGGATCTCGGTGCCCTGCTGGTGCGGCGCTTCGAAGGTCGATCCGTCCAGGCGTGCCAGTGCCGTCTCGGCCACCTCGGACGCCTTCTGGGGCATCGGCGGTGGTGCCGGCACCTCGACGCGGGCGGCCGAGTCACGGCAGATCGCGTCGACGAACCCGGTGACCACCGAGCGCACCACGGTCTGGGGGTCACGCTGACGATCGGCGGCGGCCACCGCCCCGGGCATCGCTCGCGCAAGGCTGGCCAGCTCGTCCTGGTCGATGAGGGTCGGCTCCCAGCGCACGGCGAAGTAGGAGCGATTGGCCGGGGCGTCACCGACCTTGCGCAGCTGGGGCACCATCCGGCCGCTGCCGACCAAGCGGACCGCCAACGCGGCGGCGAGCCCGATCCAGGTGACGCTCGGTCCGAGCTCCCGGTCCTCGGCGGTGTCTCCGAGGGACACGAGCCAGCCGAGGACGTCCTGCACGGGCGCTGACAGCGCCGCTGCACGGGACCCTCCCGGCAGCTTCACGGGTTCATCGGCCTGCCACGGTCCGGCCGGAGCGCCGGCAGCGGTCAGCCGCTCGCGCAGTTCGTCGAGCTCGGCCGGGTCCGCCTTGCGGCCGCCGGCCCAGGCCACGATCTTGCCCTGGGTCCACGACAGCTGCAGCTGCGGGGCACGGGTCGGTCGGTTCGTCCCCGACCGATCGCCGCGGTCGTCGGCGGTGCCGCCCGTGGTCGAGGGGCCGGTGTGGTCGGCGCCGTCCGTGGTGACGGTGGGCTCGTCCGCGCTGGTGTCGTCTTCGGAGGCCTGCGCGTGCTCACCGTCGCTGGCTACGTCCGTCACCGGCCCCTGTGGCTGGTCGGTTTCCGACGTGTTTGGCGCGGCCCCGAGGTCGGTGAGCCGATCGTCGATCCGCGCGAGTTCCTCCTCGAAGTCCTGCAGGACCAGGTCGCGCTCGGGGCCGGTGACCTCGCCCTCGAGCCGCTCGATCTTCTGTCGCAGCTGGGTGCGTAGCCCCTTGAGCGCCGCGACCCACTCGCTCGGGTCGGCCTGGAGTCGAGCGACGTCATCGTCCGATGCGACACCGTCGAGGTGCGCCTGGGCGAGGTCGCGGAACTGGTCGGGATCCACCGAGGTCTCCGCGGTCCTAGTGCTGATGGTCGCCTCGTTTTTCGTACACACGGTCGATGAGCATCTCGCCCCGTCGTCGACCCGGTGGCACGCTCTGCGGACTGCACGGCGGCCAGGCACCGCGACGCGCTCGCAGGCGCAAGTGCCGTGCACGCCGGTGAATGCGGCTTCGCACCCGACTCGTCGGAGGTCCAGGCCCACATCGTCGGCCCCGGACGGCCCCGTGTCCGAAGAGCATTCCGTACCGGGGACGTACCGGTCGGGGAGGGGCGGTTCAACGCCCCGGGGGTGTTGCGAGGTCCGCTGGCCGCGGACGTCGCGCTCGGAGCGTGCCGTCAGGGTAGCGGTCCGCTCGCGGAAGCGACAGCACCCGTCATGATCGTGCCCCGGCACGGCACGTCGGGTCACGGCACGTCGGGTCACGGCACGTCAGGTCACGCTACGTCAGGTCACGGCGCGGGTACGCCGGTGTCACCGGACTGAATCCGATGCCCGGCGCGGTTTGCCACGCCGCCCGTCGGAAGGTAGGACGACATCCCGCTCGTGCGACGCGCACCGGCCACCCATCCGGCCGTGCGGGCGCACCGTGACACGGTCGGAAGGTCACGCGGGTGCCGAGCGACCGCACAGCCGATGAGATCCGAGGTCCCGCCGTGGCGCCAGCAGCTCAGATCAGCCACCTCGCCGTGCTCACCAGCGGTGGTGACGCACCGGGCATGAACGCCGCGACCCGTGCCGTGGTGCGTACCGCGCTGGGTGAGGGTGTGCAGGTGTCGGTGATCCACGAGGGGTTCCTGGGCCTCGTCGACGGTGGCCCTGCGATCCAGCCGGCCACCTCGGCTTCGGTCGGCGGGATCCTGCACCGTGGCGGCACGTGGATCGGCACCGCCAGGTCCGAGGCGTTCCGCACCCGGGACGGGCGCAGGCGCGCCGCTGCCAACCTGGCCGGACGGGGCATCGACGCGCTGGTCGTCATCGGTGGGGACGGCAGCCTCACTGGCGCGAACCTGCTGTGCACCGAGTGGCCCGGCCTGATCGACGAGTTGGTCGCCGAGGGCGGGTTGGCACCCGACGACCCGGCGACCAGCAGCACGCTGCGACTCGTCGGGATCGTCGGATCGATCGACAACGACATGTTCGGTACCGACATGACGGTCGGCGCCGACACCGCCCTGCACCGCATCACCGAGGCGGTGGACGCCCTGCGCTCGACGGCGTCCAGCCACCAGCGCTCCTTCGTCATCGAGGTCATGGGTCGCAACTGTGGCTACCTGGCGCTGATGTCGGCGATCGCCACGGGCGCGAACTGGGTGTTCATCCCCGAGCATCCGCCGCAGGTCGACGACTGGGAGGACGCGCTCAAGCGGACGGTCGAGGCCAGCCGGCGGATGCGCCGTCGCCAGAACCTGGTGATCGTCGCCGAAGGTGCACGTGACAAGTACGGCGAACCCATCACGACCGAGCACGTGCGTCGGGTGCTGGCCGAGGGCCTGGGCGAGGACACCCGGTCGACCATCCTCGGCCACGTCCAACGCGGTGGCGCGCCGAGCGCGTTCGACCGCAACCTCGGTACGCAGTGCGGCTATCACGCCGTGCAGCAGCTGCTGCACGGCGATCACGAGGAGCCGCAGCTGATCGGCCTGCGCGAGAACCGGATCCAGACCTCACCGTTGATGGCGGCGGTCGAGCGCACGCAGGCGGTCGCAGAGTTGCTCGAGCGCCGGGAGTTCGACGAGGCGATGGCCCTACGTGGTGGCAGCTTCGCCGAGTCGTGGGAGACGATGAAGGCACTGGTACGGGCCCGTCCGAAGCGGGCGTCACAGACGGCACCGGCGCTCCGGCTCGGCGTCCTGCACGCCGGCGGACCGGCACCCGGCATGAACACCGCCGTCCGCGCGGTCGTGCGCATCGCCATGGACCGTGGCCACACGGTGGTGGGGGTGCGCGGCGGCTATCGCGGGCTCATCGACGGCGACCTCGAGGAGCTCGGGTGGTTGACGGTCAACGGGTGGGGTCAGCAAGGTGGCGCGGAGATCGGGACCTCCCGTGACGTCCTCTCCGACGATGATCTGCGGGCGATCTCCGGCACCGTCAGGCGCGAGCAGCTCGACGGACTGTTGGTGATCGGCGGGTACGTCGGCTACGCCGGCGCCCACCGGATCCACGGTGCCCGACACCGGTTCGAGGCGCTCGGCCTGCCGGTGGTGTGCCTGCCGGCGACGATCAACAACGACGTACCGGGCACCGAGCTCGCCGTCGGCGCCGACACCGCGCTCAACAGCATCGTGACCGACGTCGACAAGATCAAGCAGTCGGCGGTGGCCTCACACCGCGCCTTCGTGGTGGAGGTGATGGGCCGCGACTCGGGATACCTGGCGCTCAACGCGGGTCTCGCAACCGGTGCCGAGCGTGTCTACACGCCAGAGGAGGGCATCACCCTCGATGGCCTGCGCGACGACGTCGCGCGGCTCAACGACGCGTTCGCGCACGGACAACGCCTCGGTCTGCTGATCCGCAGCGAGGGTGCGGACGCGGTCTACACCACCCCCTTCCTGTGGGCGCTGTTCGAGAAGGAGGGCGGTGGTCGCTTCGACGTCCGCCAGTCGATCCTCGGTCACGTCCAGCAGGGCGGCAACCCGACGCCCTTCGACCGGATCCAGAGCACCCGTCTGGCCGCCCGGTGCGTCGCGTTCCTGATCGAGCAGGCGACCAACGGGCAGCAACGCAGCGTCATGAGCGGGCTGCAGGCAGGTCGTGTCTCGTTCACGCCGATCGTCGAGCTGCCGACCCTGATGTCCGACGAGGCACGTCGTCCCGTCGAGCAGCGCTGGTTCGGGCGGCTGCGCCCGATCGCGGACGCCATGGAGGGGCTCGGCCGTCCGTAGTCGCCGTGCTCCGGCCGGACCGGGGCACCCCCGGCCGGGTGAGCCTGCGCTCAGCGCCGAATCAGCCACAGCAGCACGGTGAGGGCGGCCGAGAGGATCAGCATCGAGGTGATCGGCACGAAGACGGTGGTGCGTTCGCCCGACCAGCGCAGGTCTCCAGGCAGCCGTCCGAACCAGGACAAGGCACCGGTCGCGACCAGGACACCGACCACCATGAGGACCGCTCCGACGATGACGATCAGCCAGCCGAGCGAGCGTGGGTCCATGGTCCCCTCCGGCATGTGGAGGTGTCAGCAGGTCGAGGACCGCGGTCCCGGGGTCGTCCAGAGTCCACCCGGTGGGTTGCGGGCGCGGCATACTCGCCGCGAGGATGCCGTCTGGGCATCGGTTGTGCGAGCGCCTACGGGCAGCGGTCCCTCGCACGCCCGGTCCACTGAGCGTTCCAGGCACGACCAGGCCAGGCACGACCAGGCCAGGCACGAC
>SKSM01000317.1 GCA_007122985.1 Nitriliruptoraceae bacterium | reverse complement strand
GGATCGAACCCGCAACCAGCGGATTAAAAGTCCGATGCTCTGCCAGTTGAGCTAGCGGCCCGGAAACGCTGGCAGCGCCCACGGCGCAACGCGGCGCGGAGCATAACCCGCCCCTCAACGCTCCGCCAACCGGGTGGCGGACGGACGCGGCCCCGAGCGCTCGGCGACCACGTACCGTCGGCCACCGAAACACCGGACAGCGTACCCCCGCCATCGAGGTCGTCCGTGAACGACGAGCCGCTCGAGGTCGTCGACGCCGCCGACGCCGCCGAGCCGCTGGCGCTGCTCGACGCGGCGGAGGCGACCCACCCGGTGCCGCTGGTCGACGAGACCGAGCGCGAACGGCTCGAGGCGTTGGCCGTCGGTGCGATCGAGCGGACCCCGCGGTGGCGGTCGCTGCTCGCCCGTCGTGGCGATCGGCCGGTGGGCTACGCCTCGCTGGTCCTGCCCGACCAGCCGCAGGACGAGGCCGTCGGTGACCTGGCCGTCCCCCGAGAGCACCGCGAGGACGGTGCCGTGCTGGCCGCCCTGCTCGGCCGACAGCGCCACCTGCTCGTCGACCCTGGGGTGCACGCGACCGTGTGGCTGCGCGACGCGGGCGACGCGGACATCGAGGTGGCGACCAGCCACGGGGGCCACGTGCGGCGTCGGCTGGGGGTGCTCGGACGCGCCCTGGAGACGGTCCCGGACGTGCCCGACACCCCGGCGATCCGCACCTACCGCGGGCCGGACGACGACGCGGCGGTGGTCGGGGTGCTCGATGCCGCCTACGCCGGCACGGATGACGGTGGCTGGGACCTGGCGCGCTTCGAGGACCGGCGCTCGACCGACTGGTTCGACCCGGCCGACCTGCTGCTGGCGGTCGCGCCGGACGGCGACGTGCTCGGGCTGCACTGGCTCAAGCGGCGCGACGCGACCACCGGGGAGGTCTACAACCTCGCCGTCCACCCGCGCGCACAGGGGCACGGGGCCGGACCGGCGCTGCTGGCGGCCGGGCTCGCCCACCTGCAGGCGATCGGCTGCACCGAGGTCCTGCTGTGGGTCGACCTGGCCAACGAACGCGCCGTGCGGCTGTACCGCTCGCAGGGCTTCGAGACCCGGTGGGTCGACGTCGCGCTGGAGGTGCCCCCGGTGGGTGAAGCGGCGGTCGCGTGAGGTGCCGGGAAGGGGGCGGACCGCCCGGTCAGGGCCCGTCCTCGCCGGGTGCCTCCTCCGGGCCGCGGCTGGTGCGCTGACCGGGTGGCACCAGCTTGTAGCCGACGCCGCGCACCGTGACGATCATCTGTTCGTGCTCCGGGCCGAGCTTCGCTCGCAGCCGCCGGACGTGGACGTCCACGGTCCGCGACCCGCCGAAGTAGTCGTAGCCCCAGACGTCCTGCAGGAGCAGGTCGCGGGTGAACACGCGGTTGGGGGCGTTGGCCAGGGCCTTGAGCAGCTCGAACTCCTTGAACGTCAGATCGAGCGGCTTGCCCCGCAGCTGGACCTGGTAGCTGTCCTCGTCGACGACCAGGTCGCCGACGCTCGAGGCGCGCTGCGGGGCGGCCGCCTGGGAGCGTTCACCGAGCAGCCGCAGCCGGGTCTCGAGCTCCGCCGGGGACGCCTCCGGGGTGACCCAGTCATCGAAGCCCCACGACGCCTTCAACGCGGCGAGCCCGCCCTCGTTGATCACCAGCAGGACCGGGCGTGCGAGCTCGTGGACGGACGCGGCGCGGGCCGCGCCGGCCGCCTGACGCAGGTCCTGGGTCGCGTCGACCACCACGGCATCGCAGTCGGTCAAACGGCGCATCGACGACGGGTCGATCGGTGCGCTCTGCAGGGTGTGGTCGAGGTACTCGATGGACGGCACCAGTGCGGTGGCACCGCCCGACCGTTGGGTGAGCACCAGCAGGTGCACGAGGCTCCTCGCCGTCCGGGTGCCGCGGGGCACCGCGTCGTGATCGGGCATCCGACGCGTCCGCGCCGGCGGTCGAGGTTCTAGGGTGAGACGCCGTCGGACCCGGTATCCGACGGCCCGGACGATCCCGGACGACCGAACCGGCCGGACGACCGGACCGACCGGACGGACCGGCCTGGACGAACGGCGCGCCGGGGACCGGCCTCCGAAGCAGCAGCTCGGCGGCGGTTGCCGGGGCTTGATCGCGGCGAAGGATGCCACCCGTGCGCATGGACGTCCAACCTCCGGCCGGACGGGTGACCGTGAACTCGGACGCCGTTCCGCGTCGGGCCTGGCGGAGGTTCGGCGAGGCTCGGGGCTGGATCGGTGGGTTCGCCGGGGCCACCGTGACCGCTCGGCTGCGGGCGGTGGACGGCACGCCGCTGGTGGGATCGCTGCTGCCGGGACCGGCCGTCGATCGGGCGGCCGTCCTGCTGGCGCACGGGTTCGGTGCGAACCGACGGAAACCCGCCTACGCCCGGCTGGCCGAAGGACTGGCCCGGACCGCGCCCGTGCTCAGCCTCGACCTGCGGGGCCACGGCGGGTCGGGTGGTGCGAGCACGTTCGGTGAGCGTGAGCACGCCGACGTGGCGGCGGGCATCCGCTGGCTCGAGGGGTCGGGCTACGACCGGGTGGTGCTGGTCGGCCTGTCGATGGGCGCGACCGCGGTGCTCCGTGCTGCGGTCGATGCCCCCACCGTCGCCGGCCTGGTGCTGATCTCCGCCCCGGCGCGGTTCCGCGACCCGGCACCTCCCGGTCCGCTCCGGCGGCTGGAACGCCTGTGGCATCGGCCGGTTCGGCGGGCGGCCCTCGCCGCCGTGCTCGGGGTCCGCCTCGCCCCGCCGAGCGCGTGGGCGACCAGCGCGACGCCGGTGGATCTCGCTGCGCGGCTGCGCTGCGCGCTGCTGGTCGTCCACGGGCAAGACGACGACTACTTCCCGCCCAGCGACGCGGACGAGCTGCATGCCGCCGCCGGTGGCCCGAGCGAGTTGTGGCAGGAGCCGACCGGCTTCGGGCATGCCGAGGACGGGCTCGATCGCGCCACGATCGACCGACTCACCCGGGCGGTCGCCGGCGTCCTGGTCGACGGGCGCTTCCCGCCCGTCGGCTGACGAGGTTCGCACGGTTCCCACTGCCTGTGGCAGCCTGGAGGACGCGAGCCGCGACCCTGCGCGTTGCCTGCCGTGGTATGCGGCCCCGCGCCCGTCGTCCCGTGCCTGCTCACCGTCGTCCCACCCCACCGTCGTCCCACCCCGTCGAGGTCCGTCCGTGGTCGCCCAGCCCGCCGCTCCCGGTGTCAGCACGCCGGTGGAAGGGGATCACCTCGAGGCGTCGTCCGACGCCGGTGACGGCCGGGTCTCGCAGGTGCTGGCCGTGCCGACGCGGGCGGGCATCTACCGCCGGTTGCGGACCGAGGGCCAGCCGCTGTCGGCTCGCGAGGTCGCGGACATGTTCGGGCTGCACGCCAACGTGGCCCGCAACCACCTCGACCAGCTCGCGGACGCCGACCTGGTCGTGACCGGACGGCGCAAGCATCCGGGCGGAGGTCGCCCCGCCAAGGTCTACGTCGCTCGTGAGCAGGCCGCACCCACGCGCGGGGTGGAGGTGCCGACCGGTAGCCAGCTGGCGGTCCACACGATCGTGCAGTTGATCGCCGGCCTGCCCGAGCACCGCGAGAAGCTCGCGCTGCTGGCCGAGGAGCAGGGCCGCAAGCTGGTCGCCGCCAGCGCCGGCCGGGCCGATGCGCGCGACTTCGAAGCGGCGGCGGTGGTCGCCGTCGAGTCGTTGCGGGCCGCCTTCCCCGAGGTCCGGCTCAGCGAGGCCGACAGCGAGGCCGCGGTCGTCGAAGGGCTCGAGGTCAGCCTCAAGCTGGTCGGCGAGGTGGATGGTCAGGTCGGTGACGCACTGGCCGTCGGGTTTCTTCGCGGCGCACTCGCTGCGGCCGGAGCTCCGG
>SKSM01000029.1 GCA_007122985.1 Nitriliruptoraceae bacterium | reverse complement strand
GGTCCGGGCGGTTCCGCGGGGCCGTCACCGCGTCGCGCGTCGGGGTCGGCCGCTGCCGCCTCGGCGTCCGCCACCGGTGCGGGATCGCGGTCGACGGTGACATCGGGCAGGGCCTCGGGCATGGCCGCAGCGGCTCCGTGGTCGGCGACCCCCGCAGTCTGGCCTGCCGGGCGGGCGGTGGCGACCCGGAACGTGCACTCCTGCGACCACCATCGCCGCGGCCGGTCGCTCGTGGGCCCGTTGGTAGGAGTACCCCCCTCGGCTATCCCGGACGGTACGCTTGGGAGCGCACGGCGAGCAGTCGCCGGGCAGACGACCGGCAGACGACCGGCAGACGACCGGCAGACGATGCTCGGCGGCCGGCAGCAACGGACGGCGGAGGAGCGACACGTGCAGGGCTACAGCGGTCGTGAGGACGAACTGCTCGGTCGGCTGCGCCGTATCGAGGGCCAGGTCCGCGGCCTCCAGCGCATGATCGAGGAGGACCGCTACTGCATCGACGTGCTGACCCAGATCTCGTCGGCGACGCAGGCGCTGCAGGGGGTGGCCACGACCATGCTCGACGATCACGTGCGCCACTGCGTCAGCGACGCGATCAAGGACGGCCCCGACGCAGCGGACGAGAAGGTCGACGAGGCCCTCGCCGTCATCCACCGGCTCATCAAGCGCTGAGCCGCGCCCGCGATCGCCGATCTCGCCCGCCGACCGGCCCCGCCGCCGTCACCACCATCCGAGCACGACGAGCATGCCACCCACGACGAGCACGATGCGCAGGATGCGCACGATGAGACCGCCCCAGCCGAGGAGCACACGATGAGCGCCATGCCACGCACCTACCAGGTCCCCGACATCTCCTGCGGGCACTGCAAGTCCGCCATCGAGGGTGAGGTCGGGCAGCTCGACGGGGTCACCTCGGTCGAGGTCGACGTCGACAACCGCACCGTCACCGTGGAAGGCACCGTCGGCGAGCCGGAGATCCACGCCGCGATCCACGAGGCCGGCTACGAGGTCGCGGAGGCCTAGGGCCCCCGGGTCGGCTGTGGAGCCAGCAGCGGCGATGTCACGGTGAGCCCGTAGCCTCCCGCGGCATGGCCGCTCCTCCCGCCACCAGGTTCCCCGGACCCGCCGCCCTCGGCCGCAACGTGGTCGTGGGCCCGAACGAGCCGTCACCGGCGGCGTTGCGGGCCGCACCCCGGGTGCGGATCGACGCGGACGTCCTGGCCGCGCCGTCCGCGGCGGCGGCCGTGCTCGCAGACCGCTGGCTGCGACGTGCGCCCACGGTGATCGAGCTCGCCGTGGACAACGACGCCGCCCGCGAGCCGGAGGTCGTCACCGAACCGCCCTACGCGCTCGGCGCGGACGTCGGCCTCGACCGAGACCGGCTTCACCTGCTGACCTGGGCGAACAGCTACGACCTGCGCGGCGGCGACGGGCCACGCTGGTGGCACGGCGTGCTGGCCATGCGGCACGCGGGCGCCGGGGCCTCGCAGACGGCGGACGTGACCCTGCCCGACGGCCGCGACGCCTGGATCGACGGCGGGCCGCGCGGACCGCTCGCCCGCCCACTGCCGGTCGGCGACGACCATCCCCTGGTCCACCGCGAGTCGGTGGGGCTCGGTCTCCTCACCGTCCAGGGTGCCGCGGCTCCGGCCGAGACCCTCGCACCCGACCAGCTGGCGGCGGTGACCCACCCGCGGGGCCCGGCCCGGGTCATCGCCCCCGCAGGGTCGGGCAAGACCCGGGTGCTCACCGCCCGGCTGCGGCACCTGCTGCGCGACCGCCGGGTCGAACCGCAGCTGGTCACCGCCGTGGCCTACAACACCCGCGCCGCGGAGGAGCTGCGTGAGCGCACCGCCGACCTGCGGGCCTCGATCCGCACCCTGCACTCGCTGGCGCTGTGGATCTGCTCGCTCGACGACCGTCGGCAGGTGATCCACGAGCGCGACGTCCGCAGCCTGCTCGCAGAGCTCGTCACGGTCGCGCGGATCCCCAACCAGGACCCGTTCCAGCCCTACCTCGACGCGCTCGCCGAGGTCCGCCTCGCGCTGCGCGACCCGCAGGAGGTCGAGGCCGTGCGCGGCGACATCGACGGGTTCGCCGAGGTGTTCCCGCGCTACCGGCAGCTGCTGGCCGACCGACGGCTGCTGGACTTCGACGAGCAGATCTACCGCGCGATCGAGCTGCTGCTGACCCGGCCGGACCTGCGCCGCACCGCGCAACAGGCCGGCACCCACCTGCTGGTCGACGAGTTCCAGGACCTCACGCCTGCGTTCCTGCTGCTGGTGCGGCTGGTGGCCGGGCCGTCCGCGCAGGTGTTCGCCGTCGGCGACGACGACCAGACCATCTACAGCTACGCCGGCGCGACCCCGCGCTACCTCGTCGACTTCGACCGGTGGTTCCCGGGCGCCGCCCACCACGCCCTGGAGGTCAACTACCGCTGCCCGCCCGACGTCGTCGCCGCGGCCGTCCACCTCCTCGGCCACAACCGCCTGCGCGTGCCAAAGACCATCCACAGCGGGAGAGACGACCTCCCCGCAGACACCTCCGCACCGTCGGTGGCCGAGGCGGCGCAACGATGATCACCGCGGCAGCACCACACACCCTCCCGGCCGTCGAGGTGCCACGGTGAGCGCCGCATGGGCACCACACACCCTCCCGGCCGTCGAGGTGCCACGGTGAGCGCCCCGCCGACGGCGCTGACCGTCCACCGCGTCGACCCGGGCGACAGCGCGGAGCGGACAGTGGCGTGCATCCGCGCGCACCTCGACGCCGACAGCGACCCCACCGGCGTGGCGGTGCTCGCCCGGGTCGTCAGCGCCCTGCTGCCGGTGCAGGTCGCCCTCACCGAGGCCGGCATCCCCCACACCGCGCCGCTGGACGCGTCCGTGCTCAGACGCACTGGCGTCCGCACGGCGCTCGCCTACCTGCGCCTGGGCCTGGACCTCGACCGCATCCGTCGCGACGACCTGCTCGAGACGCTCAACCGGCCGGCCCGCAAGGTGAAGTCGGCCGTGCTGCCGCTGCTGCCACGCCGTCAGCTGTCGCTGGGCGTGCTCGAGCAGCTCGCCGACGCGCTCGGTCCCACCCACCGCGAACGCTTCGTCGGCTACCTGGACGACCTGCGCGCCCTCGAGGCCGCGATCACCCACGGCGCGGACACCGCCCGGTGCCTCACCCTCATCCGACGGCGCATCGGGCTGGGTGACGCGGTCGACGCCCTGGACGCCTCGCGCTCGCGGCCGGAGGGGTCGAGCCACGGCGACGACCTGGACGTGCTCGAGCAGCTGGCCCACCTCCAGCCCCGCCCCGACGAGCTCGAACCGTGGCTGACCGACCGCCTGCGCGTCCCCGCCGACCCGGCCGGTATCACGCTCGCCACGGTGCACCGGGTCAAGGGCCGCGAGTGGCCGCACGTGCTGGTCGTCGGCGCGTCTGCGGGGCTGTTCCCGCACCGGCTCGCCGACGACGTCGAGGAGGAGCGCCGCGTCTTCCACGTCGCCATCACCCGCTGCCAGGAGTCGGTGGCGGTGATCGCCGAGTCGGGCCGGGTCTCGCCGTTCGCCGACGAGTTGGCCGCCACCGAGCGAGCAACACCGGCGGCGGGTTCCACGGACCCGACCACCCTGGACCGCACCACCCCTGGCCGGGCCAGCACGCGCCCGACCACCACGGCGGCTGCGGCCCAGCCGACCGGCGTGTCCGCAGCGAGACCCGGCTTCCATGCCGATGGTGCGCTGGTGACCACCCCCGGTGTCGCGGTGCGGTTGCCCGGCGGCTTCGAAGGACACGTCGTCACCGCCGACGACGACCACGTCGCGATCCGGCTGCTCGCAGGTCCGACCGTCCACCTGCCCTACGACGCACCGGTCACCGTCGACGACCACGCCAGTCGGCTCGGTGCGCCACGTCCGTCG
>SKSM01000223.1 GCA_007122985.1 Nitriliruptoraceae bacterium | reverse complement strand
TGCGACGCGCTGGTCCGGTGCCAGCCGCTGGAGCTCGCCCTCCAGCCGGTGCAGCACGTCGGCGTCGAGCAGCTCGCGCAGCTCGTCGCCGCCGAGCAGCTCACGCAGCAGGTCGCGGTCGAGGGCGAGCGCGGCAGCGCGGCGTTCGGCCAGGGGCGCGTCGTACTCGTAGATGTACTGGCCCACCCAGCCGAACAGCAGCGACTGCGCGAACGGTGATGCGGAGGCGGTCTCCACCTCGGTCAGTCGGATCGTGCGGGCGCGAAGCTGGGTGAGCAGCTCGCGCAGGGCCGGCAGGTCGAACACGTCCTGCAGCGCCTCGCGGGTGGCTTCCAGCAGCAGCGGGAAGCTCGGATAGCCGCTGGCGACCTGCAGCAGGTCGGCGGCCCGCTGGCGCTGGTGCCACAGCGCCGTCCGCCTGCCGGGCATGCGCCTGGGCAGCAGCAGCGCCCGGCCGGCGGCCTCCCGGAACAGGGTGGTGAACAGCGCGGTCCCACCGAGCTGGTCGACGACCAGCTGCTCGATCTCGTCCGGGTCGATCAGTACCGCGTCCAGCACCGACACGGCCGCCGCGGCCGGAGCACCGTCGGCTACCCCGGTGGCATCGACCAGTCGCAGCACGATGCCGTCGTCGGTCCACATCACCTCGGGGTCGTGGCCCGCGGTGGTCAGCCGCCGCTCGATCGCCATCGCCCACGGCGCATGGACCTGCGCCCCAAAGGGTGAGAGCAGGCAGATGCGCCAGTCGCCGAGCTCGTCACGGAACCGCTCGACCACGATGGTGCGGTCGTCGGGGACCGCGCCGGTGATCTCGCGCTGCTGCTCGAGGTAGGCCACGAGGTTGTCGGCCGCCCACGCGTCGAGGTCGTGCTCGGCCCGCAGGCGGTCCAGCGCCGCGCCGCGGTCGTCGTCGGCCTGCGCGAGGACGTCGCGGTGGAAGGCACCCAGCGCCTGGCCGAGCTCGTAGGGGCGACCGGGACCGTCGCCGTGCCAGAACGGCAGCTTGCCCGGCTCGCCCGGCGCGGGGCTGACCACGACCCGGTCGTGGGTGATGTCCTCGATCCGCCAGGTGGAGGCGCCCAGCACGAACGTCTCGCCGGCACGCGACTCGTGGACCATCTCCTCGTCGAGCTCGCCGACCCGTGTCCCGTCCGGTAGGAACACCCCGAACAGCCCGCGGTCGGGAATCGTTCCGGGATTGGTGACCGCCAGCCGGTGCGCGCCGGCGCGTGCCCGGACCGTGCGTGCGAGGCGGTCCCACACGATGCGTGGGCGCAGCTCGGCGAACTCCTCCGAGGGATAGCGCCCGGACAGCAGGTCGAGCACCGCGTGCAGCACCTCGTCGGACAGGTCGTGGAACGGGGCGGCACGCCGGATCACGCGGGCGAGCTCGTCCACGTCCCACGTCGCGACCGCGGCCATGGCCACGATCTGCTGGGCGAGGACGTCAAGCGGGTTGCGCGGGTAGCGGGTCGCCTCGATCGCGCCGTCGTGCATGCGGCGGGCCACCACCGCGGTCTCCACCAGGTCGCCGCGGTACTTGGGCATCAGCACACCGCGTGAGGGCTGGTCGACCTGATGGCCGGCCCGGCCGATGCGCTGCAGGCCGCGGCTGACCGCGCCGGGCGAGGCCACCTGGACGACCTGGTCGACCGCGCCCATGTCGATGCCGAGCTCGAGGCTCGAGGTCGCCACCAGCGCGCGCAGCCGACCGGACTTGAGCGCGTCCTCGATCTCCAGGCGGCGTTCACGGCTGAGCGAGCCGTGGTGGGCCCGGACCAGCTCGGGCAGGTGTTCGTGGACGGCGTCGGCGGCACTGCCGGGATCCAGCCCGTCTGCGACCGCGTGGCCCGCACCCGAACCGTGCTCGGCCAGCGCCTGCAGCGCCTGGGCGAGGTGGTCGCCGTCCAGGCCGCGCCCGCGTAGCTCGGCCTCCTCGCGTCGTTGGGCGTGCAGCTCGTTGAGCTTGGCGGCGAGCCGTTCGGCCAGCCGGCGGGCGTTGACGAAGATCAGGGTCGAACGGTGCTCGAGCACCAGGTCGAGCAGACGGGGGTGGATCGCGGGCCAGATCGAGCGGCGGGACGGCGCCTGGGCCGCCGCGCCGGACAGCGCCTCGACGTTGCGGCCCGCGTCGGCCTGCTGGCCGAGCTCGCCCATGTCGGCGACGGGCACGACCACCTCGAGGTCGAGCTCCTTGCGCATCCCGGCGTCGACGAGCCGCACCGGCCGCTCGGAGCCCAGCGGCGGGTCGTCGGGTTGGCTCGCGTCGCGGGGCCGGGTTCCGGCGGGGTCGGTGTCGGGGGTGCGGTCGGCGTCGGGGATTGCGTCGGGGGTGGGGTCGGTGTAGCCGCCCAGGAACCGGGCGATCTCCGCCAGCGGCCGCTGCGTGGCCGACAGGGCGATGCGCTGGGGTGCCGGCCGCGGTGCCTGGCCGGGTTCGAGCCCGCCCGTGCGCACCTCGTGCTCGAGCCGTTCCAGCGTGAGCGCGAGGTGGCTGCCGCGCTTGGTCGGGGCGAGGGCGTGGATCTCGTCGATGATCACCGCCTCGACGCCCCGCAGCGTCTCGCGTGCCTGCGAGGTCAGCAGCAGGTACAGCGACTCCGGGGTGGTGATCAGCACGTCCGGTGGGCAGCGGCGCATGCGCTGCCGCTCGCGCTCCGGCGTGTCGCCGGTGCGCACCCCCACCTCCGGCCGGCGCACCGGGACGCCCAGGCGCTCGCCGGCGACGCTGATGCCCTCGATCGGTGCGCGCAGGTTGCGGTCGACGTCGACGGCCAGCGCCCGCAGCGGGGAGACGTAGACCACCCGCAGTTGTCGGAGGGGCTCAGCCGGTGGTGGGGCGGTGGCCAGGCGGTCGATCGCCCAGAGGAACGCGGTGAGCGTCTTGCCCGACCCCGTCGGGGCGAGGATCAGCGTGTGGTCGCCGTCGGCGATGGCCGGCCAGCCCAGTCGCTGGGCGTCGGTAGCGGCCGCGAAGGTGGTGGTGAACCACTCGCGGACGGGCGCGGAGAAGCGCTGGAGCACGTCGTCGCTCATCGCCGGCGACCCTACCCCTGCGCGGTGACAGGGCCGCCGGCCGTCGGCCGTCACCGGTGGGGCGGATGGGGCGGTTTGTCCGGTTGATCCGGACGAGGTGCCCCGGGGGCGGCCGCGGTGGGTCCGCGGTGGGGCGGATGGGGCGGTTTGTCCGGTTGATCCGGACATCCGGTACCGGCGGTCGGGTGGCGGTGGAGACACGCCGCCGCCCACGCGCCCGGTCGGCTCCGAACACCGTCGGGGGCAGCCGTTGGGGGCAGCCGTCGGGGGCAGCCGCGACGCACGCCCCGCCGCCACCTCGACGCAGAGGAGCCGTCGGTGTCGACCGCCGTGGTGCTGTTCACCCGTGACCTGCGCGTCCACGACCAGCCCGCGCTCGCCGCGGCCTGTCGTCGCGCCGACCGCGTGGTGCCGCTGTTCGTGTTCGATCGCGGCATCCTCGGCTCGCGCTACGCCGCGCCCAACCGGGTCAGCGCGCTGCTCGCCAGCGTCGAGGCGCTGCGGACGGCCCTGCGACACCGGGGCGGGGAGCTGGTGGTGCGCACGGGCAGCCCGATCGACGAGGTCCACCGCCTGGTCGTCGAGGTGGCAGCCGACGAGCTCCACCTCAGCGTCGACGTCAGCCGCTGTGCGCGTCGCCGCGAGGAGGGGCTCCGGCGGCTCGCGCGCGAACGGCTCGGGGGCCGGCTCGCCGTCCACAGCCATCCCGGGATCGTGCTGGTGGCACCGGGGCAGGTCCGGCCGGCGTCGGCCGACCACTTCCAGGTGTTCTCGGCCTATCACCGCCACTGGTCGTCGGTCGAGCACCGCGTACCCGAGCCGGCGCCGGCGCGCCTGCCTACGCCGCCCGTCGGCGACGTGGGGCAGCTGCCGGACCTCGCCG
>SKSM01000071.1 GCA_007122985.1 Nitriliruptoraceae bacterium | reverse complement strand
TTGGCGGAGGGTGGGGGATTCGAACCCCCGAGGGATGTGACTCCCAACACGGATTCCAGCCGTGCGCCATAGGCCAGACTAGGCGAACCCTCCAGAAGCGCCGGGAGCGTACGCGGCTGGTGCAACCCCGGCAATGCGGGGCGTTCCCGGGACCCACGAGACGCCTCGGGCGTGGGTCACACCTCGAGCGGTTGGGTCGGCCCGTCCTCGACGCGCCGCTCGATCCGTCCCGCCACCAAGCGGCGCTCGAGCCACCGGCCGACCGCCACGACGACCGGGACCAGCGCGACACAGATCGCCGCACCGATCGCCAGATGCCAGCCGACGTCGGACAGCCCGGCGCCCTCCACGCTCACCGCGTAGGCGGGCTCCAAGAAGTAGTAGCTCGGCAGCAGGTACGCCGGCCAGATCGGCAGATCCGGCCAGATGAAGAAGATGGCCGGCAGGAACAGCACCATCCCGCCCGCCTTCCAGGCGGCGAACAGCGTGTTGGTGTCCTGCGCCCACGACCCGAGCAGCAGCCCGATCTCGGCCATCATCACCGCGCCGATCACCACGGCGAGCAGCACCACGAGGGGCTGCGCACCGAACGCGTCGTTCAGCACCAGGGTGACCAGGCCCGCGACCAGGCCGAGGATCACCCCGAGCGCACCCTTGGCCCGCAGGACGTCGCCGACCGTCGCGGGGCTCGCCAACAGCGCCTGGACCGTGCCGCGCTCCTTCTCCTCCACGAGGCTGGCCGCCGGCACCATCCCGCCCGGCACCGCCACCGCGTAGAGCACCAGCAACGGCAGCAGCCGCAGGTCGAGCGGCAACAGCTCCTCGCCGACCTCGACGATCTCCACCTCGATCGGCGGCTCAACGTCGGTCAGCCCACGGACGAGATCCAGGACGGTGACGCTGACCACGGCCTGGTCGGACGCCGGGCTGGCGCTGGACAGCCACAGACGCAGCTCGGGCTGCTCGCCCGCCCGCACCGCAGCGTCGAACCCCGGCTGCAGGCGCAGCCCTGCATCCAGCCCCCCGTCCTCGACCCGCCGGCGTAGCTGCGCGGGATCCGCCAGCACCTCCACCTCGATGCCGTCGACGGCCTGCGCGGCGGCCACGAGCTCGGAGGCGCCCTCATCGACGACGCCGATCCGCGGCTCCCCCGCGAACAGCCCGCCGAACACTCCCCGGATCAGCAGGGTCATCAGCACCGGCACCACCAGCGCCCACAGCAGCAGCGGCGACCGCGGCCCGAGACGCAGGTCCTTGCGCAGGATCTGCCAGGTCCGCCCACCGGTCATGGATGCCACCTCGATGCCGCCTCCTCAGTTCGGGCTGACACGCCGACGCAGCACCAGCGCACCCACGGCGAACGCGACGACGCACCACCCGGCCAGCACCAACAGGTGGTGGTAGACCTCGCGCCACCCCTCGCCGCGGGTGGTCGCCGCGAGCAGGGTCTCGACCAGGCCATAGGTGGGCAGCGCGCGGATCCAGGGTGCCGGCGTGCCCGGGAACAGCACCGCGAACGCCGGCACCGCCAGCGGGATCAGCAGCAGCATGCTCCAGAACACGATCGACATGAAGTCCTGACCCACCGACCCGGCCAGGAGCCCGAAACCGGTGACCAGCAGGCCGCCGAGCAGCAACGCGACCACGATGACACCCGGCGCATGAGCGAGCGTGCCGGTGGCTGCGGCGAGCAGCAGGGCCTGCCCGAACGCCAGCACCGTTCCCAACAGGGTCTTGGCCGCGAGCAGCTCGACCACCCGCATCGGGGTGACCAGCACCGCGGTGACCGTGCCCCCGACGCGCTCGGCCGCCACCAGCGTGGCCAGGGCGAGCATCTCGGTCATCAGCACCAGGAACACCAGCAGCGGCCGCAGCTGCTCGCGCAGCGGGACGGGCTCCTCCAGCCGGTCGGCGCCGAGCAGCATCTCGTCGACGTCGGGCAGCTGCACCGGCGGTTCGTCGCCGGCGAGCGCGAAGGCGAGCTCGCGCACCCCGCCGGACAGCGCTGCCCTGACCTCCTGCGATGCGTCCCCGGCGATCAGCAGCCGCACGGTCGCGGGCTCACCCGCCGCGAGCGACTCGACGAACCCTTCGGGGAAGTCGAGTCCGGCCACCAGCTCGTCGTGCTCCACGGCGTCGGCGAGTGCGGCTGCGCTGTCGTGGACCGTGACCTGCAGCCCCTCGTCGGCGAACGCCTCGAGCCCGCCGGCCACGACCTGCTCTGCGCCCGGCAGGTGCACACCGACCGGCAGCGTCTGGTCGACGGTGGCAGGAAGCAGCCAGAACAGCGCGGCGTACAGCACCAACCCCAGCACGCTGACGAACAGGTAGAACCGGTCGCGGACGAACAGCCGCAGGTCCTTTGCGACGACCGCCGTGATGGCGCTGCGTCGGACCGACACCTCCCGCCCCCTACTCGAGCCCGCGCCCGGCGTAGTCGACGAAGACGTCCTCGAGGGTCGCTTCCTCGGTGTGCATGGTCAGCAGGCCATCGTCGGTGACCAGTCGGCGCAGCTGCTCGCCGGCATCGCCGTCCAACGGCACGACGGTCTCCTCGACCTCGTCACCGACCCGCCGCCGCACGCGCACCGAGCGCTGGCCGTGCTCGAGCTTGAGCCGCTCCGGGGTGTCGAGCGCCAGGATCCGGCCCTCGTTGATGAACGCCACCCGGTCGGAGAGCTCGTCGGCCTCGTGCATGTCGTGGGTGGTCAGCAGCACCGCGACGCCGCGTGCGGCCTCGTCGCGGACGATCCGGCGGATGGCCCGGGCCGACACCGGGTCCAGCCCGTCGGTGGGCTCGTCCAGGAACAGCACGTCGGGCCGGTTGACCAGCGCCCGCGCGACGGTCAGGCGCTGGCGCATGCCCTTGGAGTAGCCGCTGACCCGGTCGCGACCGCGGTCGGCGAGCCCCACCCGCGCGAGCAGCCCGTCGACGTCCGCCTCGCGCAGGCCGTGCAGCCGCGCGAAGAACGCCAGGGTCTCCGCCCCGGAGAGGTTCTCGTAGAGGTTCTTCTCCTCGAAGACCACCCCGATGCGCGCCTGGATCGCGACACGCTGCCGCGGCATGTCCATGTCGAGCAGCCGGATGCTTCCCGACTGCGGCGGCAGCAAGCCGATGAGCAGCTTGATGGTGGTGGACTTGCCCGCCCCGTTGGGGCCGAGCAGCCCGACGACCTCGCCGGGGGCGACGTCGAGCGACACCCCGTCGACCGCCACCCGCTCGCCGTAGGCGTAGTGCAGGTCGCGGGCGGTCACCGACAACGGATCGGCACGCACCCCGGCTGCGCTCATGCCAGCCAGCCTAGATGGCCGGTGGCCGTCCGCCAGGGCAGGCGGCCCTACCGTGGCCGGTCAGTCGGTGGCCGGTCAGTCGGTGGCCGGTCCTACCGTGGCAGGCCCGTGGACCGCGCCCCCGACCCCGCCGAGGCGACCCGTGCCAGCCCCACCGACGACGGCGATCCAGCACGCCGACGACCGGCTCGATGCCGCCGGTGCCGCGGGCCTGCTGCGCACCGGCCTGGACAACGTCGCCCGCGAGTACCCCAACCACCCCGCCCACGTGCTCGGCGGCCCGGACGACCTGCTGCCGCCCGCACGCCTCCATCCGGTGTTCTACGGCAGCTTCGACTGGCACTCCTCGGTCCACCAGCACTGGATGCTGCTGGTGCTCGCCCGCTGGTTCCCCGACCTGCCCGAGCGTGCACGGGTGCTGGCGCGGTTCGACCGCCACCTGACCGCCGGGGCGGTCGAGGCCGAACGCGCCTACCTCGCCGAGCACCCGCGCTTCGAACGCCCCTACGGCTGGGCGTGGCTGCTCGAACTGGACGCCGAGGTGGCCGTCTGGGCACACCACGGGTTCGCGGACGGGGCCGGCAACTGGGCGGCCACCCTGCGGCCACTGCGGACGCACGTGCGCGAGCA
>SKSM01000170.1 GCA_007122985.1 Nitriliruptoraceae bacterium | reverse complement strand
GACGGCGAGTGTGGAGCTACCTCGACGGAAAGGACACGGACATGCAAGCCACCGACACGCTCGACGGTGCACGGCTGATGCGCGAGCTGGTGCGCCGCAGCCCGTTCGCGCTGCACCTCGGAATCCAGCTCGCAGAGCTCGCCGACGGCCGCGCGGTACTGCGGCTGCCGTTCCGGGAAGAGGTGGTCACCGTTGGCAACACCGTCCATGGTGGCGCCATCGCCACCCTCGTCGACACCGCGGCCATGGCAGCCGCCTGGGCGGGCGCCGAGGTGCCCGACCCACCACGAGGCAGCACCGTCAGCCTGACGGTCGACTACCTCGCGCCCGCCGACGGGCGCGGCATCGAAGCCGTGGCGTCCGTGGTCCGGTGCGGCCGTCGCCTGACCACCGTGCGGATCGACGCGCACGCCGGGGACACGCACGTCGCCACCGCCCTCGTCACCTACCAGATCGGCTGAAGGAGCCTTCATGACCGACAACACGATCATCACCATGCTGCGCCTCGACGCGGCCTTCAACCTGGCCGGCGGTGCCGCACTGCTGGCCGCCGCCGGGTGGCTCGCACCTCACGTCGGGATCTCCGCCGCCTGGCCGCTGCACCTGCTCGCGGTGGCCCTGCTCGTCAACGGCGTCGAGAACCTCGTCGTCGCCCGGCGGCGCACCGCCGGCCGCCTCGCTGCTCTGGCCGCCGCGGACCTGGGCTTCGCCGCCGGCGTGCTCGCGCTGGCGACGGTGGACCCCACCGGCGCGGCCAGTTGGGTGCGCTGGACGCTGGCCGTGCTCGGCGCCGCGACCATCGCCATGGCCTCGGTCAAGCTCGCGGGTCGGAACCAGCCCGTGACCCCGCAGGCCCCGACGCCGCTGGTGGATCGCTGAGACGGCGGGCATCCCGGGCCGGCGAGGGTGCATGACAGCCTGAGCAGGGGCCTCGAAGCCTTGCCAGAGATGCTCAGGGGTGATCGTGTCCCGGCGTTTCCTTGGCGTCGAGCTGATCGTGACCTCCGGTGCGGATTCCGCGGCTGATCGGCTGCGGGATGCGCTGTGGGTCAGACAACACGACGCGGCGCCGTCAGCTCGCTGGGCGTGTCGCCTGTGTTGACGGTCGCGCTCGGCTCGATCAGTAGTACCTCAGCCCCATCGACCGAAACCGGTTGGTGCGCGACGCCACGCGGCACCACGTAGACCTGTCCAGCGTGTACGTCCACGTCCCCAGAATCCATCTTGATGGTCAGGCAGCCACTCAGGACGAGGAAGAACTCATCGGTGTCCGGATGTGCATGGCGGGTGAACTCCCCGACCGTCTTGACCAACCGGATGTCGTAGTCGTTCATGGTGGCGACAGTTCGCGGCGCCCATGGTTCCTGGAACGTTGCCAACACGGCAGCGAGGTCGACGGGCGTGGTCATGCGGTGGACCTCCGATCTCTCGAGAATCTCGCGGAGAGGGTCATCTTCGAGCCGGCGTCTTCGGTGGCTCGGCGCTCGCGGCTGACCACAGCGTCCAAGCGACCCACCCGCAGCCGACGCCCGCGAGGAGACCGTGCCCGATCCGAAATGGTGCAGGCATCAGGAACTGTGGCAGGAACAGAACGAAGCTGGCGGCGAACGGAATGCCAGCAAGACGAGGCAACACTCCGGATCGGTTGATCGCCACGGCAGCGACGACCGCGCCGAGCCCCAACGCCAGCAGCCCAAGCCCGAAGCCGCTGATCGCCACCGGATGGAAGCGGAAGGCGTCCACGATCTCGAGCAGTGCTCCGTCGTCGTTGACCGCTGCAACCGCGTGGAGGCCAAACGTCTCCGCGCCGTAGTAGGGGAGCGTCAGAGCGACACCGAGCCACGTCAGCACGCTGGCCGTGCCGGCCACCGGCTCTGCTGGGGTCTCTCGCACGAGCGCCCACAAGGCCACTACCCCGGGAACGACGAGGACGAGCCCCAGCATCGCCAACTGGTGTGAGACAACCCATGCCCCGGATCCCATCGCCTCGGCTGCCCCGGTCACGGTGGACTCGTCAGTCCACGGCCGGGTCACCGGCGACAGCAGAAGTAGCAGACCGGCTACTGCCAGAGCGGCGCTACCCGCCTTGATCCGCGTCGAGGCCCCACCCATCTGGTGATGCTCCGGTGTGCTCGGTGAACATGGTCGTCGATCACGCCCACGGTCGCCATTGCCTCATGGTCTTTCGGCTCGGCTAGCGTCGTAGTACGTCCCGTCATCCTCGTGACTGCGGTGCCGGGTCGCGCCGGCAGGATGGCCGGTTCCACGGATCGGATCGACCAGGTGCTGTACGGCCGGGATTCCGAGTGCCTCCTTCTCGAAGGATTGCTGAATCAGGCCCGCCGGTCGCGAAGCGCAACGCTCGTTCTACGTGGGGATGCTGGCGTTGGCAAGTCCGCGCTGCTGGACCACGCCCGCGAGTTGGCCGGGGGCATGCACGTCGTGAGCGTCCACGGCCTGGAGACCGAGGCACCGCTCGCCTACGGCGCCCTCCATCGCATCGTGCGCCCGCTGCGGGGCTACCTGGAGCGCCTCCCCGCTGCGCAGCTGGCTGCGCTCCGCGGGGCGCTCGGCGAGTCGGACGGCGGCACCGCCGACCGGTTCCTCGTGTCGCTGGCCACGTTGAGTCTTCTCGCGGAGGCGTCCGAGCACGATCCGCTGCTGTGCCTCGTCGACGACGCTCACCTGCTCGACGAGGCTTCCGCCGACGCACTGGTCTTCGCGGCCCGCCGGCTCGACGCGGAGGGGATCGTGATGCTCTTCGCCGCCCGCGACGGGGACGCTCGCCGCTTCGAGGCACCCGACGTCCCCGAGCTACGGCTGGAGGGCCTGGATCACGCGGCGGCTGCGGCCCTGCTCGAGCGCTACGGCCCTCGTTCGCTCGCGCCCGAGTTGCGGGACCGCCTGATCGAAGAGACCTGCGGGAACCCACTTGCCCTGCTGGAGCTCCCATCCCTCCTCACCGAGGCGCAGCTCATTGGGGACGAGCCGCTGACGCCGCCGCTTCCCGTCGGAGCGAAAATCGAGCAGGCGTATCTCGCCCGCGTCCGCCGGCTCTCGACGCCCACACGATCGCTGCTGCTGGTCGCCGCGACAGAGGACACCGGTGACGTCGCCACCCTCGTGCGAGCGGCGACGAGTCTCGGCATCAGCGCGGGCGCCTTCGACGAGGCCGAGCAGGCCGCCCTCCTGCATGTCGGCGGCGCGCGCGTGGAGTTCGACCATCCCCTGGTGCGCTCAGCCGTCTACCACGCAGCCACGCTGTCGCAGCGGCAGGCGACCCATGTCGCGATCGCCGGGGTACTCGATGCCGAGGGTGACGCCGATCGGCGCGCGTGGCACCGGGCTGCTGCCACGGTGGCACCGGACGCGACGGTGGTTGCCGAGCTCGACCAAGCGGCGGAGCGAGCGCGGGTGCGAAGCGACTTCGCGGCCGCCTCGCGCTCGCTGGAACGGGCAGCCTCCCTGTGCGGCGACGACCGGCAGCGGGCGGATCGACTCACTGCCGCGGGGGAGGCCGCGTGGCTCGCGGGACGCAGCGAGCGCGCCCAGACGCTCCTGGAACGGGCCGAGAAGCTCACGCCTGCGGGCAACGCCCGGGCCGGCATCGAGCTCGCGCTGGGTGTGATCGAGGTCACCCGAGGGTCGCCGGCGCGGGCGGGCCCGAGGCTCTTGCGAACGGCCCGAGACGTCGCGCGACACGACCACCGGCGCGCACTGGATCTCCTCAACGTGGCCAGCGTCGCCACCGTCTACGCGGGCGACCGCGACACCGCCTCGGCGATCGCGCAGGTGGCGCGGGCCCTGCCCGCACCCGGACCCGTCACGGACCGGATGCTCGTTGCCCTGCTGGTGGGCCTGGGCCACTTCGTCGAGCGGGACTACGTCGAGGCGGTTCGGCTTCTGCGCAACGCGCTCACGTTGGAGCAGG
>SKSM01000036.1 GCA_007122985.1 Nitriliruptoraceae bacterium | reverse complement strand
GGTGGACGCCGCGGGGGTACGCGTCCGGAGGGCTGTGACGTCCGGTCGGCGCGGCGACGACGGCCGGATGGTGCCGGACGGCAGCCGAGCGTCTCTCAGGCCGTGTGGTGCGGTGCGTCCGGACCCGCCACGAGCTCGAAGGCCAGCCCGGCAGCGGCCAGGCGCCGGTGGTAGGGCTCGCCCAGCGCGACGGCAGGTGTGACGACCCCGGCCGCGGCGGGGGTTTCGTCGTCGAGCAGCGTGCGAGCCGCCTCGCCCAGCGTGACGGCGGTGGTGTCGTAGCCGGGATCGCCGCCCCAGACCCGGGTGATCACCCGGTGGCCACCGCCCTCGCCGAGGAAGGTCAGCTCGAACCAGTTGCGGGCGCGCGTCGCCTCGTCCGGGCCGTCACCCGGCGACGGCAGCACACCGGACGGCAGCGCCGGCGACCGCTGCGCACGTGTGAGCATCGATCGGGCCGCGGGGGAGCGCGTCGCAGCCCGCAGCAGCCCGGCCCCGGCCCGGTTGCCAAGCGCCGCCGGGAGGTGTCCGAGCAGCAGGTGGTGGCCGTAGCGCAGGCGTGTGCCGTAGCCCGCCAGCACTCGTGCGGAGCGCAGCACGACGGCGGTGTCGATGGTGCGCAGGGGAACCGCCCACCCGTCGAGGGCGGCCACCCGGTGGATCCCGGTCGCCAGTCGGGCGACGGGCCGGGCGTCGGCTTCCGAGGTCTGCGCCGGCGCGGGTCGGCGCTCGCCGGCGCTGCCGTCCAGCGCCGTGGTGAGGGTGCCCCCGCTCGGACGCATCCGCACGCGCAGGTAGCCGCGGACGGTCAGAGGCACGTCGTCGGGCAGATGGCCCACCGTGTAGCGCACGCCGAGGTCGGCCGGCACGGACTCGAAGCCGCAGCAGCTGACCAGCTTGACGCCCTGACGTCGCGCATCAGCGTCATAGCGGGCGAGCAGCAGGTCGACGAACGCCGGCTCGCCGGTGACGTCGAGGTAGTGGGTGGCGCGTCGCACGCAGGCCTGGGCGACCAGCTCGCCGTGGCGCAGGTACGGCCCGACGGTCGTGGTCAGCACCCGGGTCCGCGCAGCGAGGTCCAGCAGCCCCACGAGGTCCGCGGTGTCGACCACCTCGACGGCCGGTGGGTCGGGCAGGCTCGCCGCGAGGGCGGCCAGCCGCTCGCGGTCACGGCCGGCGATCGCCCAGCGCCTGCCGCCGTCGAGCCCGGCGAGGTAGCGGGCGGTCAGCTTGCCGGTGAAGCCGGTGGCGCCGAGCAGCACCAGGTCGTAGTCGCGACGGGAGGTGTCCGGCGGATCGCCGGTGGCGGTCACAGCCACCGCCCGGGGTTGAGCAGGCCGTCGGGGTCGAGGGTGTGCTTGATGCGCCGCTGCAACGCGAGGTTGGCGCTGCCGACCTCGCGCTCGAGGAAGGGCGCCTTGATCGAGCCGACGCCGTGCTCGCCGGTGATCGTGCCGCCGAGGTCCAGCGTGGCCTCCACGATCCGGTCGAAGGCCGCGAGCGCGCGTTCGCGTCCGTCGGGGTCGTCCCGGCGCACCAGCAGCACCGGGTGCATGTTGCCGTCGCCGGCGTGGCCGAAGGTGAACACCTGCGCGTGATGTGCCGCTGCGATCTCCCCGATCCGCCCGAGCAGGTCGGGGATGCGCGAGCGGGGCACGCAGACGTCGTCCCAGATCGGCTCGCCGAGCTGCTCGAGCACGGGCCCGACCATGCGGCGGGCCTGGAGCAGGGCGTCGGCGGCCTCTGCGTCGTCGGTGGCCGCGACCTCGGTCGCACCGGCCGACTCGCACCGCTGCGCCGCATCGGCGACCTCGCGGCCCCGGAGGGGCTCCGGGCTGTCGGAGCTGAGCAGCAGCAGGGCGGCGGCGTCCCGGTCGAGGCCCATCCGCGTGGCGTCCTCGACGGCATTGATCGTCGGATGGTCCATGATCTCGAGCAGCGACGGCGTGGCTGCGCTCGTCGCGAGGTCGGCCACCGCCCGTCCCGCCGCGGCCAGGGTGGGGAACACCGCGACGGCCGTCGCGGTCCCCTCCGGGCGCCGTCGCAGGCGCAGCGTGGCACGGGTGACGATGCCGAGCGTGCCCTCGGAGCCGACGAACAGCCCGGTCAGGTCGAGCCCTGCCACGCCCTTGATGGTGTCGTGGCCGGTCTCGATCACCGTGCCGTCGGCGAGCACGACCTCGAGCCGCTGCACCCAGTCCCGGGTGACGCCGTACTTGACGCAGCACAGCCCGCCGGCGTTGGTCGCGACGTTGCCGCCGATCGAGCAGAAGTCCTTGCTGGCGGGGTCCGGTGGGTAGAACAGCTCGTCGTCCCATGCCGCGGCGGAGACGTCGGCGTTGAGCACCCCCGGCTCCACGGTGATCAGCTGGTCGACCGGGTCGAGGTCGACGATCCGGTCGAGCCGCTCCAGCGAGAGGGTCAGTGCCCCGTCCACCGCCTGGCTGCCGCCGCACAGGCTCGAGCCCGCGCCGCGGGGCACGATCGGCACCCCGTGGGCAGCCGCGACCTTGACCGCGGCGGCGACCTCGGCGGTGGACGACGGCAACGCCACCCCGGTCGGCCGGCCCGGGGTCACCCACGTCGTCCGGTCGAAGCGGTAGCGGTCGGTGACGTCCGGGTCGCTGAGCACGCTGCCGCCCGGCAGCGCGGCAGCGAGCTCGTCCAGGAACGCCGCGTCGTCGCGCGTCACCGTCGGCTCCCTTCTCGTGCGGTGGTCGTCTGCGGACGACCGGCCGGCCGGGGCCAGGATAGGGGTGGGCGCGCGGTGCGGCGTCGCCGAAGGCGCCGAGCTAGCGTGGCCGTGCGTTCCGCCGCCGCTGCCGTGGCGGCGAGCAACGACGGGCAGCACGGCACCCAGCACGGCACGCAGCACGGCGCGGAGGAAGGCGAGATCGTGACGACCCAGCCCGACACGACCGCCCTGCCGGCCTTCGGAACCGTCCCGGCCCCGGTGATGGTCGTCGCCCAGACCACCGACGGCGTCTGGGGCCCCGCCCGCGCGCAGCCGGTCGACGAGCTGCGCATCCACCCGTTCGCGCACGCGCTGCACTACGGCACCGCCGGCTTCGAGGGCCTCAAGGCCCACCGCGGCGTCGACGGGGTCGTGCGGCTGTTCCGGCACGACCGCAACATCGAGCGGCTGCGGCGCACCGCGCAGCTGCTGCACCTGCCGCTGCCGCCGGCCGAGCTGGTCGACGCGGCGATCCGCGAGGTCGTCGCGGCCAACCTCGACGTCACCCCGCCGGCGCCCGGGGCGCTCTACGTCCGGCCGCTGCTGCTGGGCACCGAGCCGAACATCGGCGCGGCGGCCGCCCCCTCGAGCGACGCACTGCTCGCGGTGCTCGCCTCGCCCGTGGGCGACTACTTCAGCGGTGGCGGCCGGGCGCTGACGCTGCTGATCGAGACCGACCGGCCGCGCACCACGCCACAGTTCGGCGAGGCCAAGGCCGGCGCCAACTACGCACAGGCGCTGACGCCCACCCTGGAGGCACGCGCGCGCTACGGCGCCGACCAGGTGCTGTTCGCGCCGGACGGCGAGGTGCAGGAGACCGGGGCGGCCAACTTCCTGCTGCTCGACGACGACCGGGTGGTGACCCGTGCGCTCGACAGCACCTTCCTCCACGGTGTCACCCGTGACGCGGTGCTCACCCTCGCCAGGGACCTCGGCTACCGGGTCGAGGAGCGCACCGTCACGGTCGACGAGTTGCGCACGTGGGACGGCGAGGCGGCGCTCAGCGGCACCGCGGCCGTGCTGGCCGGTGTCGGTCGGCTCGTGTTCGGCGACGACACCGTGACCCTCGGCGACGGCGGGGTCGGTCCCACGACCACCCGGCTGCGCGATGCGCTGCAGGCGATCCAGCGCGGTGAGGCCGCCGACGTGCACGGCTGGACCGAGCCGGTCAACGGCTGAGCGCCGCCGCCGGGGGGACGTGCGCCCGT
>SKSM01000307.1 GCA_007122985.1 Nitriliruptoraceae bacterium | reverse complement strand
TGGCCGCCCGGGCCGTGGCCAAGCTCGACGTGGTCGGTGCCGTCGCGCCGGCGCTGGCGGGCGGCCGGTCGCTGGTGTTCACCGACACCGTCGATCAGGCCGACGACGCCACGGCACGGCTGCGGCGGGCCGGCCGTGACGCCGTGACCATCCACGGCGAGCTGACCGGACGCCAACGGCGCGGCCGCCTGGTGGCCTTCCGCCGCGGGGACGTCGAGGTGGTGGTGGCGCCACGGGTGCTCGACGAGGGGGTCGACGTGCCGGACGCGGACATCGCGGTGGTGCTGGCGGCGTTCCGGACCCGGCGGCAGAGCGTCCAGCGGCTCGGGCGCGTGCTGCGTCGCAAGCCGGACGGCCGCGAGGCACGGCTGGTGCTGGCCGCGGCGGCCGACACCGCCGAGGACCCCGCCCGGGGCGGCCACGGCGCCTTCCTCGAGCAGGTCCGCGCGGTGGCGCGCTCGATCGACCACCTCGACGTCGCTGACGACCCCGAGGGCCTGGCGCGCTGGCTGCGCACGGCGGCCGATTGAGCCACAGCGCCCGTCGGCCCGACGTGCGGGGACGGCTGGTCCACCGGACCGCACGAGCCGTCCGTTACCCTGAGCGCCGGTCGCGCGGCACGTGCGCAGGACCGGGGGTCGCGGTGGCGGCCGATCCGGTCCGGTGGGTCCGGCCGGGCGGCTGCGTTGCAGGTGACGGCTGCAGCGGCCATGACCAGCGCAGGAGGAGCCGGTGCCCGAACCGTCGCGTGACCAGGGGCTACGTGCCGTGCTGGCGATGGTCGCGCCGGGAACGCCGCTGCGCGAGGGCATCGAGCGCATCATCCGCGGGGGACGCGGGGCGCTGATCGTCATCGGGTGGGGCCCCCGGATCGAGCCGCTGGTGTCCGGCGGCTTCGTGATCGACATCGGCGCCACCAACCAGCGGATCGCAGAGCTCGCCAAGATGGACGGCGCGCTGGTGCTCGACGCCGACGCGAGCCGGGTCCTGCGCGCCAACGTCCACCTGGTGCCAGACCCGACGATCCCGACCTCGGAGACGGGCACGCGCCACCGCTCCGGCGAGCGCACCGCCCGCGAGACCGGCCAGCCGGTGATCGTGGTCTCCGAGGCGATGGGCATGGTCCACCTCTACTACGGCGAGACCAAGCGCATCGTGGAGGACGTCTCCGCGTTGCTGTCGCGCGCGAACCAGGCGCTCTCGACCCTGGAGCGCTACCGCGCCCGGCTCGACGAGGTGTCGGCGATGCTGTCCGCCCGCGAGGTCGAGGACGCCGTCAGCGTGCGCGACGCGGTGCTGACCCTGCAGCGTGCGGAGATGCTGCGGCGCATCGCCGACGAGGTCGAGGACCACGTCGTGGAGCTCGGCTCGGAGGGCCGGCTCGTCCGCCTGCAGCTCGACGAGCTGGTCGGCTCGGTGGGCAACGAGCGCGACCTGGTGGTGCGCGACTACCTCGGCGACCGTCGCCGCAAGCTGGCCAAGGTGCTCGACGACCTCGGGTCGCTGTCGACCGACGAGCTGCTCAACACCGAGCGTGTCGCGGCGCTGCTCGCCTACGGCGACGACCAGCTCGACAGCCCGGTGACCCCGCGCGGCTACCGGCTGCTGACCCGCATCCCGCGGCTGCCCGCTCCCGTGGTCGAGGCGCTGGTCGAGCGGTTCGGTTCGTTGACGCGCGTGATGGACGCCACCATCGAGGAGCTCGACGATGTCGAGGGCATCGGCGAGTCGCGCGCTCGGAGCATCCAGGACGGGCTGCGCAGGCTCGCCGAGGCGGCGGTGCTCGAGCGCTACGTCTGAGCGCCATGTCTGAGCGCGATGCCTGAGTGCCACGGGTGGCGGCCGCGGTCGGTGACCCCGTCGGTTCACGGTGTGTCACGTGGTGTGTCACGTGCCGCGAGCCGGGCGTGAACGTCGCCGAAACGGGTGCTGGCGCGTCGATTCTGGCCGTTTCCCGGTCGACGCTCTTGAGGGGCTGTGCTACGCTGGCCGGTGGCCGTCGGTCCAGTGCGCCCTGTCGGGCGCTCGCTTCCCCACCGATGGTCGCCACCAACGGAGGGTGCGTCACTGCGTGACTGTGTCACAGGTTCGGTCCGACCCACCCACCGTCGCAGGCGGAGGATTCCACGCGGGACACCGTCCACGTCCCGCCCAGATGACGTCCGTCCAGCCGCGAGCCGAGGAGCACCACGATCCCCCCGCCCCGCTCGCGTGAAGCCGCGACCCATTGACCCGTCCCGGGCTGCCCCGGGCACGTCAGGAGCTTGAGCACATGGCGTACAGCGTTGGTGACACCGTCATCTATCCGCACCACGGGGCCGCGATCGTCGAGCGCAAGGAGGAGCGGGAACTGAAGGGGGAGGCTCGTGAGTACCTGGTGCTCCGGCTGACCTACGGCGATCTGACGTTGATGGTTCCGGCCGACTCCTGCGAGGAGGTCGGCATCCGCAAGGTGGTCAGCAAGAAGGAGGTCGAGCAGGTGCTCGACGTCCTGCGCGAGCCGGAGGGCAAGGCCGCCGGCAACTGGTCACGGCGCTTCAAGGCCAACTACGAGAAGCTGCGCTCCGGCGACATCTACCAGGTCGCCGAGGTGGTCCGGAACCTCGCGACGCGCGAGAAGGACAAGGGTCTGTCCGCGGGCGAGAAGCGCATGCTCACCAAGGCCAAGCAGATCCTGCTCTCGGAACTCGCGGCGGCGATCAAGAAGACCGAGGAGCAGGCCGAGGAGTTGGTCGAGGAGACGCTCGCCGCCGCCCACGGCTGAGCGGGACCGCCCTGGACTCGCGACCGCGGCGCAGCGCCACGGGGGAGAGCTCGGTCGTCACCGAGCTGATCCGGCTGACCGTCGTGCTCTCGCTCACGGCGGGCGGCTACGGGCTCGGCACCGCGGTCGACAGCGCGCTCGAGCTGGATGCGGCGGAGACGAGCCGCCTGGTCACCTCCGTGCTGGGTGCGCTGGTCGGCTACCTGATCGGCGGGGTGCTCGGCCGCGCGGTCGTGCGGGGGGTCGGCTCGGCAACCGGCCGGCTGTCGCAGGTCCCGGCGGTGGCGATGGTCTCGGCCAGCATCGGTGCGGCGCTCGGGGCGTTCCTCGGCGTCGTGCTGCTGGTGCCCGTGCTACTGCTGCCCTACCAGCAGTTCACGGTCCCGGTCGTGCTGCTGCTGCTGATCGTGCTGACCTACGCCGGCTACCGGCTGGGTGCGGACCGCGGCGCGGAGCTCGGCCGGTTCGTCGGCCTGCGGGGTCGGCTGGAGGTCACCACCCCGTCGCGTGGCTCGGGCGTGACGGTGGTCGACTCCTCGGCGTTGATCGACGGGCGTGTCGCCGAGATCGCCCGGACGGGCTTTCTCACCGGCACGCTGGTGGTGCCGCGGGTGGTGATCGACGAGGTCGAGCGCATCGCGGCCGGGGACGAGCCGCACCGCCGGCGGCTCGGCGAGCGCGGGCTGGCGACGCTGCGGACCCTGCAGGACGAGGGCCTGCTGCCGATCGAGATCGCCGAGGAGGAGACCGCCGGGGTCGCGGAGGTCGACGACAAGCTCGCCGCGATGTGCCGTGACCGTCGCGCCCGCCTGCTCACCACCGACGTGGGGCTCGCCCGCACCGCCGAGCGCAGCGGCATCCGGGTGCTCAACCCCAACGCGCTCGCCGACGCGGTGCGCTCGCCGGTGCTGCCGGGCGACCGCCTGACCCTGACGGTGATCCGCGAGGGCCGCGAGCCCGGGCAGGGGATCGCCTACCTCGAGGACGGCACGATGGTGGTGGTCGACTCCACGGCGGACCTCGTCGGCAGCGAGGTCGAGGCCGACGTCACCTCGATCGTGCAGAGCCGCACCGGCCGGCTGCTGTTCGCCATCCCGCGCGAGGCTGAGCGCTGATGGTCGCCGACGTCGGCGTCGTGGTGGTCGCGGCCGGGGCCGGCGACCGGCTCGGCGCGGACCGGCCCAAGGCGCTGGTGGAGGTCGCCGGCCGCGCCCTGGTCGCCCACGCG
>SKSM01000123.1 GCA_007122985.1 Nitriliruptoraceae bacterium | reverse complement strand
CGGGACCATCGACCAGGTCGTGGAGCCGGTGCTGGAACGCATGCTCGAGCCCGGCGGCGCCGGGGTCGTCTCGTTCGCGTTCCTCGCCGCGGTCTGGACCGCGTCGCGTGCGGTCAAGACCGTGCTCACCACGCTGGCGATCGTCTCCGAGCGCAGCGACGTCCGGTCCGGCTGGCAGGACCGGCTCCTCGGGTTCGGCATCACCCTCGGCGGGCTGGTCGTGGGAACCGTGCTCGCGCCACTGCTCATCGCCGGGCCCGGCGCCGGCCAGCTGCTGCAGGACGCGGCACCGCTCGAGCTGTCCGGGCTCGCGCGGATCTGGTCGGTCGGGTACTGGCCGACCGTCATCGTGCTGGCAACGCTCGCGCTCGCCGCGCTCTACCACTTCGGCGTTCCCGGTCGGACGCGCTGGCGGTGGGCGCTGCCGGGCGCGGGGCTGGCCACGGGGGTGTGGCTTGCCGGCAGTGCCGGGCTGCGGATCTACGGCAGCTGGGTCGTCGACGCCGACGGCGCCTACGGGCCGCTGGCCGGGCCGATCGTGGGGCTGCTGTGGCTGTGGGTGACCGGCTTCGCGGTACTGCTCGGGGGGCTGCTCAACGCACGGCTCGCACGACACTCCGTGCCGTCAACAGCGGACGCTGCCGGTAGCGACGCATCCGTCGAGGACGCCGAGCGGACCACCGCCACCGACCGCAGCAGCGATCAGTCGGCGACCGGCACGTCGAACGAGAAGACAGCACCCTCGTCGACCCGGCTGACGACACCCAACTGACCACCGTGCGCGTCGACGACCTCCCTGGCCAGCGCGAGACCGAGTCCGAGTCCCCCGGCCGCGCGCCGGGTGGGCTCACCACCGCGGTAGAACCGGTCGAGCACGTAGGGCAGATCGTCGGGGGCGATCCCCTGACCCTCGTCCCGCACGACGACGATGGCGCGCTCGTGCTGCCGGCGAGCTGAGACGGTGATCCGAGTCCCAGGTGCGGTGTGCTTGACGGCATTGGTCAGCAGGTTCTCCAGCACGTGCTCGAACAGCCCACGGTCGACCTCTACCACGAGCCCGTGCTCCACCTCGACGTCCACCGGGTGGTCACCGAGCGCCGCTCCCAACCGGTGCAGCAGGCCGTCGACCGTCGACTGCAGCTCGACCGCGGTCGGTGACAGCTGCAGCGCACCCGACTCCATCGCCGAGGTGTCGAGCAGGGAACGCACCATCGTGCCGAGGCGGTCAGCGTTGGCCTCGATGCGGTCGAGCAGGTCCCGGCGCTGATCCGCAGACAGGTCGTGCCAACGGTCGAGCAGCGTCTGTCCGAGCCCCTGGACGACGGTCAGAGGGGTCCGCAGCTCGTGGGACACCGTCGAGACGAAGTCCCGCGTGCGCTCATCGAGGCTGCGCAGCTCCTCCACGGTGCGCTGGTCCTCGTGATGGGCGCGGGCGCGGGTGAGCGCTTGGCTCGCCTGATCGGCGAGCAGCTCGGCAGCCGAGATCATCTGGTCGGTGATCGGCTCGTCGGACGAGCCCGCCGACACCGTGGCATGCACGACGCCACCGTCGGCCAACGGCAGGTAGAGCAGGTCGCGCAGGGGAAGGCGGTCTCGATTCCGCGGATCGAGGTCCGCACGCCGCACCAAGCTCGGCTCCCCGGTCGCGACCACGGTCGCGAACTCGCCGTCGTCGAGGCCGATCTCCTCGACCAGGGAGAGATCCATCCGCGCGGCTCCTTCCACGAGCCGGGCGACCCGTCGCTCGTGGTCCACCTCACGGATGGCGGCGACCGAGAACCCGATCTCGAGCAGGCCGTCGACCGTGGCGCGCAGGACCTCGTCCGGATCGAGGCTGTTCGTCTTGCCGACGCTGGCCAGCAACCTCGCCCAGCGCTCGGCGTCCTGCCGCTGCCCTGCCTCGCCCTCCAGGGACCGTGACAGCACCCCGGCGCTGCGGGCCGTGGCGACGATCGTCAACACGCCACCGCCCAGGTGGAGCAGCAGCAACTCCGGCTCACGAACCCCACCCCACCACATCGTCACCAGCCACATCGCCAGGACCCAGGTCAGCAACAGCGTCCGCAGACCTGCGGTGAACGCATACACGCCGATGACCAGGACCAGGACGAACATGACGGCGAACACCTGCACGTCCACGTCGAGCGCCACGTTCAACGTCACCGGCGCGAGGCCGATGCCGAGCACCACCGCGACCACCTGCCAGGCAACCTCGACCCTGCGTGGCCGCTGGTCGTCGGCCGTCGACGTCGCCCCCCACGGGCGCACGGCTGGCACGATCGCCAGGACCGCGACGACCGCCACCAATCCCAGGAACAGCGGCACGTGCACGATGCGAGCCGCAACCGCCGTATAGGCCACGGCAACAGCCGACGGGATCAGCAGCGCCACCCGCACCGTCGGCCGGGCCAGCAGGTCGGCGGACCGGTGGTCATAGGCGTGCTTCAGCCACCCCGACGGGGCGGTGGGCAACAGCCGTGACGGCCTCGCATCGGGGCCGTTCACCCTGCCACCTCGCCGTCGGGGCCCGGCAGGCGCACCCGGGTGTCGCCGCCGTCGCCGCCGGCTTCGACCGTGGCGCCGGCGGCGACCAGCAGCTGTGCGGCGAGCGAGACCGTCAGCACAGAGACCGGGGGGCTCTCCCGCTGACGGCGGACGAGGATGGCCGATCCGTCCTCCTCGACGACGTCCAGCCGGACCGGACGCACCCGGCCGTCGGTGTCGAGCCGCGGTTCGACCAGCAGCTGCAGGCCGAAGCGCAGCAACTGTGGATCGACCTGGACCGTGAGGTCGCCCGGGAGGTCATCCAGCGACGGACGCAGGTCGACCTCGTGAGCAGAGAGCAGCGGTGCGAGGACCTCGACGAGTGACGCGTCAACCACCGTGGCAGCACGGCGCTGTGCCTGGAAGCGCGAGAACTCGAGGATCGCGTCCACGACCCGGCGCAGGTCCGTCGTCTGCGCGCCGAGCCGATCGAGGAAGACGCGTCGCTCGCCGGGGGGCAGGCGATCGCCGTGGACACGCAGGATGCTGGCGATGCCTCGCACGATCGTCAGCGGATCACGCAGCTCGGCGGACACCGCATCCACCAGCCCGGTGCGCATGCGGTCGAGCCCCTCGACCCTGGCCAGCAGCTCGCGCTGGCGGTCGTTGCGCTGCGCCGCGGCGAACACCCCGCCCAGGTGGTCGGCGAGCACCTCGGCGATCTCCACTTCCGCGTCGCTCGGTGATGCCGGCTCGGCACGGGCGCACATCACCGTGCCCACCGGCTGCCCATCGACCCGGATGGGGGTGACCACCGTCGAGCGGACCGTCGGACGTTCGCTGAGCCGCTGTGGCGCCTGCCGATAGTCGTCGAGGACGATCGTCTCGTCGCGCTCGATCGCCTCCCAGGAGACACCCCGTCCTCGCTCCAGTGGCTCACCGACGTCGGGGATGCCGTCGAGGTGGATCGCGTCGAGCAGGCCGTCGCGGACCACCGCGACACCCGCCGCGTCGAAGGCCAGCGAGCGCAGGGTGCCGACGACCGCCTCGGCTGCGACCTCGACACTGGTTCCCGGCAGCCCGCGCGCGGTCTGGAGCAGCTCGGCCCGGCGTTCGGCGGTGCGCCGGGCGTCGGCCTCCGCCGCCCGGGCCCGGACGAGCTCGGTGGTGAACAGCTCGGCGATCAGTGCGATGCTGGCCAGCAGCACGACGACGAAGACGGTCTCGGGGACGGGACGGTCATGCAGGACGAACGCGGCCGTGAGCACCACCAGCAGCCCGGCCTGACAGCACCAGCGCTGCGGCCGGCCCGGGAGCGTCGACAGCGCAGCGACCAGTGCCCCCACCAGCGGCACGAAGGCCACGAGCAGCCGACCCTCGACCGCGCCGAGGACCACGACGACCATTGCGAAGGCGACGACGATCAGTGCCGCCGGTGCCCGACGCGCGAGCCCCCCAGGCAGCTGGCCGGTCCGAGCCGTCCACCACACGCCGATCGACCCGACCGCGACCAGGACGAGCAACGCCACCGCAGGGACCGCGGCCGCCTGGCGGATCAGGACGGGCAGTGCCACGACGGCGGCTCCCGCCACCATCAGCGACTGCAGCCGCAGGGAGCCGCCCGGCCGTCGTCGAGGCCGGCTGACGCTGGCTGTGCCGGGAGAGTGCGACGGCACCTCAACCACCAGTCATCCCACCTGTTGCCCACGTGTTCCGACCGGCCCGACGGCCCCACGACCGGCAGCCGACCACCCGCCGGCGACGGCGCCGCCCGTGGGATCGAGCGGAGGGTGTGGGATTCGAACCCACGGGACGCGCGAGGCGCCCGGCGGTTTTCAAGACCGCTGCCTTCGTCCGCTCGGCCAACCCTCCGAGGCTCGCAGACCGTAGCGGATCGCAATCTACACGCCCCTTGTGACCCAACCACCCATCGCCGCCTGACGCCGCACCGACCGCGCCTTGCGATCTATGCTCGGTCACCCCCGCGACGACGTGACCGGCGACGCCGTGGAGGAACCTGGTGGATCAGCAAGACTGGCCCCGCGCCATGCGGCGCCCCGGCCTGCTCGCACTGACGTCGCTGGGAGGGCTGGCGGCGGTCGTGCTGGCGGTGTGGTCGTTGACGCCCGAGACGACCGACGAGGCGCACGCGGCGGCCTGGACCCTTGACGACGAAGCTGACCTCGTCGCCTTCGCCGACCGCGACGACGTCACCGACGTCGCAACGGACCCGAACGGCGAGGTGTGGGCGGCCACCCGCGGTGGGGTGCTGGAACCACGGCACGGGCGGTGGGTGGCGCACACGGTCGCGGACGGGCTGCCGAGCAGCACCGTGCTCGCGCTGACGATCGCAGACGACGGCACGGTTTGGGCCGGGACCGAGGACGGCCTCGCCCACCTCGATGACGGCAGCTGGGTGGTGCATGACGACGCACACGGCCCGGGGGACGACCAGGTCCGTGTGGTGGAGGTGGCACCGGACGGGTCGGTGTGGGCCGCCACCAGCGAGGTGGTCGCACAATTCGATGGACGTGACTGGAACCGTCACGACCACGGCGCGCGAGATCTGGCCGTGGCCGGCGACGGCACCGTGTGGAGCACCGCACCGGGGCAGGTGCGCACCTTCGACGGGGTGTCGTGGTCGACCGTCGACGCAAACGCCGACCATGGCCCACTGCACGACGAGTACGACCACCCCTGGGCGGTCACCGTCGTCGACGGCACGGTCTGGATCGGCACCGAACGAGGGGTATCACGACGCGACGGCCAACAGTGGGAGCGTCACTCCCTGACCGGGACGGTGGGCTCCGGCAGCATCGCGGTGCACGCGCTGGTCGGCGATGGCTCCGGCGGGGTGGTGGCCGCCACGGCCGGCCAGGGGGTCTGGCACACCGACGGCGAGCGATGGACCCAGACCTCCGACGGCCTGCCCGAGCGCACCGATGCGCACCAGCCCTACCCGCGGGTCACCGCACTGGACCGCGACGACGAGGGCCGGCTGTCGGCAGGTGTCAGCGGAGCCGGCGTCGCCCGACTCGACGACGACCAGTGGACGCTCGATGACCCGACCGAGGATCTGCCCGCAGACGCCGACATCCGGTCGGTGACGGCCGACGACGACACGGTGTGGGCCGGAACCGATGCCGGCGCCGTCTGGCGCGGTCGGGGTGGGACCTGGACGCGCTACACCGCCGAGGACGGCCTGCCGGACGCCCGGGTGCTCTCGCTCGCGGTGACCGGGTCCGGGACCGTGTGGGCGGGCACAGGTGCGGGGCTGGCACGGCTCGACGATGATGGGCAGTGGACGCGGCTCGCCGAGGAAGGACCAGTGCCGGCGGTCCATGCGCTCGCGGCCGACGGCGACGAACTGTGGGCCGGCACCGATGCCGGGGTGTGGCATCACGACGGGGAGCGCTGGACCGGCCACACCGCAGCAGCGGGCGTCACCGGACGGGTGCTCGACCTGACCGTCGACGACGACGGGACGGTCTGGGCCGGCGGCGACGACGGCGTCCTGCGCTACGACCGACGCTGGGAGCATCTCGACCGCACGCACGACGTGCCCGGCGAACGGGTTGCTGCGGTCGCCCGCTACCGGGACACAGCGCTGTGGGCCGGCTTCTATCCGGACCCCGGCGAGACTGCTGCCGAGGGCGTGATGCGGCTCGACGACAACGACATCGAGCCGAGGCTCGCCGGCGTCGACGAAGGGGTGAGCTCGTCGGTGGGCGCGTTGGAAGTGGTGGCCGACGGCACGGTGTGGGCGGCCGGCGCGGAGGGCGTCTCGCGCCACGCCGACGGACAGTGGGAGGGCTACCCGCTGAGGGGGCTCGCGCGAGCCGTCGATCTCGCGCCCGCAGACCACGGCACGGTGTGGGTGGCGACGGGGCCCGGCGGCCTCGCCCGCCTCCACCTCGACGCAGCGGAGTAGCGCGACTGCGACCCATCGGCCCCGGCGTGCCGATCGTGTGCTGCCACCTTGTCTACTCTGCCCGTGGCGGTCGCACGCCAGCCGAGGAGCCACCGTGTCCGAGCAGCCCGATCCACTCGCCTACCGTCTACTGACCGGCACGGACGATCGCGCCTTCTGCGAACGGGTCAGTCAGGCGCTCGATGACGGCTACGAGCTCCACGGCTCACCGGCGATGACCACCGTCGACGGCGCCGTGCACGTGGCGCAGGCCGTCGTACGGACCCAGCGATGAGCGACACCGACGAGCCGACCGACACCTGGCGTGCCGACACCGTCGCGGTCCGCGGCGGCACCCAGCGCAGCGGGTTCGGTGAGACCTCCGAGGCACTGTTCCTGACCTCGGGCTTCGTCTACGAATCCGCCGCCGAGGCCGAGGCCGCGTTCGCCGGCGAAGCCGACCGCTACATCTACTCACGGCTGGGCAACCCCACCGTGGCGATGCTCGAGGAGCGCCTGCGCCGGCTCGAAGGTGCCGAGGCGGCCTGGGCCACCGCCAGCGGCATGTCCGCGGTCTTCAACGCGCTCGCCGCCACGCTGACGGCAGGTGACCGCGTCGTGGCGGCGCGTGGCCTGTTCGGCTCCTGCTTCCAGGTGCTCGACCAGATCCTGCCGCGCTGGAGCATCCACACCGACTTCGTCGACGGATCCGACCTCACGCAGTGGCAGCAGGCGCTGTCGACCCCCGCTGCGGCGGTCTTCTTCGAGACCCCGTCGAATCCCATGCAGGAGCTAGTCGACATCGCCGCGGTGTGCGAGCTCGCCCACGCCGCCGGAGCGAGGGTGATCGTGGACAACGTGTTCGCGACCCCCCTCCTGCAGCAGCCGCTCGACCTGGGCGCGGACGTCGTCGTCTACTCGACCACGAAGCACCTCGACGGCCACGGCCGCACGTTGGGCGGGATGATCCTCGGCTCGCAGGAGTTCGTCGACGAGGACCTGCGTCCGCTCATGCGGCACACCGGACCGACCATGAGCCCGTTCAACGCCTGGGTGGTGCTCAAGAGCCTGGAGACCCTGCGGCTACGCGTCGAGCGACAGACGGCCTCCGCGCTGGACCTCGCCCACTGGCTGCAGGAACACCAGCACGTCGCCGGAGTCCGGTATCCGATGCTCGACTCCCACCCGCAGGTCGAGCTCGCCCGCCGGCAGATGGCCGCCGGCGGCTCGATCGTCACCTTCTGGGTCGACGGCGGCACCGAGCGGGCGTTCGGCGTGCTCGACTCACTGCGGTTGATCGACATCTCCAACAACCTCGGCGACGCCAAGACGCTGGTGACACATCCGGCGACCACCACCCACCAGCGGATCGGGCCGGAGGTCCGCGCCAGCATGGGCGTGACCGACGGCGCGATCCGGATCTCGGTCGGGCTGGAGGATCCCGCCGATCTGCGGGCCGACCTCGACCAGGCGCTGCAGCGCTGAGCTGGCCGTCGACGGCAGCCGACCGGTTCAGGCGAACAGCACCTCGCGGCCGAGGTAGGGCTGGAGCGCCGACGGGACCGCGACCGTGCCGTCCGACCGCTGGTGCTGCTCGACCAGCGCGATGATGGCGCGCTGCACGGCCAGAGCGGTGCCGTTGAGGGTGTGCACCAGCAGGTTGGGGCCCTGCTCCACCCGCATGCGCGTACGCAAGCGCCGGGACTGGTAATCGGTGGTGTTCGAGCAGGAGGTGACCTCGCGGTAGGCCTGCTGGCCGGGCAGCCACGCTTCGATGTCGAACTTGCGCGCCGCCGAGGCCCCCAGGTCACCGACGGGGATGTCGACCACCTGCGCATGGATCTCCAGGGCGCCGAACACCTCCTCCTCGATGGCGAGGATGCGCTCGTGCTCGTCGCTGGACTCGTCCGGGTGGACGAACGAGAACAGCTCGACCTTCTCGAACTGGTGCACGCGCAGGATCCCGCGGGTGTCCTTGCCGTGCGCGCCAGCTTCCCGACGGAAGCACGGGGAGTAGCCCACGTAGCGCAGCGGCAGCTGATCGGGGTCGAGCAGTTCCTCCATGTGCAGCCCGGCGAGGGGGACCTCGGAAGTGCCGACGAGGTAGAGCTCATCGTCGCGGGTCCGAAACAGCTGCTGTTCGTCCGTCGGCAGGAAGCCGGTGCCGTACATCGCCTCCTCGCGCACGAGCACCGGCGGTATCACCGGGACGTGGCCATGGCGCATCGCGACGTCGACGGCGTAGCGGACGAGGGCGAACTCGAGCAGCGCACCCTCGCCCTTGAGGTAGGCGAACCGCGCGCCGGAGACCTTGGCTGCCCGCGCGAGGTCCAGCGCATCGGCGGCCTCGAGCAGCTCCACGTGGTCCTTGGGATCGTCGAGTTCGGGCGGCGTTCCGAAGGTCCGAACGACCGTGCCCTCGCCCTCCTGGCCGTCCGGGGCGTCCGGGTGCGGCAGGTTCGGGATCCGCGCGAACGCGGCCTCGTGGTCGGCGACGACGCGGTCGCGCTCCTCCTCGAGTGCGGCGACCCGCTCCTTGTACTGCTGAGCGGCCTCGATCAGCGCCGGACGCTCCTCCGCGCCTGCCCGTCCGATGGCCTTCGACGCCTCGGCCTGCTCGGCACGGGCCTCGTCGAGCTGTGCGATCATCTGACGCCGACGCGCGTCGAGCTCGCGTAGATGCTCGATGGCCGCACGGTCAACGCCACGGCGCGCCAGCGCGGCGGCGGTCGCATCTGGATCGTCCCGAAGCAGGCGTGGATCAATCATGACGACAGGCTAACCCAGCAGTCCCGCACCGACGTGGCTCAGCCGCCGTCGGAGCGCGCGACGTCTCTGCCTGCCAACGCCCGCCAGCCGGCCAGCCACTCGGCGGCCTCGCGGTAGCCGGCGTCGTCACGCTGGATGCGTGCGGCCTCGTCGGGCTGGCGCGCACCGGACCGCCGGTAGGACCCGAGGATCTTGACGTCGCGGTGGGTGCGCTTGACCGCAGCCAGCGCGTCACCGACGCGCTCGTCGGCGAGGTGGCCCTCCACGTCGAGGAAGAAGCAGTACTCGCCGAGCTCGGCCTTGGTCGGACGCGACTCGATCTTGGTGAGATTCAGATCACGCTCGGCGAAGATCTCGAGCAGTTTGAGCAGGGCGCCCGGTCGGTTGGCCTCGATGAAGACCACGATCGAGGTCTTGTCCCATCCCGTCGGCTCCGGTAGGTGGTGGCCGAGCACGACGAACCGGGTGCTGTTGGCGGCACGATCGCTGATGTCGCGCGCCACGACCTCGAGCCCGTAGCGCTCGGCTGCGAGCGGGTTGACAACGGCGAGGTGGCCGGGATCGAGCTCGGCGACGTCCTCCGCCGCCTTGGCCGTGGAGGCGGCGCTGACGCGTTCGGCGTCCGGCAGCACCGCGGCCATCCACCGGCGGCACGACGCCAGGGCGATCGGATGCGAGTGCACGTGGGTGACCGCGTCGAGGGCCACGCCCTCACGCACCGCGGCCACGAGCGTCACCGGTAGCTCGAGCTCGCCGTGGATCAGCAGCTGCGTGTCGAAGGCAAGGGCGTCGAGGGTCGCGGTGACCGATCCTTCCAGGGTGTTCTCGATCGGGACGACCGCACGCACCGCACGCGACTCGCTCACGGCGCGCAAGACCTCGGAGATGTCCCCGAACGGCATCAGCGCCTGTGCGTCATCGACGCCGGTGATCATCCGTGCAGCAGTCTCGGTGAACGTGCCCGGCGGACCCAGATAGGCGACCGAGCCGCCTCCCGGGGGGTCGGCCGGCGGCGCGGGCGTGCCCGCACTCACGATGCACGCCGCCGACGCCGTCCACTTCGCGCGGGCACCGCGGTCCGCTCACCGCTGAGCGCGGCGTTGACCGCGCTGCGCTCCTCGTCGCTGAGCGAGTGCTCGCTGCGTCCCTCGGTGACCGACTTCGCGTAGCAGCGGGTCTCCGCGCGGCCGTTGATCGCAGACAGCACCATCCCGTCGCCGCGGTCGTCGAGCAGCGCCGCCGAGAACGACAACGCGCCACCCATGTCTTCGAAGGCGTCGTAGCGCACCACCGCGACCCGGGAGACCGCACCACGCAGCCGCTCGCGCAGATCACCTGCGTCCTCACGAACAGCACCGAGCTGCTCCCACAGGTCACGGAGTTCGCTCGCGTGGTCGTCGAGCAGATCGATCACGTCACGCTCCCCGCGCGCGAAGACCCGCAGCTGCGTGCGTCGTACCACGCGCAGTCGCAGGGCGAGCACGAGAACTGCCACTGCGAGCACGCCACTGAGCGCCGCACTCACGATCGCAAGCACGGCGACGACATCCGCTCCGATCGCCACCAGGTCCTCTCAGCTTCTCCGCGAGCAAGCGGCCCGGCCGTCGACCGAGTCACGCGCATCACGTTCGGATCACGTCTCGAACCCTAGCGCCGGATCCCGCCGAAGCTCCACGGGGCGCCCCCCGGTGAACGCACAGGGCGCACGTGGCCTCGAGGCTTCGGAATCCCGGCGGTTGCCCGCATAGACTCCGGCCCGCCCGGTGGCGGCAGGCTGGTGGGACCGGGAGAGCGGACCGCCAGGCGGGATGGAGGGATCGTGGTGCGGCGACGGTTGCGAGCGCGGACATCCGCGCTCCGGGCGGTCACACTGGCCCTGATGACCGCTGCGCTGCTCGCGCCGACCTTCCTCGCCGCACCGGCACTCGCGGCCACCGGTGTCCTCGCACAGGACGAGGACGCGGAGACCGACGACACGGAAGGCGCCCAGGACGATGCCGAGGACGACGGCAGTGAGCAGTTCCAGGGCACCTTGACCGACGGCGAGGACCAGCCACTGGTCGGCGTGCTCATCACCGTGGAGACCGCCGACGGCGAGCTCATCGGGCAGGTCGAGACCGACGAGGAGGGCAACTGGGCTCAACCGGTTCCCGAGCCCGGCGACTACGTGGTCTCCCTCGACCAGGCCACCCTTCCGGACGGCGTCGAGCTGCGCGACCCGGAGCGCGCCAGCCTCGAGACGAACGTGCGTACCGGACAGCAGCGCACCCTGCTGTTCCCCGTCGGCGAGGGCGCGGCGGTCGCGGGGTTCACCGACCGGCTGGTGACACAGACCTTCAACGGCCTGAAGTTCGGTGTGATCATCGCCATCGCGGCGATCGGTCTGTCGCTGATCTTCGGAACCACCGGGCTGGTCAACTTCTCGCACGGTGAACTGGTCACAACCGGCGCGGTCATCGCCTGGTTCCTCAACGCGCCGAGCGGGACCGGAGCGGGGATCCAGCTCATCGGCGCGGCGGCCATCGCCGTGCTGCTCTCGGCCATGATCGGCGGCGTGATCGATCGTGGCCTGTGGCAACCTCTGCGCAAGCGGCGCACCGGGCTGATCCAGATGCTGGTGATCACCATCGGGCTGATGCTGCTGCTGCGCAACGTCAATCAGTTGGTGTTCGGCAGCTCGAGCCGTCCGTACTTCGACTACGCCATCCAGCAGCCGCTGGTCCTCGGGCCGCTGCAGATCACGCCGCGCGATCTGGGCGTCCTCGCGGTCGCGGTGATCGTGCTCGTCGCGGTGGCCACGATGCTGCAGCGCACCCGGCTCGGCAAGGCGATGCGGGCGGTCTCCGACAACCGTGACCTCGCCGAGTCGTCCGGCATCAACGTCACCCGTGTCATCCTGGTCATCTGGATCATGGGCACCGGCCTCGCCGGCCTCGGCGGGATCCTCAACGGCATGGTGGAGAACGTCAGCTTCATCATGGGCTTCCGTCTGCTGCTGCTGATGTTCGCCGGCGTGATCCTGGGCGGGCTCGGGACCGCCTACGGCGCGATGTTCGGCTCGCTGGTCGTCGGGCTCGTGACCGAACTGTCCACCTTGTTCTTCTCGACCGAGCTCAAGCTGGTCTGGGCACTGTTCGTGCTCATCATCATCCTGCTGGTCAGGCCGCAGGGGCTGCTCGGCCGAGCGGAGAGGATCGGCTGATGGACGTCTTCCTCTCGATCCTGGCATCCAGCGTCAACACCGCGCTGGGTCCCAGCGCCATCATCTACGCGCTGGCGGCCAGCGGACTCAACATCCACTACGGCTACACCGGACTGCTGAACTTCGGCCAGGTCGGCTTCATGCTCATGGGAGCCGGCGGGCTCGCGATCAGCGTGTCGATCTTCGAGGTGCCGTTCTTCTTCGGTCTGCTGTTCGGCATCCTCGCGGCGGTGCTGCTCGCCCTGGTGCTCGGAGCCCCGACCCTGCGGCTGCGCGCCGACTACCTCGCGATCTCCACGATCGCGGCGGCGGAGATCCTTCGCTTCACCACCCGGTCGAACACCGTGGCGGCGTTCACCGGCGGGCCGTTCGGCATCCCGTCCCAGGTCGGTGGTAGCGGGTTCACCCAGACGTTCAACGCGCTCAACCCGTTCCCTCATGGGCGCTACAGCTTCGGTTGGCTGCAGTTCACCCACACCAGGCTGTGGGTGACCATCCTGGGGTGGATCCTCGTCGCACTGGTCCTGCTGCTGATCTGGTCGCTGATGCGAAGCCCGTGGGGCCGCGTCGTGCGCTCGATCCGCGAGGACGAGGACGCAGCACGTGCGCTCGGCAAGAACGTGTTCGCCTACAAGATGCAGGCGCTGATACTCGGCGGCGTGCTCGGCGGCGTGGCCGGCATGGTGCTCGTGCTGTTCCAGGGCTCGTTCTTCGCCGACGGCTTCCGCCCGGAGCTGACCTTCTACGCCTACACCGCACTGATCCTCGGTGGCGCCGCGACCATCCTCGGGCCACTGATCGGCTCGGTGATCTTCTGGTTCGTCCTCGCCGTCACCGAGCGCACACTGACCCTCACCGGGGTGCTGCCATCCGGGGCCGGAGGTGCGACCCGGCTGGCGATGGTCGGGTTGCTACTGGTGGTACTGATGGTGTTCCGACCGCAGGGCGTCCTCGGCAACAAGCGGGAGATGGTGCTCGATGGCTGATCCCACAGCGGCTGCGGCCGCACTCGCCGAGGTCCCGCCGGAGCCCGGCGTCAGCAAGCCCGACCCGATCCTCGTCGCCGACGAGGTACGGCGGTCGTTCGGAGGCCTGACGGCCGTCGACGTCGACCACCTCGAGGTCCAACGAGGTGCGATCACCTCGCTGATCGGCCCCAACGGTGCCGGCAAGACCACCTTCTTCAATCTGATGACCGGCTTCGACCGTCCGGACCGCGGCAAGTGGTCGTTCGACGGCCAACCACTGGCCGGAGTGCCCGCCCACCGCGTCGCCCGACTGGGCATGGTGCGCACCTTCCAGCTGACCAAAGCGCTGACCCGCCTGACGGTCATGGACAACATGCTGCTCGGCGCGACCGGGCAGCGCGGCGAGCGGTTCCTCTCCGCCCTGCTCCCGCAGATCTGGGGCTCGCAGGAACAGGCGATCCGCGAACGGGCGGAGGAGCTGCTCGCACGCTTCAACATGGACCACATGCGCGACGAGCTCGGAGGGGAACTCTCGGGCGGCCAGCGCAAGCTCCTCGAGATGGCCCGGGCGCTGATGGTCGAGCCGAAGATGGTCATGCTCGACGAGCCGATGGCCGGCGTGAACCCGG
>SKSM01000012.1 GCA_007122985.1 Nitriliruptoraceae bacterium | reverse complement strand
GCCCCGGGGCCGGGCCGGCCTGGCGTGCCGTCGCAGTCACCGGTCGACGCGCGTGTCGAGCGCGCGGGTCGGCTGCGCGCTCGACGGTCGGGCGTCCCGGGCGCGCTCGACGAGCTTGCGCTCGTTGCGGTGCGCGAGCCGGACGAGCGCGACCTCGGCGGGTACCCACTCGACGTGCTCGGCCTCGTCGTCGCGCTCGACCGCGTCCTGGCCGTCCCACCACATGTAGTAGTAGTGGACGAACTTGTGGTAGCGCACCCGGTCGGGTCGCCAGACGAACCAGTAGTCGATGGTGCCGAGCTGGTGGTCGATCACCGCGCCGTAGCCGGTCTCCTCGCGGACCTCGCGCAGCGCCGCCACCTCGTCGGTCTCGCCTGGTTCGATCCCGCCCTTCGGCAGGGTCCACTGCGGCTTGCCGGCAGCGTTGCGTCGGGCGATCAGCAGCACCCACCGGCGGCCGTCCGGCCGGTCGTCGCAGACCACCCCGCCAGCGGAGGTGGCGCGTCGCGTCGGGTACCTGGCCATGGGCCGAGGGTAGCGAGCAGGTGGACGGCGCGGACGGGCGCTCGTGCACTGCCACGCGTAGTCTCGGCGGCTGTTCCGGGCCCGAGCCGGGGCCCAGAGCCCGTCGGTGAGCGGTAGGAGCATGCATGCGTGCGGTCATCCAGCGGGTCACCGAGGCGGCGGTGAGCGCCGCACCGGACGCCTCCGGCCCCTTCGAGGAGACGGGACGGATCGGCCCCGGGCTGGTGGTGCTGGTGGGCGCCACCCACGACGACGACACCGCGACGGCGACCAGGCTCGCCGAGCGGGTCTGGCAGCTGCGCGTCTTCGACGACGCCGACGGCGTGGCGAACCTCAGCGCGGAGGACCTCGGCGCCGAACTGCTGGTCGTCAGCCAGTTCACGCTGTATGCGGACACCCGGAAGGGGCGGCGCCCCTCGTACGTCCGGGCGGCCAGGCCCGACGTGGCCGAACCACTCATCGAACGGGTCGTCGCCCGGCTCGCCGAGCTCGGCGCGACCGTGGCCACGGGCCGGTTCCGCAGCGCCATGCGCGTGCACCTGGTCAACGACGGGCCGTGGACGGTGTCGCTCGAGGTGTGACCGCGGTGCCGGCGGCGGGCCTGCCCGCACAGCGACTCAAGCCGGTGCCGTCGGCGGTCGATGAGGGGGGCGTAGCTCCGCGCCCGCCGTCCGAAGCAGTGTGAGGTCGCCAACGTGACGCGTGTCGATGAATACCTGCAGCACCTGGTGGAGTCCGGTGGTTCCGATCTCCACCTGAAGGCCGGTGGGCCGGCCTATGTCCGGGTCGATGGTGACCTCAAGCCCATCAGCACCCTGCCGCCGCTCTCGGAGAACGACACCGCGGAGCTCGCCGCGGAGATGCTCGACGAACGGCTCTGGGCGATCTTCAACGCCCACAGCGAGGTCGACTTCGCCCACTCCGTGCGGGGGCTCGGCCGTTTCCGCGCGAACGTCTTCCGTCAGCGTGGCGCCGTGGGGATCGTCTGCCGTCGGGTGCTGCCCGGCAGCGCCGACTTCCCCTCGCTCGGGCTGCCACCGGCCGTGCGCAAGCTCGCCGAGGAGCAGCGCGGCCTGGTGCTGGTGACCGGTCCGACGGGTTCGGGCAAGACCACGACCACGGCGGCGATGATCAGCCACATCAACGCCACACGGCGCTGCCACGTGGTCACCCTCGAGGACCCCATCGAGGTCATGCACCGCGACGATCACGCCATCATCGACCAGCGCGAGGTCGGCGTGGACACCGATGACTTCGCCACCGGGCTGACGGCGGTGTCCCGGCAGGACCCGGATGTGATCTTCATCGGAGAGATGCGCGACCTGCCGACGGTGACGGCGGCCCTGCAGGCGGCCGAGACCGGCCACCTGGTGATCTCGACCCTGCACACCACCGACGCGCGCGAGACCATCAACCGCATCGTCGACATGTACCCCAAGGAGCAGCAGGCACAGGCCCGGCTGTCGCTGTCCAACTCGCTCAAGGGCATCGTCTGTCAGCGGCTGGTGCCCCGTGCGACCGGCGAAGGTCGCGTCGCGGTCGTCGAGGTGCTGGTGATGACCACCCGCATCTACGAGTTCCTGATGGACCCGGACCAGCTGCCCCTGATCGACGACGCCATCGCCGAGGGTGGCTACTACGGCATGCAGACCTTCGACCAGCACCTGCTGCAGCTCTACGGTGACGGCGAGGTGTCACTGCGCGACGCGCTTGGCGCGGCCAGCAACCCGCACGACTTCCGGGTTGCGCTGCGTGGAGCGGGCCTCGCCGCGTCCTGAGCGCTCAAGGGCGCGCGGACGGCCGGGACGGTGATGTCTACGCTGATCCGTCGGGGTCGGTGGTGTGGGCGCGCCCGATGGCAGCCGGATCCTCCGGCACGACCGGGATGGGCGAGGCGGCATGGGCGCTCAGCGACTCGTGCAGCTCGGCTGCGTCACCCTCGCCGGCGTCCATCACCTCGACGCTGGCTCCCGGCCCGGCCACATGGGCGATGAGCGTGCTCAGCCCGAGGTGGCGCTGGAACGGGCTGCGACGGGTGGTCACGGCCTGCACCTTGACGACCGGCGCCAGGCTGGTGGAGATCGACAGCGCGCCGCGGCGCGACGCCAGGACCAGCGCGGTGAGTCCGTGGGCGAGCTGCCGGTACTCCACGACGGCCAGCACGGCGTTGATGGGCAGCAGCGCGAGCACGAGATAGCGCAGCCAGTCGACGACGCGGACGTCGAGCGCCTCGACCACGACGGGCGCGAGCCACACCACCGCGATGGTCACCGCCGCGGGACGCAGCCACCGAAACAGCGTGCGACGCAGCGCCTCGGGCGGGTGGGAGCGCAGCGGTGGAACGCCCGGCACGTTCGGCAGCACCTCGGTGAGCAGCTCGTCGATCTGTCCGTCCGGCAGCAGGGGCACGTTGACCCGTCCGTCGCCGCCGGTCGAGCCACCGGCGGAGCGGATGCGGACCGTGGCGTAGCCCAGCAGCCGGCGCAGCCAGTTGCGGTTGACCTCGACCAGCTGGATGCGCCGCAGGGGCACGACCGATTCCCGGGTGGAGATCAGGCCCCGTGAGATGTGCAGGTCGTCGTCGTAGCGCTCGATGCGGAAGCGGCCGTCGCGGAAGACGCCGACGACGATCGCGGCGACGACGCTCAGCAGGACCACGACCGCGGTCCCGACGGCGACGACGGACCAGTCGGGGCCGGCGCCGAGCCCGGCGTCGGTGACGGTGAGGCCGCGTTCGATCAGAAACTCGGTGATCTGGTTGACGAAATTGCCGACCTGCTGGCCGACGAACTGGAACAGACCACCGATCACCGCCGGCAGCACCAGCAGTCGGGCGCCGGTCACCGAACTGATCACCACGTGCTTCATCGGAACCGACAGGACGTGGTGGGTCGTGGGCTCGTCGACGTCGCCGGGCTCCCCGCCCTCGGTCGCCGACAGCCGCAGCTGCATCGTGCGCACCGCCGAGCGCAGGGCGACCGCGTCGTCCTCGGGGATGACCCGCAGATCGACCTCCGGCTCGCTGGCGCTGCCGGCGGTCTCCACACGGATGGCCGCGAGCCCGAACAGCCGCGCCACCGCTGTTCGCTGGATCTCGACCTGCTGGATGCGGGCGACGTCCAGGCTGCGGCGGTTGCGGCTGAGCACACCGTGGTCGACGCGCAGCACCTCGCCGTCGAACGAGAAGCGGCGGAACTGCCAGTCGAGGACCCGCACGATCAGCCCGAGCGCACCGGCGATCGCCAGGAAGAACAGGCTGAACAGGCCTCCTGCCGCGAAGCCGGCGAACACCGGGACGATCAGGATCTGGATCAGCTGTGCGAGCGGGATGCCGAGGACCACCGACGCCGGGTGCAGCCGTCGTGGCTCGGTGAAGCGCCCGACCTCCGGCGGCACCTCGTCCGTCGCCGCATGCGGCTCGTGGTCCGGGGGCGGCTGCGGTGGTGGCGTGCCCGGCGCAGCGTCGCCGGGCGGTGGCGCCCCCGGCGGCGGGGGCG
>SKSM01000138.1 GCA_007122985.1 Nitriliruptoraceae bacterium | reverse complement strand
GACCGCGCCCGGGGCAAGCCGCAGCGCTCGCCGGTGCTGGTGGCGGTGATCGCGCGGCTCACCCCCCACGAGACGGTGCCGGCGTGGGAGCAGCTCATCGCCGCCGGTGCCGCGGCCCACAACCTGTGCATCGCCGCGACCGCCCACGGCTACGGCTCGATGTGGCGCACCGGCTGGTATGCCCGGCATCCGCAGGTGCTGGCACACCTCGGCGTCGGCGCCGAGGAGCAGCTGGTGGCGCTGATCCACCTCGGCAGCGTGGCGGAGGGCTACCGGCCACCACCGCGCGAGGTCGACACCAGCTGCGTGACCTGGCGCAGGTAGGCCGCGGCTCGCCGTACGGGCGGGGTGGTCCGTGCGGCGCGTGCGAGGTGGTCGCGGTGGACCTGCTCGCGGCACTCGGCAAGCTGGATGACGGACGGATGCTGTCCGCAGCAGCTGCGACACTGCCGGCATGGATCCCACGGTGCGACTGCTGCGGCTGATGGCGTTGCTCCAGCAGCGCCCGGACTGGGCCGGGCAGGAGCTGGCCGAGGAGCTGGGCGTCACCAGCCGGACCGTCCGGCGCGACATCACCCGGCTGCGTGAGCTCGGCTACTCGGTCGACGCCTCCGCCGGGCGGGAGGGCGGCTACCGCCTCCACGCCGGGTCGGTGCTGCCGCCGCTGGTGCTGACCGACGACGAGTCGGTCATCCTGGCCGTCGGACTGCGCGTGGCCACCCTGAGCGGGATCTCCGACCGTTCGAGCGCGGCCGTCTCCGCGGTCGCCAAGCTCGAGGGCCTGCTGCCGCGCCGCCTGCACGCCCGCGTCGAGGCGCTGGCCGAGGACGTGGTCAGCCTGGCCGGGCCTGCCGGCGACCCTGCCGACCCGTCGGTGCTCGCGGCCCTGGCGCTGGCTTGCCGCCGCGGGGAGTACGTGGCGCTGGACTACACCGACGCGCACGGCCGCACCACCCGCCGCGACGTGGCACCGCTGCGGGTCGTGCATGCCGATCGACGCTGGTACCTCGTCGCCCAGGACGTCCGCCGCGACGCCTGGCGGACCTTCCGGGTCGACCGGGTGGATGCGGCCGAGCCGCTCGGTGGCCGGGTGCGGTTCACCGACCCGCCCGATCCGGTGGCGCTGGTGGCCGAGGCGGTCACCGTCGCCGCGTACACCTGGTCGGCGCGCGTGCGCCTGGAGCTACCACACGCCGACGCCGCCCGCCGCGTGCCGCCCACCGTCGGGCAGCTGGAGCCCGAGTCGGCGACCACCACGCTGCTGCGCATCGGTGCCCACGACCTCGACTGGCTGGCGCGCTACCTGGTGGGCCTGGTCTGCGGGCTGGAGGTGCTCGAGCCGCCGGAGCTGGTCGATGCGCTGCGCCGGCTCGGCCACCATCTGCAGGCGAGCGGGCCGGCGTTCGGCGCCGTCACCGACCGGTCGACGCCTCCGCGGACATGATCGGTCCGCGAGATGTCTAGCGTGGTGGTCGTACCCGGTGGCAGGAGCACCCGTGAACCCGATCGGCTACCAGCTGACCTTCGATGCACGCGATGCGCACGCCCAGGCCCGGTTCTGGGCCGCGGCGCTCGGCTACGTGGTCGAGGACCACGAGGCGATGATCCGTGACCTCCTCGAGCAGGGTGTGGCCGGCGACGACGACGTCGTCGAGGTGGACGGGCAGCTGTTCTGGGCCACCGGCGCGGCGATCCGCCACCCCGACGACGTGGACCGCGACCCGTTCGCGGATCCCGCGCCGCGCCGCCTGCTGTTCCTCAACGTCCCCGAGCACAAGACGGTCAAGAACCGCCTCCACCTCGACCTCAACGTCGGACGTGACCGCATCGACGACGAGGTGGCCCGTCTCGCCGGGCTCGGCGCGACCGAGCAGTACCGGGTCGACGAGCCGGGCGCCTTCCACACCACGATGACCGACCCGGAGGGCAACGAGTTCTGCGTGCAGTGAACCGCGACAGCGGCCCGGACGGCTCGTCGGCCCGCGTGGAACCGGAGGTGCGCCCACGACGTCACACCGACCACGGAACGCGACAGATCCTGGCTCGAGGTGGTTGACGATGCGGCGGACACGGGTGGGGTGGTCACTGGTGGTGGGCGCGGTGCTCGCCGGCCTCGTGCTGGCCGGCTGCGGCGAGCAGGACGGCGGCACGACCGCGCCGCCAGGCGACGCCGACGAGGCCGTCCCCGACGACGACCTGGAGCAGGTCGATCCGGACGCGCCGGAGGCGTTCGACCGGGACGGGGCGCGCGAGCGCGCCGAGTCCCTGCTGGGGCTGCGCGAGGACGAGGTCGAGGAGTCGGAGTCCGTGCGCATCATGCGCCGCGGTGACGAGCAGCTGCCCGGGACGATGGACCTGCGGCCCGGCCGGCTCAACCTCGAACTCGACGAGGTCGACGGCGAGTACCGCGTCACCCGGATCGTCGTCGAGGTACCCGACGGCGAGGACGAGCTGGTGGTCGAGTGAGCGCCGGCGGCTGCGCGCGGCCGCCGGCGGTCCCGGTCAGCGGTTCGAGGTGGTCGCGAGCGCGGTGAGGGTCTCGTCGAGCCAGGCGAAGGTCACCTGCTGCATGCGCGAGTGGTTGTCGAGCATGCAGTGGTCGTAGGAGCCGTCCTCCTCGAGGGTGAAGACGTGCATCTGCTTGCGCTCAGAGCCGATCCCGTCGTGGTACTCGCGGGTCTGGGTCAGCATCTCCTCGCCCTCACCGGCGCCGACGAGCGAGAGCGCGGGGCAGGTGATGCGCTCGAGATCGTCGGCGATGGCGAACCTCGCCCAGTGCGCCTGGGCCTGGGGGTCGTGCAACCAGTCGTACAGCCCCATGTCGTGGTAGCCGGCGGTCCACAGCCCGTACTCCAGGTAGGCGCGCATCATCGGGTCGTGGGCCAGCTTGCGGTCGATCGCCCACCGCAGCAGCCGGGCGGGAACGCGGCGGATCATCGGACCGAGCAACGCGTCGGCGACCCGCGCGTAGTCGATCATCGGGTTGTTGGCGATGACCGCCACGATGCGCTGGTCGTGCATCGCCACCCGCGGTGCGACGTAGCCACCGCCGCTGAAACCCATCAGCGCGATGCGTTCGTCCACCCCGGGCAGGCCCTGCAGGACATCCAGCGCAGCGGCGAAGGGCACCTCGTAGTCGGGCCGCTTGACCTGTGCCGGGTCGGTGTGGACGGCGTTTCGGTGCCCCGGGTAGGAGAAGGTGAAGAAGTTGTAGCCCCGGGCCACCGCGGCCGGTCCGATGATGAGGAAGTCCTCCTCGATCGTGTCGTCGTTGCCACCCGCCACCATCAGGGTCGGGCGTTCGGTGTCGGTGCCCTCGGGCCGCCAGAAGTAGCCCGGCAGCTGCGCCCCCTCGAAGGGCACCTCGATCGCCTCGACCGGCGGATCGAACAGCACCGCCGCCTTGCGGAAGGCCGCCACGCCGCGCTCCCACAGCTCGTCGAACCGGGGGTGGCTGGGAACACAGCCGTACTCCGCGGCCCGGAAGTAGTTGGAGGCCCGCAGGAACGCCTGCCGGGCCGCGACCTGGTCACCGTCGGCCAGCGCCTTGTCGCCGTGGGCCTCCACGAGCCCAGCCACCTCGGACCAGGCGGACGGCCAACTCTCAGGGTCCCGTTCGTCGATCTGCCCCGCGATGGTTCGGACCTCTCCGATCTCAGCCGCTTGCACGTTCATGTAGGCCAACGTGCGCTGCAGCATCCAGTCGGCTTCGTGGTTCTTCAGCAACCCGAGCGTGTTCGGCGCCCGGGCTGCTCCGAGGTTGCTCTTGGCAGCCATGGGGTATCACCACTCCGTGCCCGGGAGCCCGACGTCTCGTCGACCTCGGCGTGCCGGGCGGTCGGGGGCCGTCTATGTTCCACGCATGCGGGGCGCCAGCACAGGGGCCACGGACCCGACCCCCGAGGTCCTTGCGCCCACGCAGCTCCCGGTGAGGCGGCGGTCGTGTCGACACGAGGACGCGTCCGGCGAACCTGACGGGGCCACGACCGGCCGGCCTTGACTTGAAGTGGGCTTCACGGCGTATGTTGAACCGGCATACGGGGGGATCGAGGAGCACGACGCGTGAACGGATCCGCACATCCGGCCGTGTACGTCGACGGCCTGGTCAAGCACTTCGGCAGCACCCGTGCGGTCGACGGTCTGCAGATCGAGGTCGCGCCCGGCGCGCTCTACGGCGTGCTGGGGCCCAACGGCGCCGGCAAGACCACCGCACTGCGGATGCTGGCCACGCTGCTACGCCCCGATGCGGGCACGGCCCGGGTGCTCGGCCACGACGTGGTCACCGAACCCAAGCTCATCCGGCGACGGGTGAGCATGACCGGCCAGTTCGCCTCGGTCGACGAGGACCTCTCGGGTCGTGAGAACCTGGTGCTGCTCGGCCGCCTGTGGGGGCACCGGTGGCGGGACGCCGCGACGCGCGCGGACGGATTGTTGGAGGCGTTCGGGCTGACCGACGCGGCCGGTCGACAGGTCAAGACCTACTCCGGCGGGATGCGCCGTCGGATCGACATCGCCGCGAGCATCCTGGTCACCCCGGACCTGATCTTCCTCGACGAGCCGACGACCGGGCTCGATCCGCGCAGCCGCAACCAGGTCTGGGAGATCGTCCGTGCGCTGGTCAGCGGCGGCACCACGGTGCTGCTGACCACCCAGTACCTCGACGAAGCCGACCAGCTTGCCGACCGCATCGCCGTGATCGACCACGGCCGGGTGATCGCCGAGGGCAGCAGCAGCCAGCTCAAGGCCTCGGTCGGGGTCGGCGTGCTGCACGTACGGCTGCACGACCCGGAGCAGCGCCTCCGGGCCGAAGAGCTGCTCGCCCGCACCTTGGACGCCTCAATCCAGGTCGACGGCGATCCCGCGGCACTGTCCGCACGCGTCACCGACACCGCGCGGGTGGCCTACGCGTTGTCGGAGCTGACCGACGCCGGCGTCGAGGTCGCGAACTTCAGCCTCGGTCAGCCGAGCCTCGACGAGGTGTTCCTGACGTTGACCGGACGGCCAGCTGCGGACCAGCGCGCAGAGGACGGCGACGGGCTCGATCCGTCCGGTGCGACCAGCCAGGAGGTGACCGCGTGAGCGCTCCATCCACCGAACGGACCGAGGCGCAGTCCGTGGCCAGCGATGCCGTCCTGACCGCGCTGGCCGTCGGGTCACGGCCGGAGGCTCCGGGTGGCTGGTCGGCGTCACTGACGTTCTGGTGGCGTGCGATGCTCAAGATCAAGCACGTGCCCGAGCAGCTGTTCGACGTGACGATGTTCCCGATCATGTTCCTGCTGATGTTCACCTACCTGTTCGGTGGTGCGCTGGCGGGCTCGACCAGCGCCTACCTCCAGCAGGTGCTGCCCGGCATCCTGGTGATGACCGTGGCGATGATCACGATGTACACCGGGCTCACGCTCAACCGTGACATCCAGAAGGGCGTCCACGACCGGTTCCGGTCGCTGCCGATCTGGCGGCCGTCGACGCTGGTCGGCCCGCTGCTCGCCGACGGGGTTCGCTACACCCTCGCATCGACGGTGATCCTGGTGCTGGGGCTGGTGCTCGGGTTCCGGCCCGACGCCGGGGTTGGCGGCGTCGCCGCCGGCGTGGGCCTGCTGCTGGTGTTCTGCTTCTCGCTGTCGTGGATCTGGACGACCCTCGGCATCGTGATGCGCTCGGAAGAGGCCCTGATGGGCCTGAGCATGATGGTGCTGTTTCCCCTCACGTTCGTGAGCAACGTGTTCGTGCCACCGGAGACGCTGCCGAATTGGCTGGAGGCGTTCGTCACGGTCAACCCGATCACCCTGCTGGTCACGGCGATGCGCGGGCTCATGCACGGGCACGCGGTCGGCGGCGAGATCGCGATCGTGCTGATGATCAGCGCCGCGCTGGTCGCCGTCTTCGGCCCCCTGACGATGCTCGTCTACCGCCGCGCGGCGTAGGGACGGTGCCGCGGGGCGGGGGTGGCGGGCTGGTTGGGGCGGGTTGTCCGGTTGATCCGGACGAGTTGCCCCACCGACGTGGTGGGCGGTGCCTCGGGGCGTCTTTCGTGGGCTGGTTGGGGCGGTTTGTCCGGTTGATCCGGACGAGTTGCCCCGGCGGGTGGGCCCGGGCATGACGGTCGAGCCGTCGCGACCTTGGTCCCCCTGATCGGAGGCGCACGTCCCTGGGTTGGTGGCCGCCGAGCGGACACCCTTCAGGTGCAACACCACCGGGGTACCGCGTGGCCGTCCGTCGGGACCAGAAGGGTCGATCATGGGCCAGCGCACGATCATCATGGGGGCCGCCGGCCGTGACTTCCACGTGTTCAACACCGTGTTCCGTGAGGACCCTGGCCACGAGGTGGTGGCGTTCACGGCCACGCAGATCCCGGGCATCGACGGACGCTCCTATCCGCCGGCGCTGAGCGGCGCCCGCTATCCAAACGGCGTGCCGATCCGGCCCGAGTCCGAGCTCGAGGAGCTGATCGATCGGCATGCCGTCACCGACGTGGTGCACGCCTACTCCGATCTCTCCCACGAGGAGGTGATGCACACCGCCTCGCGGGTGCTGGCGGCGGGCGCGGACTTTCGCATTGTCGGTCCGACAGCGTCGATGCTGCACAGCACCAAGCCGGTCGTCGCGGTCTGCGCGGTGCGCACCGGCTGCGGCAAGAGCCAGACCAGTCGCCGCGTCGGTCGGCTGCTGATGGATGCGGGCCTGCGCACCGTGCTGATCCGGCACCCGATGCCCTACGGGGATCTCGAGCGAATGGCGGTGCAACGGTTCGCAAGCCTCGATGACATCGACGCGTCCGACCCGACCATCGAGGAGCGCGAGGAGTACGAGACGCCGGTGTCGATGGGCATGGTGGTCTACGCCGGTGTCGACTACGCCCGGATCCTGGCCGAGGCGCAGGCCGAGGCGGACGTGATCATCTGGGACGGTGGGAACAACGACTTCCCGTTCGTGCGGCCGGACGTGCTGATCACGGTCGCCGATCCGCTGCGCCCCGGTCACGAGCGGCGCTACCACCCGGGCGAGACCAACCTGCGCATGGCCGACGTCGTGGTGATCAACAAGGTCGACGTCGCTGACACGGCCGACGTGACGGCGCTGACACACAGCATCGAGTCCCTGAATCCGACCGCGACGATCGTCCGGGCTGCCTCGCCGGTCAGCCTGGGGCCCGGGCCGGACCTCGCCGACGCACGGGTGGTGGTGGTCGAGGACGGGCCGACCATCACCCACGGTGGGATGCCCTACGGCGCCGGGACGGTCGCCGCGCGGGCCGGAGGGGCGCGCGAGCTGGTCGATCCTCGCCCGTTCGCGGTCGGCAGCATCGCCGAGACCTACGCGGCCTACCCCGACATCGGGCCGGTGCTGCCGGCGATGGGCTACGGCCAACGGCAGATCCAGGAGCTGTCGGCGACGCTGCGCGCCGCCAGCTGTGACGTCGTGGTCGTGGGGACCCCGATCGACCTGTCACGGGTGCTGGACGTCGGGCACCCGGTGCGGCGCGCGACCTACGAGCTCGAGGAGATCGGCGAGCCCGACCTGCGTGGCGCACTGAGCGAGCAGCTGACGGTGTGGAGCGGGGCAGGCACTTCCAGCGCGACCTGACCTGCATCGGCGGCGGCGCTTCGAGCGCGGCGGCGGGTCGGCCGACGCGACCGTGCGCGCACGGCGACACCGGCTCTGTCCATGCGCGAGAAATGCTGGCATGATCCGAGGTCGGTGGCCCTGGAGGGGAGCCACCGGTCACACGGAACGTGGGGAGCGTGGAGCCATGGGCGGCATTCGAGTTCTGGTCGGCACGGCCAAGGGTGGATTCGTACTCAGCTCGGACCACGACCGAACGTCGTGGGAGGTCTCTGAGCCGTTGTTCGGCGGCTGGGAGGTCTACCACGTCAACGGTTCGGCGGCGGACCCCGATCGGCTCTACGCATCCCAGTCGAACGGCTGGTTCGGCCAGGTGATCCAACGCTCGGATGACGGGGGCGCGAACTGGGAGCCGGTCGGCAACGAGTTCTCCTACGACGGGGAGCCGGGCACACACCTGTTCTACGACGGGTCGTCGATGCCCTGGCGCTTCACGCGGGTGTGGAATCTGACACCGTCGGCGGACGACCCCGACACCGTCTATGCCGGGGTCGAGGACGCGGCGCTGTTTCGCACCACCGACGGAGGACGGTCGTGGTCGGAGCTGCCGGGGCTGCGCGGCCACGAGACGGCCTCCTCCTGGGCGCCGGGTGCGGGAGGACTGTGCCTGCACACCGTGCTGCCCCATCCCGACGATCCCTCGCAGCTGCTCGCGGCCATCTCCGCGGCGGGTGTGCTCGCCACCGACGACGGGGGTGCGACCTGGCAGTTGGCGAACCAGGGGCTGCGCTCGGAGTTCCTCCCCGAGCCGGACGTCGAGGTCGGCCACTGTGTGCACAAGCTCGCCCGTCACCCCGCCCGCCCGGACGTCGTCTACATGCAGAAGCACTGGGACGTGATGCGTTCCGACGACGGTGGCAGGTCCTGGCACGAGATCAGCGGCAACCTGCCCAGCGACTTCGGCTTCACCATCGACGTGCACGCCCACGACCCCGACACCGTCTACGTCGTGCCGATCACCAGCGACGAGAAGCACTTCCCGCCGGACGGTCGGCTCCGGGTCTTCCGCTCGCGCACCGGCGGCGACCAGTGGGAGCCGCTCACAGACGGACTGCCGCAGTCCAACTGCTACGTCAACGTCCTGCGCGACGCGATGGCGGTGGACAGCCTGGACCCCTGCGGCATCTACTTCGGGACCACCGGCGGGCAGGTCTACGTCTCATCGGACGAGGGCGATCACTGGAGGCCGATCGTCCACGACCTGCCGCGGGTGCTGTCGGTCGAGGTGCAGACGCTGCCATGAGCACGCAGCAGGCCCGCACGTCACCGCCGGCGACGGTCCCGGTCCGCATTGCCATGCCGTACCAGCTGCGGACGCTCGCCAAGGTCACCGGCGAGGTGGTCGTCACCGTGTCACCACCGGTCACGCTGGCTGCCACCCTCGACGCGCTGGAGTCTGCACACGCGCCCCTGGTCGGCACGGTCCGTGACCGGGAGACCGGCGCTCGGCGGCCGATGATCCGCATCTACGCGGCCGGGGAGGACTTCTCCGACGCGTCTGCGGAGACCGAGCTGCCCGAGCCGGTCGTCACGGGCCGTGAGCCGCTGCGCCTCGTGGGATCCATCGCCGGCGGCTGACCGGCTGGGCCGGCGACCGGGCTCGCCGCGGTGTGGCCGACTCAGCCGCGGGTGGCGCGCCGATAGGCGTCGTCGCGCGCACCGCCGGTGCGCTCCCAGCCCGCCGAGACGCCTGCGCGACCCTCCTCGAGAGAGATCTCCGCCGCCCAGCAGTAGGTCGTCGGCCAGCGCCGGAACGTCGGCACCACGCGGGTGACGAGCCACATCAGCGCCGGCTGCCGCGGCGGCGGATCCCAGCGCCGGGTGACCTCCAGCTCGAGCTCGACGCGCTGACCGTGGCGCACGGCCCGCCAGTCGCCGCCGGTGATCGCAGCGCCGTCGACCGCCACCCGCCACGACCCGGTCTCGGGCCGTCCCTCAGCCAGCGTTGCCAGCTGGGGGAAGGCTGGATCGAGGCTGAGCGTGGCGGTGGCCTCACCGTGCCGCGTGGCCAGCCCGACGATGCCGGAGGCAGCGTCGTCGAGACGGACGTCCCCGGGGTCGTCGGGGTCGACCGGGTCCAGCGGTCCGGTCCGGGTCCGGCACAGGGTCGCGACCGTCAGCGGCGCGGCCGCCTTGATCAGGTGCCGCCGGTGGAGGACCCCTCCGGGGAGGGCGCCGGTGGACGCCGGCCGACCGTCGATCCGAATCCGTGGTGGGCGCCCACCACGCCGCAGCAGGTCGAAGCCGTGCAGGTAGACGAGCAACAGCGAGGCGGGATCGTCGATCCCGCTGCCGACCGGAGCGAGCAGCTCTCCGCCGTGGCGCTTGCCGGTGCCGCGGTCGTCGACCGCCACCTCGACGGTCCTGCCGTCCACGTCCGTGAACCGCACGTCGGCGACCACACCGTCGGTGTCGACCTCCAGACGGGCCTGCTCGAAGTCGGTGGTCACCCACCGGCCGGTTCCGCCCCCGAGCTGGTAGCTGGACCGGTCCAGGGTGAGGCCGGGGTCGACGTAGTAGTCGACACGACGGTCGACCCGTCGTGACAGGAACGCGAGCATCCCGGTGCCGTGCCAGGCGTCGTCGAACCACTGCAGCTCGATGCCGTCGTAGACGGGGTCGTCGGTCAGCTCGGCGTTGAGGAACCGGGCGATCTGATCGACGGTGAGGTCGAAGGGGCACAGCAGGCCCGTTCCGACACCGGACATGACCGTCGTTCTCCCAAGCGGGGGAAGTGCGTCCGGCTCGATCCCACCATCTGGCCGCGTGTCCGGACAGGGCCTGACGGCCCTCTACGCTCGGGAAATCGTCGTTCGAGGAGCCAGGTGGTGCAGCAGCGCAGGATCGGGGTGCTCGAGGTGTCGGTGGTCGGCCTCGGGTGCAACAACTTCGGTCGTCGCATCGATGCAGCGGCCGCCGAGCGGGTCGTGCATGCGGCGCTGGATGCCGGGATCACACTGTTCGACACCGCCGACGCCTACGGCGCCGGCCGCTCCGAGGAGTTGCTCGGCGCGGCACTTTCCGGCCGTCGTGACGAGGCGGTGATCGCGACGAAGTTCGGCATGGAGCTGGACGAGCATCGTCGCGGCGCCCACCCTGACTACGTGCGCTCGGCCTGCGACGACAGCCTGCACCGGCTGGGGGTCGAGCACATCGACCTCTACCAGCTGCACCGTCCCGACCCCGACGTTCCGATCGAGGAGACGCTCGGAGCGCTCGGCGAGCTCGTCGAGGCCGGCAAGGTCCGCGCCATCGGGCACTCGAACCTCGAACCCGCACAGATGGACACCGCGGAGGCAGCAGCACGATCAGCCGGGCTGCCGCGCTTCGAATCGGCCCAGGACCGGTGGAACCTGCTCGAACGCGGCTTCGAGGGCGCGCAGCTCGCCGCCGTCCAACGCAATCGACTCGCCGTGCTGCCGTACTTCCCGCTGGCGAGCGGGCTGCTGACCGGCAAGTACCGCATGGGCGAGGAGCCCGACCCGGCGTGGCGGATCTCGAGCCGTCCCCCGGAACGGCGCGAGGCCGAGCTCGCCCCCGAGCGGCTCAACACCGTCGAGCGGCTGCGCCAGTTCGCCGAGGGGCACGGTCGGTCGCTGCTCGAGCTGGCGATGTCGTGGCTCGCATCCCGAACCGTGGTCGCCTCGGTCATCGCTGGAGCGACCACCGTCGAGCAGGTCGAGGCGAACGTCACGGCCGCAGGCTGGGAGCTGACCGCGGAGCAGCTCGCCGAGGTCGACCGTCTCACCGCCGGGAGCGGCTGAGGTCGACCAGCAGCCGCGCCGCGACGCGGCGGACGACGTCGGCAGGCGACGTTGCGGCCACCTCGATGTCGATGTGGCTCACCGCTGCGTGCGGGGTTCCGGCTCGGACCCGGTGTCCGGCTGCGGGATGCTGCGGGTGACCAGGACCCCGACGAGGCCGAGTGATGCCAGGAACAGCAGCGCGATCTCCACCCCCAGCTGGGCGAGCGCGGCACTGACCGCACCGGTGGCCAGGAGCACGATGCCCATGACGGTGTTGGACACCGCGACGTAGTCCGTCCGGCGGTTGCCGGTGGCCAGGTCGACCACCAGGGTCTTGCGGCCGACCCGCGCCCCGGTGTGGGCGAGTGCGAGCAGCAGATAGGCGGTGACGAACACCCACGCCCCGTGCGGTGTCGACGCCAACGCGAGCATCGCCAACAGCGCAAGGACGACCACCGATGACCCGCCGGCACCGATCATCATCGCCAGTCGGCTCGAGCGGTCCGCCAGTCCTCCGAAGAACCGTCCTCCCAGCATCGCCGCGACCCCTGAGGCGACGACGAACAGCCCGAGCTCGGAGAACCGGCTGTCGGTGTGTTGCGCGGCCAACGCGACCACGAACGGCGGGCTGAGGGCGGAGACCAGCATCAGCCCCCGCGCGGCGACGAACCGCCGGAAGGCGCCGTCCGACCGCAGCAGCGCACGTGCCGGTGCCAGCCAGCCGTCCCGCTTGCTCTGGTCTCGGTCACCCGGGGGTTCGGTGACGGTTGCGAACGCGGCAGCCGCAGCGAGCCACACCAGTGATGCGGCTGCGAGCAGCACGGCGTAGGCGCCGGCACCGATGTCGTCCCCACCGAACAGCCGGATCGTCAGCCCCACCGTGACGGCGACCACTCCGGCCATCAGCGTCGCCCAGCCGTTGACCCGTCCGCGCCTGCCCTTGGGGATTGTCCGCCCGAGCACGTCCTTGGACGCGATCGACGACAGCGACCGGGCAAGTGCGAAGGCCGTGAGCGCCGCGATGATGCTCAGTCCCGCCAAGACACCCGACGAGGTGGCCACGGCCAGGGCCATGCCGCCGACCGCAACGAACTGACCGGCCGCCCCCGCCACCCACACCCACTTGCGTACCGCGGCTCGACGTACCCGACCCGCCAGGACCGCCTGGGGCAGCATCGACCCCGACTCGCGAATCGGCACCAGCAGCCCGGTCAGCCCGGCAGGTGCGCCGACCGCCGCCAGCACCCACGGCAGCACCGTCCTGGCGTCGACGACGACGTCGCCGATGCGCTGCAGGGTCAGTGCCCCGACCATCCGCACCGTGTTGGCGGGCACGTCCTCGCACACCTGCTCGGGCAGGCCGTCGCAGTCGAGCCCCTCGTCGAGGCGCAGGCGGCCGCCGAGCCGCTGGGCGAGTGCGCGGGTCACGGTCCCTCCGGTTCGCACGAACAGTGGTGCGCCGACGCGGCCGGTCGTGACCGCCACCGGCCGGCCACAGCCTGCCAGCACGGCTCACGAGTCTGGAACCGGAGGTCGTGCTGCGCGCGTGGGCTGCCTCGGCGAGAACCGGCCGTCGCGTCCAGGGATGCGGAGCGGTAGACTGCCCCCGTCGCTCCAGACAACGTGGCGGCCAGTACACGTCCGCTTGTCTGGAGCGTCTTCCATGTCGAGTTCCGCGCCCGCCTACCCCGACGCTGTTCTGCCTCCCGATGCGGAGGAGATCATGGAGCGCGGGCTGGCCGAAGAGGGCCCGCCTGACATCTCGGGGGTCTACCACCTCGACGATGCCGAACTGCGCTTCCAGCGCCGCGCGGTCATGGTCCTCACCGTCGGGCCGCTGCTCGGCGTGGGTCTGGCCATCGCGGCCCTGTGGGGCCGTGGGATCGGTCCCCTCGAGCTCGGGCTGTTCGTCTTCTTCTACGCCTTCACGACCATCGGCGTGACGGTTGGCTACCACCGCTTGTTCACCCACCGCAGCTTCCAGGCTCCCGCCGTGGTGCGCGCCGTGCTTGCCGTCGCCGGGTCGATGGCGGTGCAGGGCAACGTGATCGAGTGGGTCGCCACCCACCGCAGGCACCATGCCTACGCCGACGCCTACGGTGATCCCCACTCGCCGCATCTGGTGGAGAGCTCAGGTGTGCGAGGCACGCTGCGCGGGCTGTGGCACGCCCACATCGGCTGGTTCCTGACCCCGGAGCGCACCGATGTGGATCGGTGGGCGCCCGACCTGCAGGACGATCCGGTACTGCGTCGCGTCGACCGTGCCTTTCCCGCGCTCGCGGTCGCCTCGTTCGTCCTGCCCCCACTGCTGGCGCTGGCGCTGACCGGCTCGCTGTGGCTGGCCCTGAGCACCTTCCTGTGGGCGTCGGTCGTGCGCATCTTCCTGCTGCACCATGTGACGTGGAGCATCAACTCGATCTGCCACTTCTTCGGTGAGCGACCCTTCGCCACGCGTGACCAAGCCACCAACAACTGGCCGCTGTCCGTGCTGTCGTTCGGGGAGTCGTGGCACAACAACCACCACGCCTTTCCCACTTCGGCCCGCCATGGGCTGCTGCGGGGACAGATCGACATCAGCTACCGGGTCATCCGGAGCCTCGAGTGGGTGCGCCTCGCCCGCAACGTCCGTGTGCCGAGCCCAGACGTGATCGCCAAGAAGTGGGCCGGCGCGCCCCG